>CATITK010000087.1 GCA_949545755.1 Polaribacter sejongensis | reverse complement strand
ATAAGCGCACAAAACATAGAATGACAAATTCTGAATTCTTAAAAAAATACCATCATATTTTAAACGAAGAAGGAATCATGAACTTAAAAACCGACAGCGAATTTATGCACGGTTATACCTTAGGGCTCTTGCATGGAGAAGGTCATGAAATTTTGAATGCAAATCACAATGTATATAAAAATGAAGGTTCTCCTAAAGAAGTTACAGAAACACAAACTTTTTACGAAAATCAATATTTAGAAGTTGGTAAGCCCATTACGTATATTCAATTTAGATTGAAGTATTAAAAATTTTCAAGTACAAGCAATTATTTTCTACGATTTCTGAAACTTCGGAAGAACGAACTTAGATTTTTAAACACAAAACCGTATTCCTATATTTGTTGTGTTTCTTGATAAAACGCTATCAAATAATCAGGAACCTGAGTTGGGTCATGAAGCATCTAACTAGTTTTTAAAGTATGATTTCTACAAGATAAAAAAAGATCTTACAGGATATTAAAAGCCCTTTTCGGTATTATCTAACTCAGTTTATTATATAAAACTTCTTATCTTCACTTGGTGAAAGCGTCCGATAATTTTTTTGAGAAAGTGTATGAAGTAGTGCGCTTCATTCCATACGGAAAAGTTACCAGCTATGGGGCAATTGCAACATATTTAAGTGCTGCTAGAGCTGCAAGAATGGTCGGTTGGGCAATGAATAAGGCACACAATTTAGCAGATGTTCCTGCGCATAGAGTTGTAAATAGAAAAGGAATTCTTACAGGAAAACATCATTTTAATGGTACCAATTTAATGCAGCAATTACTAGAAAATGAGGGGGTTGTTATTGTTGAGAACCAAATACAAAATTTTGAAAAAGTGTTTTGGAACCCTATGGAAGAGTTGCCCTAATATTTTCTAATTTATCAAAAACAGGAAATAATTATAAAAATCATTTTGAGTCCATTCGTAAAAATTGTGTAGATAATTTAATACTAGTAGCTAAATAATCGTAAACTACAAGCTTTATTTTTTGAACAGTAAGCCGTACCTTTGCAATTAAGATTAAATAAAAATAAGACGTGAGTTTTAACAAGCAAGACATATACAAAGCATTAGAGACAATCACTGCTCCAGGAGAAGGGAAAAGTTTGATAGAAAACAATAATGTTACGAACGTTGTAGCCTTTGGCAATGAGGTTATTGTAGACGTTACAATTAGCAACCCGACTTTACAGGCGAAAAAGAAAATTGAATTGGAAATTACCAAAGCGATTCAAACAACTGTTGCTGCAAATATTGAAGTAAAAATCAATGTAAAAGTTGAAAAGCCAGTCACAAAAGAAAATCCAAATCAAATAAGAGGAAAAGCAATACCAAATATTAAAAATATTATTGCGATTGCTTCAGGAAAAGGTGGTGTAGGAAAATCTACCATTACAGCAAACACAGCAATATGTTTAGCTAAAATGGGTTTTAGTGTGGGTGTTTTAGATGCAGATGTCTATGGCCCGTCTCAGCATATTATGTTTAATGTAGAAAAAGAAAAACCACTTTCTGTAAAAGTTGAGGGGCGTTCTAAAATGAAACCTGTAGAAAATTATGGGGTTAAATTATTGTCTTTAGGCTTTTTTACAAACCCAGATCAAGCGGTAATTTGGCGGGGACCAATGGCTTCAAAAGCATTAAATCAATTAATTTTTGATGCAGATTGGGGCGTATTAGACTTTCTTTTAATCGACTTGCCTCCAGGAACAGGAGATGTGCATTTGTCAATAGTACAAGCTTTGCCTATTAATGGTGCAATTGTAGTGAGTACACCGCAGAATATTGCTTTGGCAGATGCTAAAAAAGGAGTGGCAATGTTTCAACAAGAAAATATTAACGTACCCGTTTTAGGAATCGTAGAAAACATGGCTTACTTTACACCAGAAGAATTACCCAATAATAAATATTATATCTTTGGTCAGGACGGGGCAAAAAATTTAGCAGAAGATATAAAGACAAAGTTTTTAGGCGAAATTCCATTAGTACAAAGCATTCGTGAATCTGGAGATGTTGGACATCCTGTAGCTTTACAAAAAGGAACCGTTTTAGAAAAATCATTTCAAGATATTACGAAAGAAATGGTGTCTCAATTACTAAAAAGAAATAAAAATTTACCACCAACAGAAGTTGTTAGAATTACAACAATGAGTGGTTGTAGTTCCATAAAAAAATAAATTATGACAGCACAAGAAACATTAGAAAACGTAGAAAAAGCCTTGGAAGAAATTCGCCCTTTTTTAATGAGTGACGGAGGAAATATTAAACTACTTTCTATAGAAGAGGCTATTGTAAAAGTTCAGCTAGAAGGAGCTTGTTCAGGTTGTTCTGTAAATCAAATGACCTTAAAGAATGGAGTAGAAGCTACTATTAAAAAGTATGCGCCACAAATTGAAGAAGTAATTAACGTAGTGTAAATAACCAAAAATACCTTTTAAATAGTCTAAATTTAAAAAGAAAAACCCTTCAGAATTTAAATTCTGAAGGGTTTTTCTTTTTAAAGATTGTCCATTCCTATTAGCTAGGGTTGATCATCCATTTGAATTTAAATTCGGTATCTGGAATTACAATCCTTTCTGTAATTCTGTACATTCTCTCAGGTAATTTCATTAAATAGTCCCTTGCTTTTTCTGCTTCTGGTGTAAGATTGGTGATTTTATCAATTTCCCAAGCTTCATTTAATTTCTTTAAAATATCCACATAGTCGAATCCAGTATAGACCCCAACTCTTTGAGCAACTACAGAAAAATCATCAAAAAGGCTTCCTTTTGCACCAAAAGAATCTCTTAAATGCATTGCTGGCATGACAATTTTGTATTTCATCATGTGTTGAAAAGCCAACATCATTTCACTAGGATCAATTTTAAATATTTCTCTGACAAAATCTGTATATGCTTTATGGTGACGCATTTCATCTCCTGCAATAATTTTAGACATTTTCGCCAATGCTTTGTGTCCTTTTTTACGTGCGATTTTAGCGACGTTATTATGAGAAATATACGTTGCTAATTCTTGAAAACTTGTATATACAAAGTTTTTATAGGGATCTGTTGAAGTTCCGATATCAAAACCATCTGCAATTAAATGTTGCGTAGAAATTTCTACTTCACGCATATTTACACGACCAGACAAATACAAGTATTTGTTTAAAACATCTCCATGTCTGTTTTCTTCAGCAGTCCATGTTCTTACCCATTTTGCCCAATTATTATCTGGATCTTGGCACACACCATCCAAATCTAATAACCAAGATTCGTAAGTTGGTAAAGCTTCTTCTGTAATAGTATCTCCTACTAAAACAACCCAAAAGTCGTCATGTAATTCCTTTGATAATTCTCTAATTTCTTCTACCTCAGAAATGAAAGAATTTTTTTGAGAATTTGGTAAAAAATCGGTGGGTTGCCAAATTTTTTCAGCAGGTATTAAGTATTTATCAACAAAAGTTTGCATACTTTTTTCTAAAGTTAACATCACTTCTTTTCTAACATTGTGTATAGACATAGCTTTATTTTATGTGTTTTTTTATAATAGATTCTGTTTTCTCTAATAACGCATCAAAAGGTAAAGAACTTATTTTGATGGGTTCATGCGTGGTAATGGTAATTGGGTTCCCGATTCCCAAAGGAAATTTTCCGTATTGAAAAATTTTCCAGGAGTTATTAATGGTTAAAGGTACTAAATATCCTTCTTTATTAATTTTTGTCATCACTTTTAATCCGCTTTCAGCAAATTTTTTGGGTTTACCATCTCTACTTCTTGTTCCTTCTGGGAAAATAACGCCTCCCCATTTATTTTTGTGAATTCTTTTAGAAAAATGAATCAATTCACCTATAGACTGTTTTGAATTATCTCTGTCAATAAGTGCACTTCCCCCTTTTTTTAAATTATATGAAACACTTGGTATCCCTTTTCCTAATTCAATTTTTGAAACAAATTTTGGGTGATACTTTCTAAAAAACCATCCAATGGGTGGAATATCAGAAATTGATTGATGGTTGGAGACAAAAATAATGGAGGTCTCTTCTGGAATTTTATATTGATTGATTATACGGACAGTTACCCCAATAATCAACATAGATTTTACCAAGAAAAAATTTAATGCATCTACAACTTTAGCATGACCTTTTACGCCAAATAAGTTAAAACTTAGCCACTGAAAAGGATGAAAAACTATCAAAATTAAAGTAAAAGTAATTACAAAAATTGGTGATAATATATAGCTTAATAGTTTCATATCTAAAACCAGTTATTCCATGGGATTCTTGAAAGGATCAACAACAAAGCCAGTCCATAAAAGAGTGCAAATGTTTTAAATTTTGCACTATCTGTTGTTTTCTTTTTGTGTTTAGACCAACCTATTGTAATCAATATAATTCCAAGAATCATTACGGTTGGGTGTTCTACAGCTAATAATCTAGTTGTTTTATCTCCCATAATTTCACTTCCATTGTCTTTTAAGGCTTTGTACCAAGGAGACATGAAATACCACCCTAAACCAATTAATAACTGGAGGTGAGAAACGATTAAAGTAAATAAGCCGAGTCGAAAATCTTTGTCTGTAAATTTCTTTTTTTGCTGGAGCCCAATAATGGCATTTACAACTGTAAAAATTAAAATTGCAAGTACTATATATGCCCAGTATGAGTGTATGTCTTTCATTCTTTCACTACTTTTTAGTATCAGACAAAGTTACTAAATTTAAAAATAAAAAAACCACCTCATGTAAGGTGGTTTTTAGAAATGTATTTTAGAGATATATTTCGATCAAATCATTCTTTTTTTACCAATTTCCTGTTTCAAAAATCTTATTATTGGTTATTTAAAAGCTTGTTAGCAAGTTCTTTACCTAGTTCTACTCCAAATTGATCATAACTGTAAATGTTCCACAAAATTCCTTGTGTAAAAATCTTATGTTCATAAAGCGCGATTAATTTTCCTAAAGAATGGGGCGTTAACTTGTCAAAAAGAATAGCATTACTTGGCCTGTTGCCCTCAAAAACTTTAAAAGGTAAAAGAGATCCAATTTTATCTTCATTGCCAGAAAGCTTTAATTCGGAATGAACTTCTTCTTTCGTTTTACCAAAAGCCAAGGCATCTATTTGACCATAGTAGTTTGCCATTAATTTTTTGTGATGGGCTGTCAAACCATATAAAGATTCTTTATAACCAATAAAATCAGCAGGAATTAACTTGGTTCCTTGGTGCACTAATTGCATAAAGGCATGTTGCATATTGGTACCTGTACTTCCCCAAACAATTGTTCCCGTTTGGTAATTTACTTTATCACCATTTCTATCTGCCCCTTTTCCATTACTTTCCATAATGGCTTGTTGTAAATAATCTGGCAGCTTTTTTAAATACTGAGAATAGGGTAAAACGGCTTCTGTTTCGGCACCATAAAAATTATTATACCAAATACTTAAAAGTGCTAAAATCACGGGAATATTTGTATCGAAATCTTCATTTTTAAAATGAAGATCCATTTCTTCAGCTCCTGCTAACAATCCTTTGTAATGATCGAAACCTACAGATAAACTGATAGACAAACCAACTGCAGACCATAAAGAAAAACGACCACCAACCCAATTCCACATTGGGAAAACGTTGTTTTTGTCTATACCAAAATTATCCACAGCTTCTAAATTTGTAGAAACCGCCACAAAATGTTTCGGGATATCAAAAATAGTCGCAGATTTTAAAAACCAATTTTTAATGGTTTCTGAATTTGAAATTGTTTCTTGTGTTGTAAATGTTTTTGATACGATTACAAAAAGTGTTGTTTCGGGGTTTAAGGTTTTTATCACCTCAGAAACATGGTCTCCATCTACATTTGACACAAAATGCGTTGTCAAATGATTCTTATAATATTTTAAAGATTCGACAACCATATCTGGACCTAAATCGGAACCTCCAATACCTATATTTACAATATCAGTAATAGATTTTCCAGTATAGCCTTTCCATTTTCCAGAAATAACTTTGTTGCTAAAACTCTTAATTTTTCTTAAAGCAGCTTGTATTTGAGGTTTGATGTTCTTTCCTTCAACTAGTATTGGCGCATCTGTGGTGCTTCTCAAAGCAGTATGTAAAACCTCACGATTTTCAGTTACGTTAATTATTTTACCAGAAAATTGTTTTTCTATTGCATCCTTCAAATCAACTTCTTCCGCTAATTTTACCAATAGATTCATTGTTTCTTTTGTAATTCTGTTTTTAGAATAATCGACCAATAAATCATCAAATTTCAAAGAAAAATTTTCTTTTCTATTTGTCTCTTTATCTAAATCTTTTATATTGATATTTTTAATATCATTAAAATGATCTGTTAATTCTTTCCAAGCGTTGGTTGTAGTGGGATTGATGTTTTTTAAAGACATTTTTTTTAATTTTGTGCGATACTTTTTATTACCTCTGGCGCTTTCGCTGGAAGTATTTTGTTTTCTAATTGATATTTCAGTGGTTTGATAAACTCTAAATATTTTGGTTTTAAGCTTTTCTTTAGAGGTGCTGCTGGAGGTAATTTTTGTCTAAAGGGATCAACTTCTTTTCCACTTTTCCAAAAACGATAGCATACATGAGGTCCTCCTGTGTTTCCTGTCATTCCTACCCAACCAATTACATCTCCTTGTTTTACGTATTGTCCTTTTTTGACTTTACGTTTTTTCATATGAAGGTATTGCGTAGCGTAGGTGCTATTGTGTTTTATTTTAACATAATTTCCATTACCACCTCTTTTTGCAGATGCAGAAACGGTTCCACTTGCTGTCGCTAAAATTGGAGTTCCTACGTTTGCAGCAAAATCTGTACCTCTGTGGGGTCTAATTCTATTCCCGTAATAAGCAATTTTTCTTCTCAGATTATATCTTGATGAAATTCGATATTGAAACTTTATGGGAGATTTTAAAAACTGACTTCGAAGCATACTTCCTTCATCATCATAATATTCTGGAATTCCTTTGATGCTATCTGCTGTAAACCTAAAAGCATATAAATCTTTTCCATTGTGTTTAAAAACTGCAGATTTTACATTTCCATAACCAGCAAAAATAGTGTCATCAATAAATTTTTCTTCATAAACGAACTTAAAAGAATCTCCTTTTTGAAGTTTATAAAAATCTAAGGTCCAAGCATAAATATCTGCAATTGTCCATGTCAAGTTAGGGGATAAATGCAAACTATCCATTGTAACAGATAAGCTGGAATTAATAATTCCTGCTATTTTTTTTACCACCGTTTTAATTGGCTTTTGATGACGCTTGGCGGTTATCAAAGAGTCTTTAAAGTCGATAATAGTTGCGTTAATCTTATCATGCTTATAAATAAAAACTTGAGCTTTTTCTGTAGAATCTTTACTTGCTAAAATGGTGTAAGGCTTTCCAGCTCGAACTCTTCTCACATCAAAGGTTTCTTTTATAGTAGCTGCAATTTCATAAATTTTAGGATAAAAGATATGGTGTCTGTCTAAAATAATTCCAAAACTTTCGCCTTTTTTTATCGTGTCTTGTATGACTTGAAAATCATCTATCTTATAACCAAATCTTATTTCGGGCTTTTTTTCTTCAATTTTGATTACAGGTTTTTTTTCTTCATCTTTACAAGATGAAAATGAGGTGACAATCAGTAAAATTAAAAGTATTTTTTTCAAAAAATGTGTGCTATTCAATATAGTTTTCAAAAGTACAAATAAAAAAGTTTTTTTAGGTAGCTATCTGAATGAAGTTCCTAAAAAGTTTCGATTAAAATTCGTTAATTTTTCATGAAAGGATTTGACAAGCCCTGATATTTGTCTAAATCTGCTCGAAGCGAACCAACCAATAGGTCTGCTTTCATTTTAACGGGTATTTTATTTGCATCATCTGTAATCCAAAGAGTAACACTTTCTTGTGCTTTGAAAATCCGACCAGACTGAACCATCGGTCTAAAGATTAAAGTTTTTATTTTTCCAAACTTTGTTTTTAATATTTCTTTCCCTAAAAAACGTAATTTAAAAGGGTATACTTGAGAATCCATAAACATATCGATAGCGATTTCGTCTCCTACTTTCATGTTTTTTACCTCTATATTTCTTAAGTAATAAAATGAAGAAAGCATGTCTTGGACATTATGAAATGGTACCGAAGTAGCTTTTTGTAAACTAAAATCTTGGATATATGCTTTTTTGGAAGTATAATTAAATGAAATAATTCTATGTTTCTTGTAGCCTCCTTCGTCAATTTTTCTTTTAAAAAGGTAGGGCTTAATCGTGTCTTTATCAAAATAAGATTGATAGTTGTCATTAACTTTAAAAAACCATTTGATCATACCAGAAGTCCGTCCAGTTCCTACTGAGTGAAAAACTTTTTTACCGTTAAGTTCTGTTTCTTTTAGTTCAAGTAGGGCGGTTCCGGCGGTTAAAAAACCACTATAACTCATTTTATAGCGAAGCGATTCGCCGGTTTTAAAAACCTGTGTTTTTTCTTGAGAAAAACTAGTATTTATTACAAGGCATGTAAAAAGAAAGAGGGTATATTTTTTCATGAATATCAAACTTATAAAAAAGTAATGACAATTACCGTTCCAAAACGGAAAAAATTATTATTCATTAATTTTTTTTATTTTCATCACTAATTTATAAAAACAGTATTTCACGGTCTTTTCTGTTTTTTTGAATTTATCCGCTTAGAGGTGATAAAATACTGTTATTTTCGCCCCAATTAGGTGTTTAAAGTTTTATTTCAAAAGTATCCTTATCTTCTAAAAAACCTAATTTTTTTCGAATGCTATCTTGTTCAGTTTTTATCAACGTTCCTCTTATAATACCAATTTCATTCTTTTTTAGATTAGAAGCTTCTTTACCAAAAAAATCTACAATCAAAGAATTTCCTGAATATTCATAATTGTTTGCATCTTTTCCTGTTCTATTTACACCAATTACATAGCTCATGTTTTCTATTGCACGTGCTTTTAAAAGAGTATCCCAAGCATTAATTCTGGTTACTGGCCAATTTGCCATATAAATTAAAAGATCATAATTATGTGTGTTTCTTGCCCAAACAGGAAAACGCAAATCGTAACAAATTAATGGATAAATTTTCCATCCTTTATAGTTTATTATTAGGCTTTCTTTCCCGGAAGTATAGACTTTATCTTCACCAGCTAAGGTAAAAGAATGTCTTTTATTATAGGTTTCTATCCTTCCTGAAGGATGAACAAAAATCAACCGATTGTAGTATTTTTTATTTTCTTCAATCACCAAACTTCCACAAATAGCCAAGCTGTTTTCTTTCGCCATTTTTTGCATCCAAGAAACAGTTTTTCCATTCATTTTTTCAGCAATTTTTTCAGCATTCATGCTAAAACCAGTTGTAAATAGTTCAGGTAAAACAACCAGATCGGTGTTTTCAGATAAAAAATTTATTTCTTCTTCAAAAAAAGTAAGGTTTTCAGTAGGATATTCCCAAACCAAATCAGCTTGTATGCCTACAACGTTTAATTCATTTTTCATAAAAAAAATAATTTAATTATTAAAGAGGTATAAAAGTAAGTTTTTGTAATTTACAAATTCAAATTGATTCTAAAAAAAATTAATGCAATCTTTCATATCTGAGACTTTAGAGACTATTTTAAAAACCACAAAATCTTTTGAAGATGTTGTGTTTGTACTTCCATCACAAAGAGCAAAAGTGTTTGTAAAACAAACTTTTAAAGACAAGATTAGGGTAGGTTTTTTACCTGAAATTTTAAGCATTGAGCAATTTGTGAATCAAATTTCGGGAATAGAAAAAGCAGACAGTGTTCAATTATTATTTCACTTTTACACCATTTATAAAAATTTAGAGAAAGACTTTGTTTCTTTTGATGTATTTGCTTCTTGGGCATTCACTGTTATTCAAGATTTTAATGAAATAGATCAACATTTGATTGATGCCAAAGATATTTTCATCTATTTAAGAGATATTCAACGCTTAAAAAAATGGTCTGTAAAAGGCGAGTTTAGAGAAACAGAATTAATGAAAGACCATTATTCTTTTCTTGAAAAGTTAACTACTTTTTACACTGCTTTTTATCAGTTTTTAAAAGAAAAAAATATCGGATACCAAGGTCTAATTTACAGAGAATCTTGTCAAAAAATCGATGTTTTTTTACAGCAAAATTTACATAAAAAATTCTTTTTTATTGGTTTCAATGCTTTGAATAAAGCGGAAGAACATCTGTTTAAAAAAATATTAGAAACAGGAAATTCAGAAATTTATTGGGACATTGATACCGTGTTTTTAAACTCAAACCATCAAGCAGGAAAATTTATTAGAAAATACAAAGCGGAATGGAAATATTACGATAAAAACGATATAAAAATCGTAGGAAATACATTTTTTACACCAAAAAAAATTGAAGTAATTGGAGCTTCTAAAAACACGACTCAATTAAAATATGCAGGAGAAATTTTAGAAAAAATCACAGATTTTACAAATACTGCATTGGTTTTAGCAGATGAAACGTTGTTGCCTATAACACTGAACTCTTTGCCAAAAAAAATTAACGCAATTAATATTACAATGGGATATCCTTTAAAAGATGTGCCTACAACCAACTTGCTGTTTTCTATTTTTCAACTGTTTATTTCTCAAGAAAAATTACAAAAAGTAGTTGTAAATGAATTTTACTTTAAAGATGTAATTCGGTTTTTTAAGCAGCAATCTATCTATAAATTTATTCCAGAAATAGACGCTTTTTCAGATGAAATTGCAAAACAGAATCAAACATTTATCAATCAAAATCACCTCCATAAATTATTAGAAAACACCTCTCCAGAGCTTAAGAAAATATTGGGTGCTATTTTTAACGGTTACGATTCTATTACTTCGTTTATCGATAGAATTTTAAATTTAATGGATTTTTTAAAAGAAGATGTAAACGATTTAGAAAAAGAATATTTATTTCGTTTTTACACCACATTTACACAATTAAAAACTTTACAGAAAGAGTATAAATACTTTCCAGATTTAAAAACATTATCACTTTTTTTTAGGCAATTAATAGCTTCAGAAAGCTTGTCTTTTCAGGGAGAACCCTTAAAAGGTTTACAGTTAATGGGGATGCTGGAAACCCGTGCTTTAGATTTTGAAAACATTATTTTAGTTGCTACAAACGAAGGTGTTTTGCCCGCAACTAGTCAACAAAACTCTTTCATTCCTTTCGATGTTAAGATCGAGTTTGGCTTACCAACCTACAGAGAAAAAGACGCCATTTTCTCCTATCATTTTTTTAGATTATTACAAAGAGCAAAAAACGTCTTTATTATTTACAATACAGAACATGACGTTTTTGGAAGTGGAGAAAAAAGCAGGTTTGTTACCCAATTAGAAATGATGAGAACAGATGTTGTTCAGAAAATTGTCGCTCCTAAAGTCGTGACCCAAAAAGTAAAATTGAAAGAAGTCGCAAAGAATGAATCCGTTATCGAGAGGCTCAAAGAATTGGCCAAAAAAGGAATCTCACCATCAGCTTTAACAAATTATTTATACAATCCGATTTCGTTTTACAAGCAAAAAATTCTCAGATTAAAAGAATTTGAGGACGTAGAGGAAACAGTTGCTTATAATACTTTAGGTACCGTTGTTCACGAAACTTTAGATGAATTGTACACCCCCTATGTGGGGCAATTTTTATTGGAGGATGCGGTTGATTCGATGCAAAAAAAATCCAAAGAACTTGTTGTAAAATATTTTAAAAAAGAATTTAAAAACGGCGATATCTCTACAGGTAGAAACCGTTTAATTTTCGAAGTTGCCAATAGATTTGTCAATAACTTCTTAGCTCAAGAAAAAGAACTATTAAAAGATGAAAAAAACCAATTAAAAATTATTGCCACAGAAGAAAATATTGCCACAGAAATAACTATTGAAGGAATTGATTTTCCAATTAAAATTCATGGACAAGTAGATCGAGTAGATGAATTGAACGGCGTTTTACGAATCATAGATTATAAAACAGGAATGGTAAGTGGGGCTGACTTACGCGTCTTAGAATTTGAAAAATTAAGAGAGAAAGAACAGTACAAGGCAATCCAGGTATTGTTATATGCATTTCTATATACCAAAAGTAAAAAGTATGATTTTAGTCTACCTTTAGAAGCTGGTATTTATTCTTTTAAGAATTTAAATAGCGGTTTTCTAGCTGTTAATTTTTCTTCAAATTATAGAAAACCCGCAGTAGAAATTACAGAAGAAAAGCTCGATGAATTCATCAATGAAATCAAAAGTTACATCAAAGAAATTTATACTCTTGAGGTCGATTTTAAAGAGCCTGTAGATTTGAAGTATTAAACAGCTTCCCTTTTAAGACCAATAATGGAAGTATGAAACTTTGTTTGAGTTCGGTATTTTTTCATATTTTTTTGGGCGTTACCACAAGGGGCAGGCTTTTCGTTTCAAGTCCTCGTTCGTTCCTCACTGTGGGCTTTTCACTTCAATCCTTAACGCAAATCTAGTTACCTTTACAAATTTAAGAAATGAATACAAATATCAGTTTTCAAAAGATTAATAAATTAGCAATTCCTGCTTTAATTGCAGGGATTGCAGAACCTTTACTGTCTATTACAGACACTGCAATTATTGGTCATATTAGCGAAAACGCAACGGAAAACCTAGCAGCAGTTGGTATTGTAGGCGCTTTTATTTCTATGTTGATCTGGGTTTTTGGGCAAATTAGAAGTGCTATCTCTTCCATTATATCACAATATGTAGGTGCCAATAAACGAGACGAAGTACAAACGCTACCTGCGCAGGCAATTACAATTATAGTGTTAGGAAGTGTCTTTATTCTAGCAATTTCTTATCCGTTTGCAAAACAAATATTTCAATTTTATAATGCATCAGGCCAGGTGTTAGCCTATTGCATTAGTTATTTTAAAATAAGAATTTTTGGGTTTCCATTTTCACTTTTTGTGTTTGCAGTTTTTGGTGTTTTTAGAGGTTTGCAAAATACCTATTACCCAATGATTATTGCTATTATTGGGGCGTTATTAAACATCGTTTTAGACTTTATTTTTGTCTACGGAATAGAAGGATATATTCCTGCAATGAATATAAAAGGTGCTGCATACGCAAGTGTTATTGCTCAAATTACAATGGCAATTATAGCGCTCTTTTTGTTACTTAAAAAAACAACTATTTCGTTAAAAATAGGAACGTCTTTACATAAAGAAGTTCCCCGTTTATTGGGTATGATTGGAAACCTTTTTGTTAGAACGATTGCTTTAAATACGGCCCTCTATTTTGCAACTTCTTACGCTACAGGTTATGGTAAGGAGTATATTGCTGCCTATACAATTGGTATTAATATATGGCTTTTAGGAGCCTTTATGATTGATGGTTACTCTAGTGCAGGAAACATTCTGTCTGGTAAATTTTTGGGAGCAAAAGATTATAAGTCTTTGGTCGTATTGAGCCGTAAACTTTTTAAATACGGACTCGCAACAGGTTCAATCATAAGCATATTGGGTTTTATTTTTTACAATTTCATAGGACAAATATTCACAAAAGACCTGGCTGTTTTAGCACAATTTCAGCATGTTTTCTGGATTGTATTACTAACTCAACCGATATGTGCAATTACTTTTATTTTTGATGGAATGTTTAAAGGAATGGGAGAAATGAAATACTTGAGAAACCTTTTAATTCTCTCAACAGGATTGGTTTTTATACCAACACTATTGATTTGTGATTATTACAATTTAAAGCTAACGGCTATTTGGTTTGCCTTTACACTATGGATTATTGCGAGAGGTTTGCCTTTAGTTTTAAAATTTAGAAGTACTTTTTTACCACTTATAAAGCATTATTAATTGCTATAAAGAAAGTTGTCCTACAATTTTTACCGCTTCTACAGCTTCTTTTACATCGTGAACACGTAAAATACTTGCCCCATTTAATAAGGCAATGGTGTTGGCTGAAGTGGTTGCATTCAATGCTTCTTGCGCGGAAATATCTAATGTTTTATATAGCATTGATTTTCTTGAAATCCCAACTAAAATGGGTGCTTCTAAACTTTTAAAAAGTGCTAAGTTTTTCAAAATCTCAAAATTATGAGTGTTTGTTTTTCCAAATCCAAATCCAACATCAATAATAATATCATTTAATTTTAGCTGATGAAGTTGATCTATCTGTGCTGCAAAAAAGGAAATAATTTCATTGGTTACGTCTTTATAAGTAGGATTTTTTTGCATGGTTTGAGGAGTACCTAACATGTGCATTAAAATATACGGGACTTGCAATTTTGCAATTGTTGAAAACATCTGATCATCCATTTTCCCGCCAGAGATATCGTTTACAATTGCAGCTCCAGCATCTATAGCTTCTTGAGCTACTTTACTTCTAAAGGTATCTACAGAAAGTAAGATTTCAGGATTTTTTTTTAATAATAAATTAATTACAGGGAGTATTCTTTGGAGTTCTTCTTCTTCAGAAATGTGTTTTGCGCCAGGTCGAGAAGAATAGGCACCAACATCAATAAAAGTAGCACCATCAACAAGCATTTTTTCAACTTGATCTATAATCTCAGCTTCGTCTCTATATTTTCCTCCGTCAAAAAAAGAATCTGGAGTAATATTTAAAATCCCCATCACTTTTGGGGCTGTCAAATCGATTAAAGTTCCCTTGCAATTTATGGTCATTTTATAGTATCATTTTATGTATTGTAAGCAAAAATAGTTGGTACTTAGTAATTGTTTGTTGTATCGCATCTTCTTTAGGACTAACAATCAATAAGAATTCAATTCATTTTTCATGTGTTCCTAATTTATTTGCGCGTCTACATCGTTTATAATTGCGTTGATAAATTCATGGTAAAAATAAATGAAAAGCATTGAAGATTTACTACATTTGGAAAAATACTTTTTCACAAAAATGCAAAACACCTTAAAACAATACGACACTGTAATAAACGAATGTAGAAGTTTATTTATTAAGAAAATGTCTGATTATGGTTCTGCGTGGCGTATTTTACGTTTGCCATCGTTAACAGATCAGCTTTTTATTAAGGCACAAAGAATTCGTCAATTACAGGAAAATGATGTTCAGAAAGTTGATGAAGGAGAGAAATCTGAGTTCATTGGAATTGTTAATTATGCTATTATGGCATTAATTCAGATTGAAAACGGCGTTGTTGAAAATCCTGATTTAAACACAGCACAAGCAACCATTTTATACGATAAGCATAGT
>CATITK010000086.1 GCA_949545755.1 Polaribacter sejongensis | reverse complement strand
TGTTTTTAGCCATCTGTTTACCAAAAACTAAAGACGGAATAATACTTCCAAATAAATTTAAATCAACGACTTGTTTAAATTGTTCTACATCCACATCAAAAACCGATTGATCTGGACCAACAGTTGCTCCTGGTTTGTTTCCGCCAGCTGCATTGATTAAGACATCTATTTTGCCATAAGTGTCCATTATTTCTGACGCTACTTTTTGAAGACTCTTTTCTTCAACAACATTACAAACATAACCTGCTACTTTGTTACTTGTTTTTTTAAACGTGTTTAAGGTTTCTAATAAAGGTGCTTCTTTATAATGCAACAATATTACGGTTGCATTATTTTCTAATAAATATTTTGCAATACCGCCACCAAGAATGCCGCAACCACCAGTTATAAGTATTATTTTATGCTCTATATTAAATAAATTCATTTTCATTTTTTTTATTGATTGTAGTCTAATTAGGTGGATAACAAAGTAATATTTTTGATGCTATTTTAGAAACAAATGTAATTTCTGAAATAGCTGCAGAAATAAATATTTCATCACCTTGAGAATATTCAAACTCTTGTCCATTACACTTCATTGTTCCATCGCCAGAATAAATAACAGCAACATAAAAAGAGCCGTTTCCTTTAACAGTGTGACTTCCGTCTAAAAGTAATTCGCTTAAACCAAAACAATTGGTGTGTTTTTTATTAAACAATGTTCTTAATGTAAATTCATTTGAACTGTCAATAACTTTGGGTTGTATTTTCCATTCCTGAAGCGCTTCATCTAGCGTATATGTATTGTAATGAAAACATGCTAACATTTTCTCTTCTCCAACACCTTGATGAATTAATTCTGGACCTATTTTTAAACCCTTTGGCGTTGTTTTTTCTACACGCATGGTATAATCAGTTGGTTCTTGTACTTCCATTAAAAAACAACCAGCACCAATTGCATGCGGTACACCACCATAAATCATAAAAGCATCACCTGCTTTTACTTCAATTTTATGTAAACAATCTAATAGACCTTGAATGTTCTGATTTTCGAAATGGGTTTTCCATAACTCTTTGGTAACATGTTTTTTAAAACCCATATAAACAACAGGCTTTTCTCCATCTATTTCGCGTGTATTTAATACGTACCAAGATTCAGTTTTACCAAATTCAGAATTAAAAACTTTTTTCGCGTATTCTTTATCAGGATGTACTTGAACAGTTAAACGCTCTAAAGAATCTAACATTTTGATTAAAACACCCGTTGTACCATATTTATCGGCAAGTTGTTTTCCTAAAAACAATTCTAAATTAGAATTGATTATTGTTTTTAAAGGAAGCGTTCTGTCATTGGTTTTTATAAGTGATAAGCCTTCGTTTTCTGGTCTTCCATTTCCTCTTGCTATAATGGTAGACATAATCCATTCTTCAGGAAAACTACTATCTACTTCTGGAGACGTTTTTTTCCATCTATCTATTAATGCGCCACCTTCATAGGTTCTCCAAACTCTATTTGAACCTTGTTTTATGGGAATATTTGCGTATTTTTCTAGTTGTTCACTCATGTGCTATAAACCATTTCTTTTTTTAATATGAAATTATATAAAATTTATAAATCCTTTAACAGCCACAAATAGCATAAAGCAATTAAAAATAAACGTTGCACCTAATGCTATATTCATTCCTAATTTGGCTTTGTGTGATTTCATAACTTCAGTTTTATTCAATAAAATTATTAGAAATAACGTTATTAAAGGCATTACAAATGGACTTAATGCTTGTGATGCTATTAAAATCCAAACTGGTTTACCTCCTAAAATAGGTACTATTAAGCCAGATAAGGCAACTAAAACTACAATTAATTTGAACAAAGGTCTTTTCATGTTGCGTTCTGTGCCTGTATAATCTGCAATTAACCAAGGGAATAATAATAGGTTAGGAAAAATTGAAGATAATCCTGCACCAATAATACCTAAAGTAAATAATGTAAGTGCAAAATCTCCAGCCCAAGGTCCAAGTGCCTGCATCATATCTGTTGCGCTATCTACTTTGGTTCCTGTAAAATATAATGTACCAGTAGCACTAATCATAATGGCAAGACTAATTAAAAAAGTTAATACCATAGAAGACATGGCATCTTTCTTTTCCTTCTTTAAATCATTTAATCCCCATCCTTGTTCTTGTACTAAAATACTTCTAGATGCTAAACATACCCCTGCCATTGTTGTTCCTACAATTCCTGCAATTATAAGTCCCATATTATCGCCTTCAGGCAATGCCGGGAAAAAATCTACAATCGATTTTCCGGATTCTTTTACAACCATAAAACTGGTAATAATAAAAGCAAGTGCCATAAAACCGACCAACATACTCATCACTTTTATGAAATTTTCATGCTTTCCTGTCCAGAAAAGACCAACTAATAATGTAATAAAGAAAATAGAAACTATTGGTTTATTTAAAAAAGAGATAGCTGTTTTTACAGAGACCCATTCCATCGTTACTTCTGCAACCACACCCATAACACCAATACATGATGAAACAATAGAAACAAGCAATGCTGCAATTATAAAAATAGTAACGGATTTGCCAAATGTCTTTTTAAAATTAAACATAAGCGTATTTCCAGTAACAATGGTTAGTTTACTAATTGATACCAATAAAAAATAGGTAAAAAAGCAAGATAAGAGCAGCGCCCAAGATAGACTTAAGCCAAATTTAGCTCCAGACACCACCATAGAAGTTACACTTCCTGTTCCTACAACATAGCCAATAATAAAAAATGCGGGGCCAAGATCTTTAAGTTTTGCTTTTATTTTTTCTGAGAAAGTAATGCTATTTGACTCCATAGTGAATGATTTAGTTTATTAATATTAAGAACTACTATAAATAGTTATAAATAGAAAGAATCTATTGGAATATCCAATAGATTCTTTCTCTAATTTTATAGAAGTTATTCTATTTTCTGTTCTATTAATATTTTGTTATTATTTTTATATTTATAAAAAAAGAATATTAGATTATTAACAAAATTAACAGCCAAGATTCTAATTACCTAAATTAGGATTACTATTTATTGCTGTGATTGGTATTGGCGTTAAGTAATCAGCATCAGTAAAACCTGTTCTTACTTCAAGTCCACTTGCACCAAATGCTTGTGTACCAATTCTTCTTCTTGCAATATCATACCATCTTTTACATTCAAAAGCTAATTCATATCTACGCTCTTCTAAGACATTATTAACAGTAACTGTACCAGAAATATTAGCAGGAGTAGAAGTATTTGAATAATCATTTTCCCAAGAACCACCAGCTCTAGCTCTAGTTCTTACTTCATTAACATATTGAACAGCAGCTGCATTATTACCTATTTCTACTGCTGCTTCTGCAGCAATTAATAATACTTCTGCATAACGCATCATAGAAGGGTTATGACTTGTTGCTCTAACAGATCCACGAGCAAATGCTCCTGGAAAACGGTAGTATTTTGCAATAAAAGGTCTAGGTAAAGCTTGTTCATGAGCAGAACCATCAGCTTTAAGACCGAACTGAGTGTAATCAAGCTCATGTAGTATCTCTGGTGTTCTTAAATCTTCATTAGGTTCATAAACAGGATTTGGAATTTTGTCTTCTGGATCACTTGAATTTGGATCATCTAATTCTTCAACTCCATCAATATCATGATCTCCAAAGAAAACAGCTTTATCATCAAAACTTACAGCTCTTCTATAATCTCCTGAAGGCCAGTCATTAAATACTTTAATTTCTGGAACTACTTGAGCCCAACCTCCATTACCAGCACCATGTCTATAACTATTTCTAATTCCTGTCATTGGCGCTACCTGATCATAAGCATTATCAGGTGCTTCAACATTGTTATAATCTAATGCAAAAATTGGTTCTTTAGAAGCATCTATTTTATCTCCATTGAATAAGTTTTGAAAATCAGCATCTAATTCATAATCATAAGTTCCTTTATTATCAATTACTTCTTTTGCTTTATCATAAGCATTTTGCCATTCACCTTTCGTTAAATACACTAACGCTAAATAAGATTTAGCAGCACCTTTAGAAGGCAAAGATCTTGCAGCTTGTCTGTTTGGTAAATTTGCTTCAGCAAATTCTAAATCAGAAATAATACCAGCATAAACGTCTGCTACAGAAGACTTTGAAATAGAAGCCATTGCTTCTGCTGTTGTTGCAGTTACTGGTTCTGTTAAATATGGAACTTCACCAAACAATCTTACTAAATGAAAATAATAAAATGCTCTCATAAAATAAGCTTGCGCTATAACTGCATCTTTTTCAGCATTTGGTACATCTACAAATTCTGCTCCTGAAATTGCTCCATTAGCGGCTGCTATTCCTCTATAAATCCTATTCCAAGGATCATAAACCATTTCATTATCATTTGTAATAGTATGCGTATCCATCTCTACACGTCTTGTAGTACTTCCAGTAGGTCTAAAAGCAGCCATATCTGAACGCAACTGTAATGCATTAGAAAGTTTTCTTCCCCAAATTTGTTCATTAAGTGCATGTGCATATGAAGCATTTATTGCAGATTGTATATCTGCTGTAGTTTGAAAGAAACCATCTGGCGCTAATAAGCCTTTAGGCTCTTCTACTAAATCTGAACATCTAACCATTGATATACTTATCAATAGTAAGAATATATATTTATATGTTTTCATTTTTTTATGTTTTTAATTAAATGATTAAAATTTTAAGTTTAAACTAAAGTTTACAGATTGTAAAGTTGGATAGTTTCCGAAATCATGCCCTTGTGCAGTGTTTCTTTTCACATTGTTTGCTCCACTACCACCAAAGAAACTTACTTCAGGATCTAAACCAGAATAATCTGTAAAAGTTAATAAATTTTGTGCACTTAGAGTAAATTTAATACTCTCTGCACCTAACTTTTCTACAACAGTAGAAGGTAAGTTATAACCTACAGATATATTCTTTAATCTAATATAACTACCATCTTCTACAAAACGAGAAGATATTTCTCTGTCAGAATTGTTTCCTGCACGAGGAGCAGTTCCATTTCTAGAAGCGTTAAAATACTCATATGTTGTATTTGAATCTCCATTAAATAACTGTACATTATTCATGTTAAAAATTTCTCCACCTTGAGAACCTTGAACAAAGATATTAAAATCCCAGTTTTTGTAAGAAAAGTTATTAGTAATTCCAAAAGTAAAATCTGCATTAGGATCTCCAATTGTTGTTTGATCTGCTGCACCACGTACACCATCTCCGTCTAAATCTCTAAATAAAGGATCTCCTGCTAAAGTAGTTGATGAGGCACCCACAGTACCAGCTGGTAAAGCACCTCCTTGGTGAATACCTGCATAATCATACCCCCAGAAAAGACCTACGGCTTCACCTTCTCTTAAAATATAAGTATTACCAACACTAAAATAACTTGGTGCAGCACTATTAAATAAATCAGCATTATTTATTAAACTTACCACTTTATTTTTATTAGTTGCCCAGTTTAAATCTGTACTCCAACTAAAGTTGTCATTAGAAATAATTTTAGCATTTAAAGAAACTTCAAATCCAGTATTGTTAATTTCTCCTACGTTTGCTAAAATTTCAGAATTTAAGAAACCAAAATAGCTAGGAAAACCAGTATTGGCCATAATTAAATCATCTGTATCAATATTATAATAATCTAAAGAAAGGTTAATTTTATTACTATTTAATCCTAAATCTAAACCAATATTTGTTTGAGTAGAAGTTTCCCACTTTAAATCAGGATTTGCAGGTTGATTTGGAGTAACAGAACTTACTTGTTGTCCATCTACAGAAGAATAAATAGCAGATAAACTAGCTAAAGATTGGTATGCAGAAATTGCTTGATTACCTGTTTGTCCCCAACTTGCTCTTAATTTTAAGTTAGAAATAGCTTCAACATCTTGTAAAAAACTTTCATTAGAAACTTTCCAACCTAAAGCAGCAGAAGGGAAAATTGCATATTTTTCATTTTTCGAGAAATTTGAGGCTCCATCTCTTCTTACAGTAGCAGTTAATAGATATTTGTCATCAAAATCATAATTCACCCTACCAAATTGAGATTGAATTTCTGATTCCGTAAAAGAAGAAGTAGAAATTAAAGTAACTGAACCAGCTCCTAAGTTATTATAACTTACACTATTTGTAGGAAATCCTTGAGCACCAGCTGTAAATTGTTCATTCGTGTTTTTTTGATAAGAATAACCAGCTAATAAGGTTAAATTACCTTTTCCTATCTCTTTATTATACGTTAAATAATTCTCACTCAAAATATTTGATGTCTTAGAACTTCCAACAGTTGCTTCTCCACCTTTTTGACCAGCAGTAACAATTAATGTTGATGGTAAGAAAAGACCAGCTGACTGATTGATTGATTTAAAACCAAAAGTTGTTTTAAAGTTAAGTCCTTCAAGAAGGTCATAACTTAAATATGTATTCGCTCTAAAATTATCAGTAATAATTTCATTGATTCTTTCAGTAGCTACTGCGTAAGGATTATCTAGGAAATCTCCCCTAGTATCTACTGTATTCGTACCATCTGCTGCCTTAACACCAAAATCTGGTCTAAATCTCATAGCTAAACCAATAACATCATCATTACCAACTGTTACACTACCAGTTGATTGTGATGGAATACCATCTTTAGTTCCTCTACTTCCAAAAAGGTTTAATCCTAATTTTAATTTATCAGTTACTTGAGTATCTACATTTGCTAAGAAAGTTGCTTTTTCAAAACCAGAGTTAACTACAATACCATCTTGTTGAAAATAGTTACCAGAAGCATAAAAATTTGCTTTATCTGAACCTCCAGAAACAGAAATTTGATGATTGGTAGTACTACCGTTACGGTAAATTAAATCTTGCCAATCTGTATTTTCACTTCCTTGTGCAAACGTTACAGGTGCAGTACCAGCTGTTAATGCTTGGTTATTAAATACTTCTTGTTGATAAACTGCAAAGTCATCTGCATTTAATAAGTCTAATCTGTTCGCTGTACTTTGTACTGCATAAGTAGTGTTTAATTCAACAGTAAGTTTACCACTTCTACCTTTTTTAGTAGTTACCAATACAACTCCGTTAGAACCTCTAGAACCATAAATAGCTGTTGCAGATGCATCTTTTAAAACTTCTAAAGATTGAATATCATTTGCTTGAGGCATAGAAGCACCAACAAAACCATCTACTACTACTAAAGGAGCACTACTTGCACTAATAGAAGTATTTCCTCTAATTTTAATACTGATAGGAGCACCTGGCTCACCACCATTATTAGATTGTACAACTACACCAGCTGCTCTACCTTGTAATGCTTGCGCTGCATTTAAAACAGGAAAAGCATTTAACTCATCTGCAGTAACTGAAGATACTGCTCCTGTAATGTCACTCTTTTTACGAGAACCATAACCTACTACTACAATTTCTTCTAATGAATTAGCATCTTCTACTAAAACAACGTTTACTGTTTTTTGGTTAGATATAGTAACTGATTTAGTTACAAAACCTAAATAAGAAAATGATAATACATCTCCTTTTTTGACTTCAATTTGATAATTTCCATCAAAATCAGTAGAAGCTCCTGATGAACTATTGGAAATAACCACATTAACTCCAGGTAGCGGAGTATTTTCTACAGCCGATGCGACTGTTCCTTTTAGCAAGTATGATTCTTGAGCGTAGATACCAATCCCGCATAAAAACACAAACACTAAAATCAACTTTGTTTTTTGACTCATAATCTTTAATTTAGTTTAATTTAATTTGTTAAAAAATTTAACTAAAAACGAATAACACAAACAAAAATTTAAATATAATTTTTTGTTGCTTTGTGCTAAGCATGTTTTAGTTACTACTTACATGTTTTTACTTCCCTCGAAATTGAAGTAAAAATTACTTTAAAAAGGATAGGTGTGCACCTGTCTTTTTTTCATTTATTGCTGGCTCACCACTCTGATTTACCAATTTGGTTTACCAATTTGGTTTACCAAATATACTTAAAATTATGTTAAAACCAAGAAAAAAAAATATTTTTGAAAACTATTTTTTTTTTAAAAATAAATTAGGGCTCTATCCTACAGACTTCTACTCGATAATACGATATTATAAAGCTAACTTTTTTTAGGATTGTTATCTCCAAAATAAGACACGGCATCACCACTTAAGAAATCTTCTCTTACGGGACTAAATGTATCTATTAACATGCCTTCTTCTAAACAAATTGCACTATGCAATAAATTAGGTTCTATATACACTCCATCTCCTGCTGATACAATTTGCTTTACACCATCAATTTCAAATTCAAATTTCCCAGAAACACAATAGGTTGCCTGTGTGTGAAAATGTTGATGTGGGGCACCTAATGCGCCTTTATCAAATTTCACTTTTACCATCATAATTTGATTATCATATCCTAAGAATTTTCTTGAGACACCTCCTCCAAGTTTTTCCCATTCCATGTCTTTTGTGATAATGTACTTTTCACTGAACCGTTTCATATATTTATATTTATTGTTTTTATTTAAAATAATAAGAACCTGACCACTCATAATTCTTACTATTGATTACTAATTTGTGTGGTGTTTCTTTTGAAGTGTTTGTATTTGATGTTATAAATAGTTTACTATTCCCATTTATATGTGTTATTTTAATAGCTGTATAAGTTTCATCATTATAAACCACTTTTAATTCTTTTATACTACTTTTTGAATTAGCTGCAGATTCTGAAACAGGACTATAACTACCATGTGCTTCTATTACTGAAACAAAAATTGTGTTTTTTGTGTTTTTTCTCCTTAATAATAAAGCTGGATCTCGTCGTAAATTAAATTCAGGGTCATTAGCGCCTATTCTAGTGAATAACAATTCGTCTTTATTAGTTGTTACTGTGGATAGCGAATAAAACTTACGATTATTCATCCAAGTGAACTTAGAATTTTTGTTTTTAGCCTTGACAGTAGCTTCTACAAATAAATGCTGATACCCGTTTTTTGAACCTAAAGGTTTTAAAACTTCTGGTGTTTTATATTCAAAGTTTGTTTGTATGACTTGTCCTAAAAAGTAATATGGGAAATCGTATTGATTTGCTTTATTAGAAGTTACCTTCATGATATCTAGCATATATGGTTTTTCAAAATCTTCGTTTTTTATAATTGCCATCGTACGAAGCATTTCTGTCCCTGGATATGCATTACTTTCTTTTGCACTTGCAACTTGAATGTTTTCATTGTCTGAAGAAAAATAGTTTAATACCGAATGATGTTGGCTTCCTATTTCGTACTTGCCATTAAAATGAGCCATTTCATTTTGTGTTACTGTATTATGCGCAATGGTCTGCTTTGCCCAAGTCTTGTTTTCTTTTAGGTAATTGCCTCCTCCTTTTTGCTCGATATTTACAAATCGTGCTAAGCCATAATCTTGAAGAATTTCTTCGCCTTTTTCATATAAAGAATAAGACAACTTATCATAATGACCATGACTAGAGCCTTGGGAAGCATACTTAAACACCAAGTCAATATTTTCATTTCTCAATATAGCAACGCCCCCTTGTTTTCCCTTTGGCCCATCAGAAAGGTTAATAGATTTTTTATTGAAAGGTTTTGCTAACCCATTTTTAATACCAAGTGCGACTGCTAAACCCGAGTCATCTAATAATACTTGATCTTGAGCTGTTGCAATACTTAATAAACCAGAATCTTGATCTCCATAATGATAAGTCACGTCTACTGCAGTTACCAATGCACTGTTATAATAGGACATTCCTTTTTGACCATCGTTAAGTGGAAAAAAATCTCCATTAGCATCTGACAGATTCAATAATGCATTAATAGATTTTAGAAGGACTCCTTTTTTATATTCGAAAATTTTAAGCTCTGGCTTTACATTTTGCAAACCTTCTGCAAAAACTAAAAACGGATACATCGCATACCGTTGATAATAAGGCCCTTCATTATAATAACCGTCTGGCGAAAAAGGCTCTTCTATATTTGCTAAAAAACCTGCTTTTCCGTCTTTATTTAAAAACCCACCATCATCATCTTTTTCTTTAGTATCTAATTTTAAATCTTTTATTCCGTATAAAGCTCGATCTATTAGTTCTTGGTCGTTCATTACCAAACCAATCATACCAACTGCTGCATTTCCCCAGGTACTGTGGTTATGAACTCGTTGGTAAAATTGTGGGCTGTCTACCGAAATATGATCAGCAAATGGTCTAAACAAATTTGTTTCTAACTTGTTACGTTCTTGTTCAGATAAATAATTATAAATACAATCATAAGCCTGGCTTACATATACCAACCAGTTAGAATCGTTTAAGCATTGCCAAAATAGTTTACCTCTAGCATACGATCTTGTTTTAGGATGTAATGGTAATGTCTTATACATTGCTTCATATTGCATTAGCATGTCTTTTACATACTTTGCATATTTTTCGTCATCTAAAATTTGATATAAAACACCTGCTTTTTGCAGTACAAACCAATTACGTTTGTGTCTTGAATGTGTGTAGCCGCCAGAATAATCTTTTGGTATTGGCACGTCTATACCTGCTTCAATTTCGGCATCAATTTCTGCCTTAACCATTTCTAAGGTGTTATCGAAAATTGGAATACTTCCTAGATTTGTTCTTATAGCTTTAACGCCTTGAGCTGTTAAAATTAATTTAGGATGTTGAGAATTAGAATCTTCTTTTGCATCAGAAGTCTTATTTTTACTACAAGAAAAAGAAACAATTAACAAACAACTTATTAAAAAAAAATATGAAATTTTCATAAAAAGGATAAATTAAAATTGGTTTTCCAATCTGGTTTACCAAAAGTACAATTATTTTTTTGATTAAACTTAATCACTAACTACATATTATAAACGCCTCCATTAATATCTAGTGTAGCACCCGTAATAAAACCGTCGTATTCCGAAGCCAAATATAAAACTGCTCGAGCAACATCAGCTGCGTTACCTGCACGTTGAATTGGGATACCAGAAATTGTTTTTGCTGCAGATTCTTTTGTGGTATGCGTGTTGTGAAATAATGTACCAAGAATAAGTCCTGGAGCAACTGCATTTACTCGAATACCTTTAGGCCCAAGTTCTGTTGAAAGTGCACGTGTGTAAGTTAAGATTGCACCTTTACTGGTTGCATAAACTAAAGATCCTGGATGACCACCTTTACGTCCAGCAAGTGATGCTAAATTAACAATACTACTACTTTTATTTTTTGCTAAATATGGTGCTGCTGCTCGTGTAACAAATTGCATAGACGTCATATTAATGTCCATTACTTTGTGCCAGAAATCTGCTTCTAACTCATTTAATAATTTACGGGCAACAAGTGAACCTGCGTTATTAATTAGTATATCTAAACCACCAAATGCTTCTATCGTTTTTTCAACCAATGCATTTGCATCCGCTTCTTTTGTTAAGTCACCACTTACAGCAACTGCTTTTACATCTTTGTTAGTTGCATACTCTACTAATGTATTTGCGGTATCTGCGCTAGAAAAATAATGGATAGCTACATTAGCTCCACTATCAATAAAATGCTTTGTAATTGATTCTCCGATGCCTTGAGCCCCTGCAGTTATAAGCACATTTTTACCAGCTAATTTATTATTGTTCATGATATTCTAAATTAATTAATTTTAATCATTTTTAATGAAGTAGCCTTCGTTGGAAACAGCTTTTTGACTAATAGAAATACTTCCGGTTTTAAACCACACTTCAGCATAGTTTCCATCTTCATATTGTTTTTTAACATCGCCACCATGCGTTTCTGCACCAGAGCACCAATTTATATTTATTTCTGGTGATTTTCCGTTGGTTTGATTGTAAGACCCTAACTTGAAGAAGCAACCTTCACCTGCGTAGGCATTTTTACGCTCTACACCATCTTGACCAATGGGTACAAATAGTTTTTGTGTTTGCTCTGGCATATCTGCAGTTGTTGTGTATTCTGATGCGATTAAGTTTTTGGTGAATGTTTTAGTTGGATGTCCTTCACTCATAAATTTTAAATTCATAATCCCGTCTTTAACTTCAATTTCGTAGCTAAACACTTCTCCTAATGCGATACCATCTTTAGGTTCTTCTGGATATGTACTAGGTGAGTCACCTAATACCGAAAAATCATCTCCCCAAACTGCTGTAGAATAATCCCATCTTCCAGAATTGTCATCACCTGCTGTATTTATTTCATAATGCCAAAAAACAGACCCTTTAGTATGACTAGGGGATTTCTTGTAAAATATTTTAAGAGGTTCATTTTCATGCCCATCAGCACTATGAATTTGACCAACAACTACGGAGTGTGATGCAGCAACACGAGCATCACCAGTTGCAGAAACATTCATTACTTTAAGAGTCGCTGTTAATTTATCATTTGCCGTTTTTGGATACCATTTTTTGGTTTGCCCTAATTCAGTTCTCGTATTGTTTGAAGTGCCATGTGTGTCTCCACCATTTGGGGCTTTAAAAACAACCCAATCCCCATGATCATCACTTGCTGTATAGAAGAAGGCTTGGTTTTCAAAATTAATTGGTTTTCCTACGTTAGAACCATCACCTAAAATTAATTTGAAATTATCAAAAAACGGAATCACGTCACTTGCGTAAACAGTTTTTTGAATTTCTTTTTTTTTTGTTTCTTTAGCTTCGTTTTTACAGCTATTTAGTGTTATGAAAACACTTAATAATAAGAATGATGCTAATGGTGCGATAGTTTTTTTATTCATTTTTGATTTATTTTTTTTACTCTAAAGCAATAATGTACTGTTTTTATTTATTTTCTTCTTATTGTAACACTGAATTCTCTTTAAAAGTATTTAGCCATTAATCCTACAATACCTGTATATGAAATTACACAAGAGAAAAATAATGCAGCAAACAAGCCAATGTTTACCAAAAGACTCGTTTTATATCCTTTCATTACTTTTTTGTTGTTTACCAATAATGTGATGCTTAACACCACAAGTGGCAAAATAAAGACATTAAAAACTTGAGATAAAATTTGAACCACGATAGGCTTACCTCCAAAAAATGTTGGTCCAATTAAAGCTACCAAGCAAGCAATTGCTGTAATTATTCGAAACTGTTTAGAACTTGTATCTAAAGTTCCGGATTGGTAATCTGCCACTAAAAGCGGAGCAATTAATAAACAAGGAAAAATAGAAGACAAACCTGCACTTAGTGTTCCAAAAAAGAAAACTGCTACCGCAAAACCTCCTGCAATTGGCTCTAGTGGTTTTGCCATATCCAAAACGTTATTTACTGGAGTGCCTTGATGAAAT
Source organism: Polaribacter sejongensis (assembly GCA_949545755.1). Lineage (GTDB taxonomy): Bacteria > Bacteroidota > Bacteroidia > Flavobacteriales > Flavobacteriaceae > Polaribacter > Polaribacter sejongensis_A. The sequence goes on along the minus strand of CATITK010000086.1, from coordinate 13,216 downwards.
AATGCACCACTAGCCACTGCCATAATAGCGCCACTAATAACAAACACCAATATTGCTGCTGTAATTGCGTCTTTACGTTGTTTACCTATATCCTTTATGCCCCATTTTTTTCCTTTTACAAACAAAGGTCTAGATAAAAATGTAGCTGCTGCCATGGTAGTTCCTACAAATGCTGCAACCATCATTTTCCCTGATACTTGCGAGTCTTTAGATTCTGGAATGTATGGGATTAATCCTTCTAAAACTTCTGACGGCAATGGATGTACAAAAAATAAAGACACAATAAAAGACAACCCCATAAACGTAACGAATATGATTAATATCTTTTCGAAAAATGTATATTTCCCTACTAGCATTATGGCATAAAAAATCCCGACAATTAAAACAGCAATAGCCAAAACCGTTTCGTACTCATACGCTTTAAGTCCTTCAAAATATATAGCGAATATCTCATAGAGCATATTGGAAGAAATTGTTAAGATTCCCATAAGTGAACCCCATTGCCCGACTGAAATTCCAACAACAATTAAGATCGCAATTATTTTACCGCCTTTTATATATTTTTTAAAACTGAAAAGTGCTGTTTCTCCAGTAATCAAAGTATAGTTCCCATAAACAAACATAAGAATTCCAGAAAACAAACAACTCAGCAAAAGCACCCAAGTCAATTGCATACCATAGGCACTACCTGCTTTTATCATAGAGGTAACACTACCTGTACCAATGGTGTAACCAATTGCAAAAATACCTGGGCCAAAGCCTAATACGACGGCAATAATCCTTTTTAAAAATGATGTTTTAGGCGTGGTTGCTGCCATAATATTTATTGTATTAGCTAGTTGTTAATTCCAGTTAGTATGATGACTCTTTCCTGATGGATCATCTAAGCGTTGATAAGTATGTGCACCAAAATAATCGCGTTGCGCTTGTATAACATTTGCCGAAGCATATGCTGTTGTGATTCCGTTTAAAAATTGTATCGCTTCACTTAAGGCAGGTGTTGTTAAATCATTAAGTACACATTGAGAAATCACTTTCTTTGTTGAAGGTTTATATTGATTCAATTTCTCAATAATCTCAACATTTGTTAAAAAGTTTGTTGTCTCTTTAAAGGCGTCTACTAAATCTTCCATTAAGGTTGATCTAATGATACAGCCGTTAGTCCAAATCCTTGCGATTTCACTTATATTTAAATTCCAAGAAGATTTATTAGATGCTTCAATAATCAATTTAAAGCCTTGATAATGGTTAATAATTCTAGCAAATTGATACGCTTCTAAAACTTCATTTGTGGTGATGTTTAATTCTGAAACAGTCTGCTTTTCAAAATTCTTACTTAACAACACTCTTTCATCTTTGTAAAATGTCACATACCTAGAAAATAAAGCTGACGCAATTAACGTGCTTGGTACTCCAAGTTCTGCCGACGCAATGGTAGTCCAGTTTCCTGTGCCTTTATTTCCGGCTTTGTCTAGTATTTTATTTACCAGCCAATCGTCTCCTTCTTTCTTCTTAAAAATAGCGGTTGTTATTTCTAACAAATAACTACTAGCTGTATCTTTCCAAGACTCTAAAGTGCTAGAAATAGCATCCAGGTTTTGACCCATAGCTTTTAAAATAGTAGAGACTTCTGCCAATAATTGCATCTCCACATACTCTACACCATTATGCACCATTTTTATGAACTGACCACTCCCTTCTGGACCAACATAAATGCAACAAGGTAAACCGTTTTTGTCTTTAGCTGAAATTTTTTCTAAATAAGGTTGTACTTGTTTATACGCTTCTTTATTTCCACTTGGCATAATAGAAGGACCTTTTAAAGCACCTTCTTCACCACCAGAAACGCCTGTTCCTATAAAGTGAATTCCTTTAGTTTTTAGGTATTCGTTACGTTTTTTAGTTTTTTTATAATTTGAATTTCCGCCATCAATTAAAATATCATTCTCAGATAAATGTGGTAGTAAATTTTCAATAACATAGTCTATGGTTTTACCAGCATTTACCATCAACATTATCTTTCTTGGTGTTTGCAAGGAATTTACAAAAACTGAAATATCATCAAAAGCAGAAGCATTAGATAATTCTGAAAATTCCGATTTAAAATTTTTAGCTACATCTTCTTCAACACCAGCAACATGTCTATTGAACATAGAAATTTTAAATCCGTTATTAGCTAAATTTCTGCATAGGCTTTTCCCCATAACACCTAGTCCAAATAACCCAAATTCTGATTTATCTTGCAATTGGTTGATCACGTTTTCTACTATTTTTTTTGGACTTAAATTAATATCTATCGTTATCGCTTCCGTAGGTTTTTCTAAAGTATCAAATTGTGATTGTAATAATTCCGAAGACATAAAATGATCGTCGCGTTTATTGATTCTGTCTGTAATTTGATCAAAAGACCCCTGAAGAAAAACCCATTTTGTACTATTCTTAATGCCTTCATTTAAAATATGTCGGTAGTTTTTCTTTAATGCTGAACACACTATAATACAACTATTACTTTTTAATTCCTTCTTTGCTAAATTATTTAATGTTTGCAGCCAACCAAATCTGTCATCATCATTAAGAGCATATCCTTTAGACATTTTTAAAACGTTGCTTTCAGGATGAAAATCGTCACCATCAAAAAAAGGAATATGTAAATCTTCAGCCAGTAATTTTCCAATAGTACTTTTTCCACTTCCTGAAACGCCTATTATGAAGATTACTTTATTCACTGTTTTAGTTTTTTAGTAGGTTCAGTACTTTTACCTAAGGTTGCCTCTTTAAACCATACTTCTGCATAACTTCCATTGGCATATTGCTTTACAATATCACCGCCATAAGTTTTAGACTTGGTAGATTTTGCGTTTGCTTGGTTGTAAGCACCTTGTTTAAAGTAATTTATTTCACCTGCATAAGCAATTTCGCGTTCAACTCCACCTCCTTTTTCTCTTTTTGCATATACTTTTTTTACTTGTTCTGGAATAGTAGCTTTTGTTGAAAATTCTGAGTTTATTAAACTTTTTGTAAATTGTACTGTTTTATGATTCTTACTAGTAAAAGTGAGATACATAACGCCCTTATATACATTCACTTCATAACTAAATTCTTCTCCTAAAGCAATACCATCTTTTGGTTCTTCTGGATATGTGGTTGCATCTTTACCAACTACTGAAAAATCGTGTCCCCAAACAGCAGTAGAATAATCGAACCTTCCAATATTATCGCCTTTGGTGTTAATTTCATAATTCCAGAATACGGAACCTTTTGTATGACTAGGAAATTTTTTATAGTAGATTTTTAGTGGTTCATTTTCATGGCCTTCATCACTATGAATTTGCCCAATTACTACCGAGTAAGATGAAGCAGCAGTCGCATCTCCAGTAGTTGAGACATGCTGTACTTTAAGTGTTCCTGTTAATTTGCCTCCAACTTCTGGAATCCAATGTGCTTTTTCTCCAAGTTCTGTTCTTGTATTACTTGATGTTCTTGAAGTAATACCAGCATTTGGTGTTTTGTAAACAACCCAATTTGTTGTTCCATCATTTTCGACATAGAAAAAATCTTTTTTCTGATAACTAACTAGATCTTCAACGTGTGTTCCATCGCCTAAAAGGATTTTCCATTGTTCCATAAATGGAATGACATCGCTTGGATAAATAATAGATAGCGAATCCTTAACATTAGACTGTTTAGATGAATTTATACAGCCACTTAACATTAATGTAAAACAAATCGTTACACTAACTTTGAATTTTAATTTGATGTTTTCGAAACTCATACTTATTCGTTTTTTTGAATCAAACTAGCTCTATAACTGAATACTATCTTTTAATGGCTCCAGAAGTGTCACCTTTCATTAAACTTAGAATATTTTCAAGAGACACTGTATTTACATCGCCTGGAACAGTATGCTTCAAAGCACAGGCTGCGGAAGCAAAATCCATAGCTTGTTCATCCTTGTAATGTAATAACCCATAAATCAGGCCAGCAGAAAAAGCATCTCCAGTTCCTACACGGTTAATAATGTGAGTAATGTTTAACATATCGGTTTTAATATACTTTTGTCCGTTCCACAATTTTCCCTGTATTTGATGGTGTGAAGCACTTAAAGTACGTCGGGTTTTTTTGACTATTTTATTAATGTTTGGAAAAACACCTATCAACTACTTTGCTAAATCCTTAAACCCATCATCTGGTTTACCGAGCCCAAACATTTCTCTAATTCCTTGACTACTAGTAATCACAACATCACAATGCTTTACTAAAGTAGGAATCACTTCCTGCATAGTTTTACCATATTTCCACATATTATTTCGCGAATTGATATCTCCAGATACTGTTATTCCTAATTTATTAGCCGTTTTAATTGCTTCAAGACAACACTTTGCTGCGCCTTCTGAAATGGCAGGCGTAATCCCTGTCCAATGAAACCAATTTGCATCTTTGAGCACCTCTTCCCAATTGACCATAGACGGTTGAATTTGAGAAAAAGCTGATCCTTCTCTTTCATAAATGACTTCACTGGGTCTATGAACTGCCCCTTTTTCAAGAAAATACTTACCCATCATATTATCCCCATAAATAACATACTCGGTATCTAACCAATGTCTTCTTAAGAATTGAGTTGCGGCTTTCCCGATCGCATTATTAGGAAACCGAGTTACATGTGCAGCTTTCATCCCTAAATAAGCGCAAGAAATAGCAACATTTGCTTCACCTCCTCCATAGACAAGTTCAAAGGAAGATGCTTGTGAAAATTTCTCATACCCAGGGGGCGATAAACGCATCATTACCTCTCCAAATGTTATCACTTTTTTAGACATAATTTCTAATACATCAACTTCATTACTAAATTTTCTTCCGTTTTTATTTGTCCTGAATTTGTTATGCTGTTCTCTGACTCTACATTATTCTTTGCGCCCCATAAAATAGATACAAACTGAATTTTGTTATTTTTAAATGTGTTTTTAGTAATATTCACATTCACTATACCATTATGGTTTAATAGCCTTCTGTTTTTCTCTTTTGCACCACAATTAGTAAATGTACTGTTGGTTACTAAAAGGTTTCCACCAATTGTAGACTCATCATATCCACCTCTGTGATAATCGATAACATTTTGTTTTACGTTGTTGAAATTACAGTTGTTTATGGTTAAATATTCTGTATTATAATCGCCTTTATCGTTGGTCTCCTCGGATAATTCGATACCATTTTCGCAGTTTGAAATCGACGTATTTTCAAAAGTAATACGTTCAGCAAAAGATTCTTTATAGGCTTTTAACACATAGTTAAAACCAGTGATTTCAGAACCCGAAACTGTCAAGCCAAAATGGTTAGACATGTTTGCTTTTAAACTTGCAAATGCATAGTTTGATTTGTTTCCTTTTAAGATGATATTATTTACTGTTAATTTCCCATAAGGTTGTAATGAAAATAACGGCGTGTTAGCTGCTCCAGAATAAACAAGCTGAGCTTTTCCTTCAGATTGAATAGTAATTGTTTTATTGATGACTAAAGATTTATTTAAAATATAATTACCTTCAGACAAAGCAATAATATCACCATTACTTGCTTCATTTATTTTAGTTTGTAAGTCTTCAGTTTTAGTCACCGAATGTGTTGTTGGGTCTTTAGCTTCAACTATGTTTGAATACCATGAGGTTCCATATTTAGATTTATCCAAAATATTGGGGTTGGCAACATTTTTACCAGTGATTGCACCAATACTTTTGTCATCTTTTCTAGAAACACCTAACAAATCTGCTTCAATAGTATTAAAATCGAAACCATTGTAAGTTTCAAAATCATTAGGTATTCCTGTGGGAATATAAATATTGTCCGTCAACTTTTTCAAATCTAAAGCCGCTTCAGTAATACCTCCATCAAAATTATTAAACTTTACACCTTGATTATTTATGATGTTACTTTTGAATGTTACACCATCTGCTTTGTCATTTTCAACAACGATAGCTTCAAGTCTTTTTTCGTTATAAATAATATTATTAGCAACCGTAGTTCTAATTGCCCTAGCTGAACGGATTTCAGATTTTGGTAACACATCGGCCTGTGCAATGTTTGTTCCTACTCCAAACTGCCATGGCGAACTACAATTTACATAGGTGTTATAAGCAACAACAATATCTGTGACTTGATTATAACGGTTTAATGGTGATTTAGGAATACCATTCATCACCGCCAATGGACTTCTAAAACTTTTACCTTTTAGACCATAGAAATAGTTGTTGACCACCCAATGTCCTGTGTTTATAATTCGGATACCTCCATAGTTTTCGTTGACGCCATCTCCAATAAAATAATTTCCATCAATCATAGAGTAGTTGCCATGTCGTGTTACTAAAGAGCCTTCGCTTTTATAAAATACGTTGTTTTTAAATACATTAAAATTGGTTTTACTAGAAATGACCTCAACCTCTCCATTACATTCTTCAAATAAATTATTGGCAACCATAGTATGACTTGGCGACATAGAGGTGTAACTATCACCTAATTGAATAGTTTCTCCACTTGGGCCACCTTTTACAGGTCTTGGACCAAAATGATTGTTTACAATTTGATGGTAATTGTTGATACTTTCTATACCTGAAATACTAACTCTTACAGTTGGACCTCTATTCGTTTTTCCAGCAATATAACAATTACTTAACTCATTATTTCTGCCCCAAAATTGAACCCATAAATCACTATTGTCACGTTTTGGTTTATTAAAATCTTCGATAACACAATTGGTGACTTTACAATTATTAGATATTTCATCAGCAGCGTCTTTATTGCTTATTTTAAAATCTATGACTGCATTAGATGGCGAAAACCCGTTTTTAAAATGTAAACCTTCAACGACTAAATATTCGCCTCCAAATTTAAGATACGATTCACCTTCAATAGTCACTTTGCCAGCGGTTTCTGCTTTTAAAATTATAGGATTATCTTTTGTTCCTTTTCCTCTAAATTTTATTTGAACATCTCTCCAAATTCCATTTGCCAAAATAATCTGATCTCCAGCTTCACTAGAATCAATTGCTTTATTGAGTTCATCACTATTATTAACCTTTATTGAATTGGTTATTTTGGAATTACCACAAGCAATCAGTAGCATACATAAACCGAAATTGTATATTATTTTTTTCATATTGATATTATGTTTAAAAACTTTAGATGTGTTTAAAAAAAAGGCTTTTTGCATAGTAATCTAGCTTAGGATTTGGATAACAATCTTCTTAGTTGTGCCAACACCATCAGCATTTAGTGTCCTAAAATAAATATCTTTTGTCAAACCAAAAAGATTTAGACGATTATTAGTTAATTCGTTTTGAAAAAGCATATTCATTTTTGGTTTACCAATTTGGTAAACCAAAAATATGTATTTATTATCCAATTAACAAACTTATTTATGAAATAAGACAAGAATATTTACAACAAAAGCTGATATCAGCATAATTATGAAATATAAAAACTATTTACTAACTTTGTAACTTTGCGAAAACACTCCACTTTGGCATGAAGACGATCAACTTTAATTGTATTTATAACCTATAAGTTTATTCTTGAAACAAAAGGAAAGTCTTTAGAAAAATTAGAAAAAGAAATGATAAAAAATTAATTCTTAATTGTGAAAAATCTTAAAAAAATCTAATTTTAACACCAAACTAAAATATGAACACATCTTAAGACTTTAACCAATTTAAAAACCTCGACGTAGAACAACTACTACCGTTAGTTAAACAGTAGGTTTCATGATTGGATCTATTTTGTAGGACTTTAAGCTGAAGATTATATTACTGCAACCGAATTTGTTATTGGAGCTAATTTTGTTACCCTAAGAGCCAAGACCTTATCTATTGGGCGCTGAAACGTCGAAAATCAAATACAACAGCATGAACATGAAAAAAACTATTCAAATTAATCAAGCTAATTTACGCGAAATAGGAAATACTATTCCTGTGCCAAATTATAATCGCACAAGCAAAAAAATAGGAATAGTCCATATTGGTGTTGGCGGATTTCATCGTGCGCATCAAGCTTACTACCTGCATCAACTTAAACAACAAGACAAAGCTTCAGGTTGGAATATCTGTGGCATAGGTTTACGCGAACCGGATAGTAATTTACATGATATTTTTAAAAAACAAGACCATTTATATACGCTATTAGTAAAACATCCTGATGGAAAAATTGAACCTGAAGTAATTGGGTCTATCATAGATTTTGAAATGGGAACTACTAACCAAGAAGCTGTAATTGCTCGAATGGCAAATATCGATACTAAAATTGTATCGCTAACAATTACTGAAGGAGGTTATAATTTCAATGCCACTACTGGAGATTTTAATTTTGAAAATTCTAATATACAACATGAACTAAAAAACCCTAATGAACCAATAACCGTTTATGGATTTTTAACGGCAGCTCTAAAAAGACGCCGTGAAAATGGATTACCAGCATTTACCGTTTTATCATGTGATAATATCGAGCATAATGGTAATATGATGCGTAAAATGCTTCTCGCTTTTGCCGAAGCACAAGATGCAGCCTTGGCAAAATGGATAGCTCAAAAAGTCAGTTTTCCTAATAGTATGGTAGACCGTATTACACCTATGACTACGAAAGCAGATATTGAAACCCTTGCACAAACTTATAACGTAAAAGATGAGTGGCCAGTTACCTGCGAACCTTTTATACAATGGGTCATTGAGGATAATTTTTCAAATGGAAGACCTGAACTCGAAAAAGTAGGCGTACAATTTGTACCCGATGTTGGTCCTTATGAAAAAATGAAATTACGATTACTGAATGCTGGTCATTCTGTCTTAGGACTTTTGGGAATCATTCATGGACACCCTACAATTAATGCCTGTATGGAAGACGAAACCTTTGTTACTTATTTGCGTGCCTTTATGGATAAAGAAGCAACACCTATTTTAGGAAACATTAAAGGTATTGACTTGGACAATTATAAAGACACTTTGTTACAACGTTTTGCCAACCCGAATATTAAAGACAGTGTTCATCGTATTTGCATGGAAAGTTCCGCAAAATTGCCTAAGTTTTTAATTGCTACAATACATGAGAATCTAGCCACTGGTGGAAGTATTAAATTTGCAACATTAGTTATTGCTGCTTGGTGTTATTATAGTGATAAAGGTATGGATAGTCATGGAAATGCCATAGAAATTGTCGATGCCATGAGCACCGAACTTTATCAAGCGGCAAAACAGACCGAGACTAATCCATTAGCTTTTATAAGGCAAGAATCTATTTTTGGTAATCTTATTGAAAATGAAAGATTTACAAAATTATATACCGAAGCGATTCAGAAAATTTATACCGATGCCAATATCAAAAAGCATATGTTGGATATACTTTAGCATCTCTAATTATGAAGAAATATATGTTATTAAAAAAGGCATTGTGAAATTGAATACTAATTTGAATTAATTATGAAACAGATTGTTTGTTATGGTGAGGTGCTGTGGGATATGCTTCCTACGGGTAAAAAATTGGGTGGAGCACCACTTAATGTTGCGCTTAGAATGCAAACATTTGGTTGTTCAACTAAAGTAATTAGCAGTCTTGGTATGGATGCTGCTGGTGATGATATTTTAGCACAGATGAAACTATATAATGCAACAACAGACCACCTGCAAGTTAGCCAAAAGTATGCTTCAAGTGAAGTATTGGTAACCTTGAATAATGAGGGTTCAGCCTCTTATGAAATAAAAATGCCCTGTGCTTGGGACGATATTCAACTTTTGGAAAAAGACAAGACTATTGTTAATGCTGCAGATGCTTTTATATTTGGTAGTTTGGTTGCTCGCCAGCTTACTTCTAGGGAAACGCTGTTTGCATTGCTCAAATTTTCTAAATTTAAAGTTTTTGATGTCAACCTTCGGGTACCACATTATGAGTTGAATACCCTTTTAACTCTTATGAAACAAGCTGATTTTATAAAGTTTAATGATGATGAAATCTTTGAACTTTCCTTGGCTATGAGTGGCAAAAAGTTATCTTTAGAGGATAGTATTCGTTTTTTTTCGGAAGAAACCCAAACACCCAGTATATGTGTAACATTGGGGGCTGATGGTGCTGTATTATTTCAAAATAATGAGTTTGTTTATAATAAGGGCTATCAGGTACAAGTAGTAGATACTGTGGGAGCAGGAGATTCTTTTCTTGCCACATTAATTTATCAACTTCTCACTGGTGCTAATGCAATTACTGCACTTAATAACGCATGTGCAATAGGAGCTATTATAGCTTCCAAAGAAGGAGCTAATCCAAAAATTAACGACAAAGAAATTCAAGAAATAATGCAAGAAACCTAGCAAAAACACATTAATATTTAAACAAATAGAATGTGATTTTTTTAAACAAATTCATAACAACTATTTAATCTTTATGCTGTAAAAATTAAATTCAGTATATATAAAAAAAAGTATTTTTCATGAAAAGAATAGCACATATCATCCTTATTTGTATTGTAACTTATTCATGTACAAAATCAGTAAATCAAAAATATAAAACTAAAACCATGTTTAAACCTTTTACACCACCAATTGCTTATGACGATGCCAAAAAGCAAGCCATAGAAATCCTTAATCAGATGACTATCGATGAGAAAATCTCAATCATAGGTGGTTATAACATGTTTTACACAAAAGGGTTCGAAAAGTTTAATATACCAGCGATGTATTTATCCGATGCAACACAAGGCGTTAACATACGACCTGAGCTTCCAAATCAACTTGAAAAATCAGTTGCTTTTCCAAGTCCTATTGCCTTAACAAGTACATGGAATACAGAGCTATCAAATAGTTACGCCAAGTCTATTGGTGAAGAATGTAGAGCTGGCGAAATAGCAATTTTGTTAGGGCCAGGAATGAACATTTACAGAATATCTCAAAACGGTAGAAACTTTGAATACTTTGGTGAAGATCCATATTTGGCTGCACGTATGGTAGAAAATTATGTAGTAGGTATGCAAGAAACAGGTACTATAGCTACTTTGAAGCATTTTGTTGCCAATAATACAGACTACAAAAGAAGAACATCCAATTCTATAGTTGATGATAGAGCATTACGTGAAATTTATATGCCAGCTTTTGAAGCAGGTGTTAATGCGGGTGCCATGGCAGTTATGACGTCTTATAATTTAGTAAATGGTGAATATGCAGGCCAAAGCAAAGATGCAATCACAGGTCTTTTACGTGAGAATTTAGGTTTTAAATGGTTAGTAATGAGTGATTGGTGGTCTGTTTGGGATGCCGAAAAAGTTATTAAATCTGGACTGGACCTTGATATGCCTGGAGAACCTAGAGAAGAGTATCCTGATTATACGAAGAAGGATAAATTCTTTTTACGTTCTTCTGCAAAATCGCTTCTTGAAGAAGGTAAGGTTGAAGAAGCTGATATTGATAAAATGGTAACTAATATCCTAACCACACAAATAGCGATGGGACTCCTTGAACGTCCTATAAAAGATACTAGCTATTTTGAAAATTTCAATGATCATATTGAAGTTGCTTTACAGACAGCACGCGAAAGCATGGTGCTTCTTAAAAACAATGGAGTTTTACCAATTAGTAAATCAGACGATATTTCAATTTTACTTACTGGAGAATATTCCGATAAAATTCCTTGTGGTGGTGGTGCCGCAGAAGTGAAAGGGTATGATAATATAACTATGCTTGCAGCACTTAAAGAGGTGTATGGAGCCAAAATTACTTATCAAGAAAAGCCAGATAATCAATCTATAAAAAATGCTAATTATGTAATATATAGTGCTGGGACATTTGATTCTGAAGGCTGGGATAAATCGTTTGACTTTCCAAAAACCGTTAACAAAAAAATAAAAAATATAGCTTCACTAAATAAGAATACTATTGTAGCTGTAAGCTCTGGAAGTGGCATGAATATGACCGAATGGAATGATGAAATTGCAGGCTTAATTTATAGCTGGTATCCAGGGCAAATTGGGTTTAAAGCTTTTGCTGAAATAGTGGCTGGTATTACCAATCCATCAGCTAAATTACCAATCACCATAGAAAAAACATTTAAAGATTCGCCTGGTAGTAATTACATCCCTGAAGGGAAAGAACTATACACAGGTTGGCAAGAAGATCATGTAATTACAGACCCAATAATTGATGTAAAATATGATGAAGGCATCTTTGTTGGTTACCGTTGGTATGAGCATAAAGCCATCGAGCCACTTTATAACTTTGGTTTTGGCTTGTCTTACACAACTTATGAATACAGCAATTTAAAAATTGAACAAACATCAATCAAAGCAGGAGCATCAATCAATTTTACAATTGATATTAAAAATACTGGAGTAATGGATGGACAGGAAATAGTCCAAATATATGTTCGTGATATAGCATCTTCTGTAGAACGCCCTTTAAAGGAGTTGAAAGATTTTCAGAAAGTACAATTAAGTGCAGGAGCTAAAAAAACGGTGCATTTTACATTAACTGAAAGAGACTTTGCGTTTTGGGATATAAAAACAGAAAATTGGGTAGTTGAACCAGGGCAATTTGAGATACTGGTAGGATCTGCTTCTAATAAAATTTTAGAAAAAGGTCTACTTGAAATAGTCCAATAACAACTAAATAATTAAACAATTATGAGCAATAGAATTTCAATTAAGGAGAAAATAGGTTACGGATTAGGAGATGCAGCAGCAAATATTGGCTGGAGAGGCGTAGGAACATTTTTATTTATATTCTACACTGATGTGTTTGGTTTAGATCCAGTAACCGTTGGTGTACTATTTTTAACAGCGCGTTTTAGCGATGGTATTAGTGATATACTGATGGGAGTTATTGGTGATCGTACCAAATCAAAATATGGTAAATTTAGACCATGGATTCTCTGGACCGCGATTCCTTTAGCTATAAGTTTAGTGCTACTTTTTTCTAGCCCAGACTTTAATAACTATGGAAAAATTATTTACGCTTATATCACGTATCTCTTTTTTACACTTATGTACACAGCCAATAATATCCCTTATGGTGCGTTGATGGCAGTGATGTCTAGTGATGATAAAGAACGTACTAGTATTGGATCTTATAGAATGGTAGGTGCCTTTGGAGGAGGAATTCTTGTTCAGGGAGCACTGCTCTTTCTTATTGCCTATTTCGGAAATGTTGATCCTTCGATAGAAATCTCAAAATTGGAGAACAACACGTATCAAGTTGAAATT
>CATITK010000085.1 GCA_949545755.1 Polaribacter sejongensis | reverse complement strand
TACTTTTGTCATTTAGCGTTGCGTCTTGTGATGTAAACAACGAATTAGATAAAATAACGGACCCAGTTCAGGCAGAGGTAGCATTAAATACCAATGGATTAGATTTCTCTAGTTACATATCAGTAGGCGCTTCACTTAGCGCAGGGTTAACGGATGGGGCTTTATTTAAAGCAGGGCAAGAAAATTCTTATCCAAGTATTTTGGCAAATAAATTTGGAACGATGGATTTTAATCAACCTTTGATGGAAGATAATACTGGAGGTCTGATAATTCCAATTCCTGGAATTGATGATTTGCCTTATCGCTTAATTTTTAACGGAAAGACACCTGAAAGAGTAAATGAATTTCTTTCAGGTATAGGACTTCCAGTTCCAACAGTAAACACAAATGCTGGAGTAAGTTTAGCAACTGATGGTAGTATCTTTAAAAATGTTGGGGTTCCTGGAGCTAAAAGTACACATATTGATTATAACGGTTATGCTAGTCTTAACCCATATTTTGGGCGTTTTGCAAATTCACCAACAGTTTCAATGTTAGAATATGCTATTGCACAAGAGCCAACATTTTTTACATTAAGTGAAATTGGAGGAAATGATGTTTTAGGGTATGCAAGAACAGGTGGAGATGGAACGGATCCTATTACACCTGTAGCAACTTTTAATTTTGTATTTAATGACATGGTGAATAAATTAACAGCTGTTTGTCCAGAAGGCGTTATTACTAATGTGCCTTATATTACTTCTTTGCCACATTTTACTACTGTACCTTATAATCCTTTAGACCCAAATGACCTAGATACTGGAGCCGATTTAAAAGCTCAAATTCCTTTATTAAACTCTGTTTATGGTGCAGTTAACCAAATATATGTGGGTGCTGGAGAACCAGAACGTGCTATTGTTTTTTCTGAAACAGAAACAAACGCTGTAGTTATATATGACGAAGATGCTACAGATTTATCTGCTGCAATTACGGCTACATTAGGAGCAAGTCCTACTTTTATACCTTTTGTAGAGTCTTTAGGTTTGCCTGCAGCAGCAGCTCCTTTAGTGGCGGGTTTATTAGGACAGCAATATGGAAAAGCTAGACCTGCAACTTCTTCAGATTTATTTGTATTGCCGAGTAGTAGTGTTATAGGAACCGTAAATATGACTCATGCTGGAGGCTTAATTGCTACAAGTGGAGGACTTTTAACTGCAACTCTAGCAGGACAATTTTCAGCAGAAGGAGTTACACTTCCATTAGCAGACAAATGGGTCTTAACACCTGAAGAGCAATTAGAAATTAAAACAGCGACGGATGGTTACAATGCTACGATTACTAGTATTGCTAACGCAAAAGGATTAGCATTTGTAGATTTAAATGCAATTTTAAGAGAAGCTGCTAGCGGTATTCAATTTGATAGGTATACAATGACAACAAGTTTAGTCACTGGAGGTTTGGTAAGTTTAGATGGAATTCATTTAACAGCTAGAGGATATGCATTAATGGCTAATAGAATTTTAGGAGCTATTGACGCTAAATTTGGTTCTAATTTTACAACCGCTACAAATGGTTTGGCAAAAGCAGACGATTACCCAACAAATTATACTCCAACATTACAATAAGAGAATACAATTAGTTATAAAAAAAAGGGTTGAGAATTTAATTCTCAACCCTTTTTTTGTTTTAATGAAATAGTTCGATTAAGAAAGCATCATTACTGCTCTTTTAAGACTTGTAATAAAAACATCGATTTCTTCTTTTGTGTTGTAAAAAGAAAAGGAAGCTCTGACGGTTCCTGGTATTTGATAGAAATCCATAATGGGCTGTGCACAATGGTGTCCTGTTCTCACCGCTACGCCAAGTTTATCTAAAATGGCACCAATATCATACGGATGAATTTCACCCACGTTAAAAGAGATGACAGCCGTCTTTTCAGCAGTGGTTCCGTATATTTTTACGCCTTCAATTTTTAAGAGTTCTTGTGTTCCGTATACTAATAGTTCGTGTTCATAAGAAGCAATGTTTTCAAAACCCACTGCGTTCATATAATCTAGTCCAGCTCCAAAAGCAATTCCACCACAAATATTGGGTGTTCCTGCTTCAAATTTATGAGGCAAACCTGCATAGGTTGTTTTTTCAAAAGAAACTGTAGCAATCATTTCTCCACCCCCTTGATAGGGAGGTAGTTTTTCTAACCATTCTTGTTTTCCATATAGCAAACCAACCCCTGTTGGTCCACATAATTTATGAGCAGAAGCCACATAAAAATCAACGTTTAAAGCCTGTACATCTGGCTTTATATGAGGAGTTGCTTGTGCGCCATCAATTAAAACAGCTGCCTCCACTTTGTGTGCCGCTTCAATAATTTCTTCAATTGGATTTACCGTTCCTAAAGCATTTGAGACATGATTACAAAACACCAATTTTGTTCTTTCATTCAATAGTTTATGGTACGAATTCATGTCTAAAGAACCATTTTCTAACATCGGAATTACCTTTAAAACAGTGCCTGTTTTTTCGCATAACATTTGCCAAGGAACAATATTAGAATGGTGTTCTAAAGCAGAAACAATCACTTCATCACCTTTTTTTAAAAGCGTTTCAAAGCCAGCGGCAACCATATTGATACTGTGCGTTGTGCCAGAAGTTAAAATAATTTCATAGGCTTCTTTTGCATTAAAATGCTGTTGTACTTTGATTCGTGCTTCTTCATATTTGTCTGTAGCCTCTTGACTCAACGTATGCACACCTCTGTGAATATTCGAATTGTAATTGCTGTAATAAGCAACAATCGTGTCAATAACAACTTGTGGCGTTTGTGAAGTAGCCGCATTATCAAAATATACTAAAGGTTTTCCATGAACAGTTCTTTTTAGAATGGGAAAATCTTCACGAATTTTAGCAACATTTATCATAGGAATGTTAATTTAATAGGACAAAGATAAACGATGAAGCTTTAAACTGATGGAAAAGACAATATGATTTTCTTATTTTTACATAAATAATACCAATTTAATAACTTAATGCAGACCTATAAATTTTAATGTATCACGCTGAGCAATGTTTTAAGAAGGGCTTACTGAGCCAGTTAAAACATAACGCAGTATAAACTATATTTTTAATGAAAATTTTTAAGAGAATTTTACTTTTATTCGCTGTTGTAATCACAATTTTAGTAGTTTACAATTATTCAAAATTGAACATTTTAGCAGGTTATTCTGCAAAAAACACCGCTTCGGCTGTTTTTATTGCAGAGAGAACTTTAGCCTTTACAGATCGTACTGACAATAATTTTTCACCCGTAAATTTGGCTTCAAACGCGATTGATTTAGAAAAGAAGAGAGCAACCTCTTCTGTTTTTGGACTTTTGACAAGAAAGGCAGTATTTAGAGAAGGTTTAGGGAGTGTTTTAACATTGAATGAAAAAGATGAAACAGCAAAATACTTAGTCCCTAAAAGAGTTGCTATGAGCAACACAGCTCCTTATCCATACGGAAATGGAATGCAAAAGGACACCCTGTTTTCAACGATAAACTATCAAAAATTGAATATTGTAATGGATTCAGTATTCGAAAAAAAGAATAAAACAAGAGCAGTAATTGTTCTTTATAAAGATCAAATTATTTCAGAAAAGTATGCGGAAGGATTTCATAATAAATCTAAAATTTTAGGATGGTCGATGACCAAGAGTATTTTGAGTACTGTCTTTGGAGTGCTGCAATACCAAGGGAAAATTAATGTGCAAGACAAGGCACCAATTGCCTCTTGGCAAAAGGATGCGCGAAAAGAGATCACCATTCATAATTTATTACAAATGAACTCTGGTTTAGCATGGGATGAAAATTATGATGAAATTTCTGACGCGACTAAAATGTTATTTTTAGAGCGCGATATGACAAAGATGCAAGAAAATAAACCTTTCGTTGGTGCTCCAAATGAAACCTGGAATTATTCTTCTGGAACAACCAATTTATTATCAGGAATTTTAAGAGGCCAGTTTAAAACACACCAAGCGTATTTAGATTTTTGGTATGCAGATTTTATTGATAAGATAGGAATGCATTCCATGGTTTTAGAAGCTGATTTAAGTGGGAATTATGTAGCGTCCTCTTATTCTTGGGCAACAGCTAGAGATTGGGGGAAATTTGGGTTGTTATATCTTCATAATGGAAATTGGAATGGCATACAACTCTTTGCCAAAGATTGGGTAAATTATATAACCACACCAACACCAACGTCTAACGGAACTTATGGTGCACAATTTTGGCTAAATACAAAAAACCTATTCAAAGATGTTCCAAAAAACATGTATTTTGCTGACGGTTATCAAGGTCAAAGAGTCTACGTTTTGCCTAGTCAAGAAATGGTAATAGTACGTTTTGGTTTGTCTAATTTTGACGAAAACGAGTTTTTGAAAGGGGTTTTAGAAAGTGTAAAATAGTCGATTTTTTTAATTCACAAAAAAACCACGCAAATAGCGTGGTTAAATTTTATATAAAAAGCAACTTGTTGCCTATAAATCAAAACCAATATCAACGCCTAATTTTTCAGCGATTAACTTGGTAATTCGTTGTTTTACTTCTGGTATTTTTACACTTTCTAAAACTGTGTTTGCAAAGGCATACATTAATAATGCTTTCCCTTCTTTCTTAGGAATTCCACGTTGTTGCATATAAAATAATGCAGCATCATCTAATTGTCCAATCGTACAACCATGAGAACATTTTACATCATCAGCAAATATTTCGAGTTGTGGTTTGGCATTGATCGTTGCTTTATCACTTATTAAAATATTATTATTTTGCTGATATGCATTTGTTTTTTGAGCTTCCTTATCTACAACAACTTTACCATTAAATACGGCTGTAGCGCGCTCATCATAAATTCCTTTATAATCTTGATGACTTTCACAATTAGGTTCAATATGATGCACTAAAGTATGGTGATCTACGTGTTGTTTTCCTTCAATAATTGTTATTCCTTTTAAAATAGAATCAATGTGTTCTCCTCTTTGATAAAAGTTTAGGTTATTTCTAGTAATGTTTCCACCAAAAGAAAAAGTATGTACAGAAACAACACTATTCGATTTCTGCTCGATATAAGTATTGTCTACCAAAGAAGCATTTGTAGCATCGTTTTGAATTTTATAAAGGTCGACAGTTGCGTCTTTTGCTGCAAAAATTTCCGTAACAGCATTTGTTAAAGCAGGATGGGAAGTTAAACTTTGATGACGCTCTATGATTTGAACGTGTGCATTCTGTTCAACTACAATTAAATTTCTAGGCTGTAATAAGATTGCCGCTTCAGAGCCAGTCGTAAAATTGAGGATCTGAATTGGTTTTTCTACTTCAACATTTTTAGGAATGTAGATGTAAGCACCTTCATTTGCAAAAGCCGTGTTCAGAGAAGTTAAATTGTCTTGTTTTGCTATTTTATTGAAGTAGTTTTCAATAACAGCTTTGTATTTTGGTTTCGCCAGTGCAGAAGACATTAAGCAAACATCAAAAGTATCATGGGTAGTTTCTGATAAGAAAGAGCTGTATTTTCCATCAATAAAAACAAGTTTATATGCATCGATATCATCGATAAAATACTTTTTTACATCTGCTAATTCAATCGTGTTTTCTTTTTCTGGAAATAAGCTGTAATCTTCCTTTAAAACAGCGTTTAAAGAAGTGTATTTCCATGCTTCTAATTTTTTAGTAGGGAAACCTAAATCTTCAAAATTTTGAAGTGCTTTTGATCTTATTTCGTGTATGTCAGAATTCATGTCTACTTTGTTTTCAAAAGCAACATAAGAGGATACTATTTTTTCTTTTAATTCCATTGTTTTTCTAGTTTGAAAGTTGAAAAGTTAATGACTTAACCTTATAAACTTTAGGAACTCTGTTTACTATACCAATTCTTGTTTTATCCAATCATATCCTTTTGCCTCTAACTCTAAAGCTAAAGAAGCATCGCCAGATTTCACGATTTTACCATCATATAAAACATGAACAAAATCAGGGACAATATAATCTAATAAACGTTGGTAATGCGTAATTACAATGACCGCATTGTCTTTAGATTTTAATTTATTTACTCCGTTTGCAACAATACGCAAAGCGTCAATATCTAAACCAGAATCTGTTTCATCTAAGATGGCTAACTTTGGTTCCAACATTGCCATTTGAAATATTTCATTACGTTTCTTTTCGCCTCCCGAAAAACCTTCGTTTAAAGAACGAGACAAAAACTTGCGGTCTATTTCTAATAATTCAGATTTCTCACGAATCATTTTTAACATGTCTTTTGCAGGCATATCTTCTAGACCTTTTGCTTTTCGAGTTTCGTTGATAGCGGTTTTAATAAAATTTGTAACAGAAACTCCAGGAATTTCTACAGGATATTGAAACGATAAAAAGACCCCATTATGAGCTCTTTCTTCGGGTGCTAATTCGCTAATGTCTTCCCCATGTAATTCAATGGTTCCGTTTGTAACTTCATACTCTTCTTTTCCTGCAATAATATTCGCTAAGGTACTTTTTCCAGCACCATTTGGTCCCATAATTGCATGTACTTCTCCTGCTTTCACTTCTAAATTCAATCCATTTAAAATTGATTTATTATCGATACTTGCTTGTAAATTTTCTATTTTTAACATTCTATTTATGCTATTGGCTTTTAGCTTTTTGGCTATAAGCATTATTTAATAATTGATATTTTTTGTCTATCTATTTGGTTTGAAGTTGAAACGACTCAGCGCACAAACAAATAAACCTTCAAAAGTTTAACCTACGGAACCCTCTAAACTAATTTCCAACAATTTCTGCGCTTCGACGGCAAACTCCATTGGCAATTTATTCAACACTTCTTTACTAAATCCGTTTACAATTAATGCAATTGCTTTTTCAGTATCAATTCCACGTTGATTACAGTAAAATAATTGTTCTTCACCAATTTTACTTGTCGTTGCTTCATGTTCAATTTGCGCTGACTTATTTTTTACTTCAATATAAGGAAACGTGTGTGCACCACATGCATTTCCCATTAATAGAGAATCACATTGAGAAAAATTACGAGCATTTTCTGCTCTAGAATTTATTTGAACTAATCCTCTATAAGAATTTTGAGAATGTCCTGCAGAGATTCCTTTAGAAATAATAGTTGACTTGGTGTTTTTACCCAAGTGAATCATTTTTGTCCCTGTATCTGCTTGCTGATGATTGTTAGTCACTGCAATTGAGTAAAACTCACCCACAGAATTGTTCCCTTTTAAAATACAAGAAGGATATTTCCAAGTTACAGCAGAACCTGTTTCTACTTGTGTCCATGAAATTTTTGCATTGTTTTCGCAAATACCTCTTTTGGTTACAAAATTATAAACACCACCTTTTCCTTCTTTATTTCCTGGATACCAATTTTGTACGGTAGAATATTTAATCTCTGCATCATCCATTGCGATTAATTCTACTACGGCAGCGTGTAATTGATTTTCATCTCTACTTGGCGCCGTACAACCCTCTAGGTAGGAAACGAAACTTCCCTTGTCTGCAACAACCAACGTTCTTTCAAACTGCCCTGTTCCTCCTTCATTAATCCTAAAATAGGTAGATAATTCCATAGGACAACGAACGCCTTTTGGAATGTAACAAAAAGAGCCATCAGAAAATACTGCTGAATTTAATGCTGCATAAAAATTGTCTGTTGTGGGAACAACAGTTCCTAAATATTTCTTAACCAATGCGGGATGTTCTTGAATTGCTTCAGAAATTGGCATAAAAATGATCCCTTTTTCGCCTAATGTTTTCTTAAAAGTAGTTGCTACAGAAACAGAGTCCATTACAATATCTACGGCAACATTGGCTAACTTTTTTTGTTCATCCAGAGAAATTCCTAAACGCTTAAAAGTGTCTAGTAATTCTGGATCTACTTCATCTAAAGAATTTAATTTTGGTTTTTCTTTCGGTGCAGAGTAATACGCAATGTCCTGAAATTTTGGTTTTTCATAACGAACATTTGCCCATTCTGGTTCCTCCATTTTTTTCCAAACTCTAAAGGCTTCTAAACGCCAATCTGTCATCCATTGGGGCTCATTTTTCTTTTTAGAAATTGCAATTACTACTTCTTCATTCAACCCTTTTGCAAAGGTTTCACTTTCAATATCTGTATAAAAACCGTATTTATATTCTTGGGTTTCTAATTCTTTTTCTAAATCGTCTTCTGTATATTTCATAGTTATTAAAAGATTTAATAAATCTGACTCTTTCTTAAATAGTTAATGAATCTCAATAATTGTTTAGAGATATTTTTACTCTCAATTACTAAATTCTTGTAGTTTTTTACAAACTAAAGGACTCTCCACATCCACAAGTTCTGTTTGCGTTTGGATTGTTAAATACAAATCCTTTTCCGTTTAATCCTCCTGAGAATTCTAAAGTAGTTCCTACGAGATATAAAAAACTTTTTTTGTCTACAATAATTTTTACATCATTTTCTTCAAAAACTTTATCGTTTTCTTCTTTTTTATTATCAAAGGTTAAGTCATAGGACAAACCCGAACAACCACCACTTTTTACACCAACTCTTACAAAGTCTTTCGTTACATCAAAACCGTCATCGGTCATTAATTGTTCGACTTTTTTCTTTGCTGTGTCTGAAACTTTTATCATAATTTTATATAGATTAAATCTAAATAGTATGCAAATATACAATATAAGTCGCAGAAAACAGTGAAACTTTCATTAACAAATATGATACATGAATTGGTTTTATTGATTCTGTTGTGTGTGACGATTATTGATGAAATTATAATTGGTAAGAGACAGCAAAAAAACTTTAAAATAGGAGGATTTGTGCAGGTATGTAAAACCAATAAGATTTTTAAAAATTAAAGGATTGATAACAATTGGTGTTTCCTGTTTATTGGAATG
Organism: Polaribacter sejongensis; assembly: GCA_949545755.1. Classification (GTDB taxonomy): domain Bacteria; phylum Bacteroidota; class Bacteroidia; order Flavobacteriales; family Flavobacteriaceae; genus Polaribacter; species Polaribacter sejongensis_A. The sequence goes on along the minus strand of CATITK010000085.1, from coordinate 27,054 downwards.
ACGATTGTCTAGTTTGAATTTTCTATTTCGATTACTTTTTGTAGCATTTTATCATTTTGATGGATGATTCGGTAAAAACCGACATCGCCAAAAAGAGTATTTGCAATAGCGGCTTTTAAGTATTTCTTTAAACCTTGTTTAATTTTAAAAGAAGGTGCTGTGCTGTTTTTAAGAGTAGATAAATATTGATTTAAAACAGTTTCGCTTTTGTCAAAGTCTTTAATAAAACCATCTATTGTCCATTTTTCTAATGACTTTCGATTGCTGTCTACATATTTAAAGGCAAAATCATTTATAAAATTAAAGTAGGAATTAGAGAAATAAGAAGTGGTGTCTATGGGTACAAAAATATCTGGAATAATTCCACCTCCACCATAAACGACTTTCCCTTTTGGAGTAATAAATTTTAAGGAATCTACCACTTTTATACTGTCTTTGTTTAATAGTTCTCCGCTAGAAATTCTTTCTTGAGATTCTCTGTAGTAATTTTTATTGCCGTTTTTAGCATATTTTTTTTGAATGGAACGCCCTGTTGGTGTGTAGTAACGAGAAATTGTTAAACGAACGAAAGAACCATCTCCCAAATCCATGTCTTCTTGTACAAGCCCTTTTCCAAAAGACCGGCGACCAATAATAGTTCCTTTGTCATTGTCTTGTAAAGCCCCTGCAACAATTTCGGAAGCAGATGCGGAATTTTCATCAATTAAAACATACAAACCTCCTTTTTCGAAATCGCCTTGAGCCGTTGCAAAGTATTCTTCTGTTTCATTTTTGTTGTTTGTGGTAAACACAATCAAGGTGTCTTCTTCTAAAAATTCGTCAATAATACGCTCTGCAATGTGAATAAAACCACCCCCGTTTCCTCGGAGATCTAAGACCAAATTGGTCATTCCAGCAGCCAACAAGTTGTTTAAAGAAGACTTAAATTCTGTGAAAGCATTTTCTGCAAATCGATTTAGTTTTATATACCCAAGACGATCGTTGAGCATATAGGCGAGATCAACACTTTTAATGTTGACTTTTCCACGCGTTATAGCAAGATTAAAAAGAGAATCAGTACTTTTTCTGTAAATTTGAAGTGCAACCCTCGTTCCAGGCTTTCCTTTTAAATAATTGGGCACTTTGTTGCTTAAGATGTTTTTACCAAATAAAGTATCCTTATCTGCCATTAAAATTCTGTCTCCAGCTCTTATGCCTGCAAGAATACTTGGTCCCCCTTTGATGGGTTGAATAACAGTAATTGAGTCGTTTATCATTCTAAACTGAACGCCAATTCCTACAAAATTACCCTGCAACCTTTCTCTATCTTCTTGTAGTTTTTCTTTAGGAATATATACAGAATGTGGGTCTAATTTACCTAGCATTTGTGTTATTGCTCCGTCTAAAAGTTCGTCAGTATTTATATTGTCTACATACTCTTTTTCAATAAAATTGATGAGTCTTTTTATCTTCTTTTCTTGTGAAGATTTTTTAGTTAAAGAGAATATATCGGTTGGATTTCCATTTAGGGAAGTACCAATGATGATACCAAATACAATAGCAAAAGAGAAGTATATCGGAAAGTTATTGTTATTTTTCATAAGGTAAATGCATGATTTCTACGCCTGCTTTTTCTAAAAAATCGATTCCAGATTTGTCTTTATATGAGTTTGCAAAAACAACACGCTTTATTCCTGCTTGATGAATTAATTTACTGCATTGTGTGCAAGGAGATAAAGTAATGTATAGCGTAGCTCCTTTTGCAGATTGAGTAGAGGATGCAACTTTTAATATTGCATTGGCTTCTGCATGTAATACTTCCCATTTTGTTACACCTTCTTCATCTTCACAGCAGTTATCAAAACCAGTAGGCGTTCCGTTAAACCCATCCGAAATGATCATCCTGTTTTTTACAATCAAAGCACCGACTTGTTTTCGCTTACAATGGGAGAGTTTACCCCATTCAAGAGCCATTTTTAAATAGGCCTTATCGTATTTTAATTGTTTTTTTTCAGTCATTAGAACGAAAGTAAAAATATTTGCAGAAATAAGTCATTAATTAACAAACAAAATTTTGAATAAAAAAGGGCTGTTTCATTTTTGGTTTTCTATTGATGTTCCTTCTAAATTTCGTTTTACCAAAATACGCGCGCTAGCATCATTTGCAAAGCAAAACCAATTACAATAGACGAACAAACTAAGATCCAATCTCTTTTGGTAGTTCTAAAGAAATGTTGAAGAATTGTTGCAATTATTAAAATCCCTAAAACAATAATAATTTGTGCAGCTTCTATTCCTAAAGCAAATTCTAATAAAGGAAAAAAGGTATCGTCTCCTTTGCCAACCATTAATTTAAAGTAATTAGAAAAACCAAACCCGTGAATTAAGCCAAAAAAGACCGCAAAAATAAAGTTGGTATTTTCTTTTCCTGTGGAGGCACTCTTAGCGGTGAAAACATTTACAGTTCCTGTGATAAGAATGGTGAGTGGTATTAAAAACTCAATCAAATTCATTTTTACTTTTAAAATACCATAGGTAGATAAAGCTAAAGTAAGCGCATGGCCAATTGTAAAAAAAGTAACTAACCAAAGTACTTTTTTCCATTGGTTAAAACTGAAAACAACAGTCAAAACAACTAAAAATAAAATATGATCATATGCTGAAAAGTCTAACACATGGTTAAGACCTATTTTAAAGAAAAGGATAAATTCGTTCATTTTTTAATTTTAGGAAATTCAAAGGTATTAAAAACAAATCATTATTACCCCAAACTTTTGAAATGCAGAATTCCTATTTCCTGCAATTTTATTTTATGGAATATTTAATAAGAAGGTGCTATATTTTCAAATTAATAAAAATTTGATTGCTACGTAAAAACAGTTGAATAATCAACACAAAAATAAGTAATAATACTTAATTTTGTTTTTAAAATACGTAGTTATGAAAAAAATTATTGTAGTCGGTAATGGGATGGTTGGTTATAAGTTTTGTGAAAAATTGGTCGCTTCATCAGAAAGTAAAAATTTTAAAATCACTGTTTTTGGTGAAGAGCCAAGACCCGCTTATGACAGAGTTCATTTAAGTGCCTTTTTTGAAAACCAAGATGCAAAAGCTTTGGAAATGGCTCCTGCAGCTTGGTATAAAGAAAATAATATTGATTTAATTGTTGATGAAAAAGTGGACAACATTTTTAGGACAACCAAAACAATAATTACAGCAAAGAGTCGCCAGCTTACATACGATTATTTAGTTTTAGCTACCGGTTCATCTGCATTTGTTCCACCAATAAAAGGAGTAGAAAAAGAAGGTGTTTTTGTATACAGAACGATTGAAGATTTAGAAGGAATGTTGGGGTATGCAGCAAAACTAAAAGCGAAGAATCCACATGCAAGAGCTGCGGTGTTGGGTGGAGGTTTGCTGGGTTTAGAAGCAGGAAAAGCGGTAATGGATATGGGTTTAGAACCCCATATTGTAGAATTTGCTCCTAAATTAATGCCCAGACAATTGGATGCTAGAAGTAGTAAAGTATTACAATTAAAATTAGAGTCCATCGGATTAAACATCCATCTTAACAAAGCAACTCAACAAATTTTAGGAGAAGAGGCGATTGTCGGAATGGAATTTGGAGAAGAGGATATTTTAGACGTAGAAATGTTGGTTGTTTCTGCAGGAATTCGTCCAAGAGATGAGTTGGGAGTAATTTGTGGACTGACAATGGGAGCTCGTGGAGGAATCGTAGTCAATAACAAAATGCAAACTTCAGACGAACATATCTTTGCAATTGGTGAAGTTGCTTTGTATAACGAAATGATTTATGGTCTAGTTGCGCCAGGTTATGATATGGCTGATGTTGCAGTAAATCAAATTATTAGTAAAGTAGCGTGTCAAATGCCAGACGAAATAGATATGTCTACCAAATTAAAATTGATTGGTGTAGATGTCGCAAGTTTTGGTGAACCTTTTATGCCTGCATCAAAAGGACATTCTATAATTTTTGAAAATAAAACGCAGCATTTATACAAAAGAATCAACATAAGTTTAGATGGTAAAAGTTTATTAGGTGGAATTTTAGTTGGCGATGCATCTGACTATAATATGTTGCACCAAGTTTATTTAAATGGAATGAAAATTCCTGAAGATCCGTCTCAATTAATTTTGCCGGCAAGCGAAGGAGGTTCCTCTTTTGGGAGTGTTTTAGAGTTGCCAGATACTGCCCAAGTATGTTCTTGTGAGTCTATTAGTAAAGGAGATATTTGCTCTTCAATTACCGAAGGGGGTTGCAATAATTTGGGCGATGTAATTGACAAAACAAAAGCAACAACTGGTTGTGGAGGTTGTAAGCCCATGGTTACGGATTTGATAAATGAAACCTTAAAATCACTAGGAAAAGAAGTAAAAGAAACGATCTGTGAGCATTTTGATTACAATAGACAAGCGCTGTATGATTTGGTAAAAGTAAGTCAAGTTTCTGATTATGAAGAGGTTTTAAATACTTTTGGGAAAGGTCATGGTTGTGAAATATGTAAGCCCTTAGTGGCCTCAATTTTTGCAACGGTAACGATGGAGACTCCAAACCGTCAACCGACCATTCAAGATACAAATGACCGCTTTTTGGCAAATATCCAAAGAAATGGAACTTACTCTGTTGTGCCAAGAGTTGCTGCTGGAGAAATTACGCCAGATCAATTAATTGTTATTGGAGAAGTTGCAAAAAAATACGATTTATATACAAAGATTACTGGAGGACAAAGAATTGATTTATTTGGTGCACAAGTGCATGAATTGCCAATGATTTGGAAAGAACTAATTGCCGCTGGTTTTGAAAGTGGGCATGCCTATGGAAAATCGTTAAGAACTGTAAAGAGTTGTGTAGGTGCAACTTGGTGTAGGTATGGAATGCATGAAAGTGTGACCTTTGCTATCGATATTGAAAATCGATACAGAGGTCTGCGTTCTCCGCACAAATTAAAAGGAGGCGTTTCGGGTTGTATTCGAGAATGTGCAGAAGCAAGGGGTAAAGATTTTGGCTTGATTGCTGTTGAGGGGGGCTGGAATTTATATGTCTGTGGAAATGGTGGAGCAACCCCAAAACACGCCGTTTTATTAGCAGAACAATTGGATGATGAAACGGTTGTTAAATATTTAGACAGATTTTTAATGTTCTATATAAGAACAGCGGGTCCTTTGGTAAGAACTGCACCTTGGTTAGACAAATTAGATGGAGGAATAGCTTATTTAAAGCAAGTGGTTGTTGAAGATTCTCTGGGTATTGCTGAAGACTTAGAAATCGAAATGCAAGGTCTTGTAAATCGATACGAATGTGAATGGAAACAAGCCATAGAAAGTGAAGAAGTAATGAAGCGTTTTAAGCATTTTGTGAATTCAGATGACACAGATGATACTATTGAGTTTGTTCCTATGCGTGATCAGAAAAAGCCAAAAGCTTGGGTATAAATTAGTTTCCAGCAAACAATAAATAAGTGGCTACTATTCAGGTTTTACAGGGCTTCATAAGTCTTCCTAAAGAAACCTATTTTTATCAACCATTAAAATTTAAAACCATGCAAGAAATATTAGAAAAATACAAATCAGTTTCAGAAGAAAATGTAAATCAATGGTTTAAAGTTGGTAAAACAGAAGATTTTCCTGAAAATACGGGTGCTTGTATAAAATACAAAACCAAGCAAATCGCTGTGTATAACTTTGTGAGAACAGGTAAATGGTATGCTACTCAAAACCTATGTCCACATAAAATGGAAATGGTATTATCTTTAGGAATGATTGGTGATAAAGATGGAATTCCAAAAGTTGCTTGCCCATTGCACAAAAAGAATTTTTCTTTAGAAGATGGTACTAATTTAGCTGGCGAAGATTTAAAAATTGCCACCTATCCTGTTAAAATTATTGACGGAAATGTGTATATTGGCTTTTTAGAATAAATAATTTTAAAGGAAAACTGTCAAGTAAAGACTTGGTAGTAATCATTTAAATAAAAAGGAAAAATGAAGCCAACAAAATTTGAAACTGCCATTGCAATTATTGATAAGAAAAATGCTGAAGATGCAGATACGTATCAAGTGCTCGACTTAGCCTATCCAAAAGAACTATTGTACTCTCAAAGGATGACAAGAAGGTTGATAGCTTTTAATCCAAGTGCCTCTGATGCCCTTAAGATTGCTGCAAGAGCACAGCATATTTGTCGTTGGAAAATTCAGCGAAACGAGTATCCAATGGACAGAGTTGGGTATTTAAAATGGCGTCAAAAATTAAAAATGATGCATGCTGAGATTACGGGAGAAATTTTGCAAGAAGTTGGTTTTGAAACTCAATTTATTGAGAGAGTTCAGAAAATTATTTTAAAAAAAGGCATCAAAAAAAATGAAGAGTCTCAAATATTAGAAGACACTATCTGTTTGGTTTTTTTAGAGTATTATCTTGTCGCATTTGCAGCAAAACATACAGATGAAAAAGTAATTGATATTCTTAAAAAAACATGGGTTAAAATGTCTGAAAAAGGACACGCTGCAGCTTTGTTAATTCCTTTTTCTGAAGCAAGTTTAGCGCTGGTGAAGCAAGCCATTTCATAATAATTGTAATTTAAAATGACAAAAAAAGGCAATTCATTAGACCAAAGAACGTTTGATAAATTAAGTCGTTTGTATATTATTGCTTTAAGCACCATTGCTTTTTCTGTAATTATTAGTCAGGTTTTAGTTCGCAATCATTTAGACAAACAACAAAGTGATTCTACGGTGATAAATATTGCTGGTAGGCAAAGAATGTTGAGTCAGAAACTAACAAAAGAAATTGTTTCCCTCTCAGTTTCTTCGGATGAAAAAAATAGAATTTCTCTCAAAAATAATATAAAAAGAACACTTTTTCTATGGGAGTTATCTCATAACTCTCTTCAAAAAGGAAATGATAGTTTGGGGCTTCCTAAACAAAATAGTGTGCAAATAAAAAGTAAGTTTACTGCGATTAATCCTGTTTTTGATACCATACAGAAAGCTTCAAAATTAATCCTTCGAAAACTAGAAAAAAATCCTTTAATTTCTATTGATTACTTGGTGTCTGAAATCAAAAAAATAACCAATAATGAAGGTTCTTTTTTGTTGATAATGGATGAAATTGTGAATCAATATGATTTAGAAGCGAATGAGAAAGTTGCTTGGTTGAGAAAGTTAGAGTTCTTATTAATGGGACTAACATTGTTGCTGCTTTTGGGGGAGTTAGTGTTCATCTTTTTGCCTACTGCAAAATCTATAAAAATGATACTTTCAGAATTGTTGTCGGCAGAAAAGAAAGCTAAAAAGATGGCTTTTAATGCAGATGAGTTGAGTGTTGTTAAAGAAAAATCGATTAGAGAGTTGCGTGCTTTAAGTCAAGCAATTGATGAAACATTATTGTTTGCAAGAATTTCTCCAAACGGAAATTTAATTCACATAGGAAATAAGTTTTCAAGGTTGTTTAAATTCACAAAATTTAAAAAAGAAACGTTCTTTTGGAACATTTTATCAAATAATGAAAACGAACAGTTCATAATTGAAGATTTAATTACAAAACATAAAAAAACGGGATGGCAAGGCGAGCTTAAGGCAACGACAAAAGACGCTGAAACTATTTGGTTAGAAATGTCAATAGTTCCCTATAGGCCCACAGAAGATAAGTCTGAATTGTTAATTATCGCCTCAGAAATTACTGCTAAAAAAGCAGGTCAAATAGAAATTGAAAGATTGACCAAAGAGAGTTTTGAGGAGAAAATGAGTCAGCAAAAAATAATTTCAAGTAAGATTATAGAAAACCAAGAAAAAGAACAAAATAGAATTGCAAAGGATGTGCATGATGGAATTGGTCAGATGTTAACTGGATTAAAATACAATTTAGAAAGCATTAATATGAATGATATTCAGAAAACAACTGCTAAGATTGAACATTTAAAGGACTTAACTACAAATATTATAAAAGGTGTTAGAGCTGCCACTTTTAATTTAACTCCACCAGAATTATCTGATCATGGAGTGGTTCCTGCAATGATAAAACTAACCCAAGAATTAGGAAGATTAACGGGAAAAGAAATCTTATTTCTAAATAAAACAGACTATAATCAGCGTTTAGATTCCCTTGTTGAAATTAATATTTATAGAATTGTTCAAGAAGCAATAAATAACGCTATTAAATATGCTGAATCTTCTCATATTTTGGTGGCAGTTTCTCACAGTGAAAAAATATTAAGTATCGTTGTGGATGACGATGGACAAGGTTTTGAACCTTCAAAGGTAAAGCACGTAAAGAATGGAGATGGAGGAATGGGCATGACTTTTATGAAGGAACGAATTACGTTTGTTGAAGGTCGATTGTTCTTGAATTCTGAACTTGGAAAAGGCACAAGAGTAACATTAAATATCCCTATTTAAATACTTAGTTTTACTTAAAATGGCTACTTTTGTAAGTATAAATTATCTACAGTTATGATTAATATAGTTTTAGCAGACGACCATGTTTTGGTAAGAGATGGCATTAAAGCACTTTTAGAAGACCAGTCAGGAATTACTGTTATAGATGAAGCATCCAACGGAAAAGAAGCTTTAGAGGTCATTTCGAAAAAGAAACCTGATATCCTTATTGTTGATATTCGCATGCCAGAAATGAATGGAATTGAAGTGGTTACTGAAATTAATAAACAGTACACAGATGTAAGAACATTGGTGCTTTCGATGCACGATTCTGAAGAATATGTTTTAAAATCGATACAAGCAGGAGCTGATGGTTATTTGTTGAAAGGAGCAAGTAAGAAAGAATTTTTGAAAGCAATAAGTAAAGTTGCTTCTGGTGGTAGGTATTTTACAGGAGATGTTTCTTCTATTATAATGAACAATTTTGTAGATGGAGCTACAACTAAAAAAGGAACACCTCAAAAGGAGTTTCAAGAACTTCCTTTTAAATTAACCAAAAGAGAAAAGCAAATATTAACCTTAGTTTTAGAGTTAAAGAACAATAAAGATATTGCCGAAGAATTACAAATTAGCAAGCGCACTGCAGAGGTGCATCGTTTTAATTTAATGAAGAAATTAGAGGCTAAAAATTTAATGGAACTGAGTAATAAAGCGAAAGAATACCAACTGATATAGTCTCTAATGAAGCTATTTTTTTAATCCCCACTGTTTTTTACCCTCAATTTTGTCAAATTCTTAAAATCACTATTGGTTCATTCTTAATTTACTAATAATTATATTGTACGTACTTTTTTAGCTTGAAAAGTAAGTATTTATACTTACTTTTGAGTTTATTATTACTTCAATTTTTAATGTATATTTTATTAATTGAAAAATTCAAGATCCTTTTTTTTAGGGTATTCAGAAAAATAAAATCAACCTTTGGTTGGTCAGGTTTTAATGTCGTATTTCGTATAAAATAGTCGCTTAAATGATGAAAAATGAAATTAAAACAACCTGTTCTTATTGTGGAGTTGGTTGTGGTATTATTGTAAAAAAAGACATCAATAACAAGGTTTTTGTTGCAGGTGATAAAGACCACCCTGTGAATAAAGGAATGTTGTGTTCCAAAGGGATGAATTTACATTATGTTGCCAATGATACGTCCGATCGAATTTTATATCCAGAGATGAGATGGAGTCGTTCTCATCCTCGTGAGCGAGTAAGTTGGGATACCGCTTTAGATAGAGCTGCCAATGTTTTTAAATCAATTATAAAAAAACATGGTCCAGATGCTGTTGCTTTTTATGTTTCCGGACAAAGTTTAACGGAAGAATACTATATCGCAAATAAGCTGACAAAGGGTTTTTTGGGAACCAATAATATAGATACTAATTCGCGTCTATGTATGAGTTCAGCTGTGGTTGGCTACAAAAAAACATTTGGAGAAGATAGTGTACCAATTTCATATGCAGATATAGAATTAGCGGATTGTTTTTTAATAACAGGCGCAAACCCTGCTTGGTGTCATCCTATTTTATTTAGACGAATTGAAAAACACAAAGAAGAAAATCCCAATGTAAAAGTTATTGTGATAGATCCGCGTAAAACAGATTCAGCAAGTTTTGCAGATTTACACTTACAATTAACGCCAGGAACAGATGTTGTTTTGTATAACGCCATTGGTAGGTGTTTGTATAAAAGTGGTTTAATAGATGAAGATTTTATTAAAAAACACACAGAAGGTTTTGATGCTTATAGAAAAGTGATTTTTGAAACTTCCTTAAAAGAAGCTTCCAAAATTTGCGGAGTTCCTGTAAAAGAGATTCAAAAGGCGGCAGCAATGATTGGTCTTTCTGAAGGGTTCATCAGTATGTGGGCGATGGGTTTAAATCAAAGTGTAATTGGAACGGATAAAAACACATCCCTCTTAAATTTGTCATTGATTACTGGTCAGGTTGGTAAGCCAGGAGCGGGTCCTTTTTCTTTAACAGGGCAGCCAAATGCAATGGGAGGTAGAGAAGTTGGAGGAATGGCAAATTTATTAGCGGTTCATAAAGATTTACAAAACGAACAACATAGACGAGAAGTTGCACAATTCTGGGGGGTTGATAAAATATCACCAAAACCAGGATTAACAGCCACAGAAATGTTTGATGCTTTAGAAAGTGGAAAACTAAAAGCAGTTTGGATTGCTTGTACAAATCCGTTAGTGAGTATGCCAAATTCGCACAGAATTGAAAAAGCAATGGCAAATTCTAAATTTGTGGTAGTGCAAGAAATTTCTCATAAGTCAGATACTTTAGCCTATGCAGATTTGGTTTTGCCCGCTGCTGCGTGGTTAGAGAAAGAAGGAACGATGACAAATTCTGAACGTAGAATTTCCTATTTACCAAAAGAAATTGAAGCTCCAGGAGAAGCAAGACCCGATGTAGAAATTTTCTGTGATTTTGCACGAAGAATGGGTTTTAGAGGTTTTAATTATAATGGTACAGAAGAAATATACGATGAATATGCCTTAATGACAAAAGGCACAAATATTGATGTTTCTTTTTTAAATTATGATCGTTTAAAAAGTGAAGGAACTTTTCAGTGGCCCGTAAATGAATACCGTCATAAAGGGACGCCCCGTCTTTTTGAAGATAAAAAGTTTTATACGCCTTCTCAAAAAGCAATTTTTAATATTCCCTCTAGTATAGAGAATCCATCCGTTAAAACGAACGAAGAATTTCCGTTAATTTTAACTACTGGGCGAATTAGAGATCAGTGGCACACCATGACTAAAACAGGAAAAGTCTCCAGATTAAAAACACACTATCCAAAGCCTGTTTTAGAAATTAACCCTATTGATGCGTATTTAAATAATATTAAAGATGGAGATATTACCGAAATAAAAAGTCAAAATGGGGTTGTTAGAGTTCGCGCAAAAGTTACAGATACTATAAAAGAAGGTGTCGTTTTCTTGCCCATGCATTGGGGAAAAGTACTGCAAAGTAATTTAAACAGAGCGAATAATTTAACCAACACACATATAGACCCTATATCTAAAGAACCTGATTTTAAGTATACTTCAGTGTCTGTTTCTAAATATAAAAAGCCAAAAGAAAAGATAATAATTGCGGGAGCAGGAGCTGCTGCTTTTCGGTTTTTACAAAATTATAGAGATTATAATGAGGTAGACGAAATTCATGTATTTTCAAAAGAATCAAACTTATTTTATAATCGAGTTTTATTACCAGAATATATTACGGAAGAATTAAGTTGGGAACAATTATTGAAGATAAAAAATGTTGAATTGAACAATTTAAACATTAAAATTCATCCTGAAACGACTATTGAGAAGATTGATAAAGAGACAAAAGTAGTTACAGACTCTAAAGGAAAAACACATCTGTTTGATCGGTTAATTTTAGCAACGGGAAGTAGACCTTTTGTTCCAAAAGATGTACAAATAGATTTGCGAGGCAGATTTACCATGCGCAACAAAGTTGATGCGGATCAATTTAAAAAATACCTTGACGATACGGGTTTACCTCCAGAAGAGCAACATGTTGTAATTGTTGGAGGAGGTTTGTTAGGATTGGAATTGGCAGCAGCAATGAAGCATAAGAGTGTAAAGATTACAATTGTGCAAAGAGCCTCTCGATTAATGGAGCGTCAATTAGATAAAATATCTAGTAAATTATTGTCTTTGAATGTACAAGAAAGAGGCATTCAAATTTATTTTGATAACGAAGTAAGTACTGTTTTTGACGATGAAGATACGGGCGAATTAACAATTAATCTAAAGAGTGGAAAATACATAACTGCCAATGCAATTGTTTACGCAATTGGTACACGTCCAAATATAGAAATTGCTAAAAATAACGGCATTGTTTGCGGACGCGGAGTGAAAGTAAATCAGCATTTACAATCTTCACATCCAGATATTTTTGCTATTGGAGAAATTGCAGAATTTAACAATAAGTTATTCGGAATTACATCTGCGGCAGAAGAACAAGCAGGTATTTTAGCCAATTTTATCGCAGGCGATATAAGTGAAGCTTACAAAGGTTCTGTATTAATGAATATTTTAAAATTTAACGATTTAAACCTTTGTAGTATTGGCGAAATTTCGGTTCCTGAAAATGACCCAAGTTATGAGGAAATTATATTTACAGACCTCTCTAAGCGGTATTATAAGAAATGTATTGTAAAAGATGACTTGTTAATTGGTGCTGTTTTGGTCGGTGATAAAAATGAGTTTGCAGAATTCAAAACTTTGATTGAAAGCAAAATTGAAATGTCTGACAAACGGGATACCTTGTTAAGAGGCGCTTCAAACGATACGCCTGTTTTAGGTAAATTAGTTTGTTCTTGCAGCCAGGTTGGTGCAGGAAATATTGAAGAAGCAATCGCAAAAGGGTGTACAAATTTCACAGAATTATGCAACAAAACAGGAGCTGGTTTAGGTTGCGGTAGTTGTAAAACAGAGGTGAGAGAGATATTGAACAACGCAAAAGTAGGAGTATGAGCAAGCAGTTAAATAGATTGATAATAAAAGGAGGAGTATTATCTCCTGGAGAGCTAAGATACATTTGCGAATCGGTAGAAAGCTTAGGTTTAAAAACCATCTCTTTTGGATCTAGACAAGATATTTTATTACCAAAAGAAGTAAATCAGGAAGAGCTTGAACAGTTTGAAAAATTAAAAATTGTTGCAGCAAATGAAACAAGGATTGAAAACATTGTCTCGTCTTATGTTTGTGCGGATATTTTTCCAAGCACTTCTTGGTTAACCGGAGATCGGTATTTGTATCTTTTAGAGCAATTTCATTCTAAATCTAAATTAAAAATAAACATTACAGACCCAAAACAACGTTTAGTCCCTTTGTTTACAGGAAATATCAATTTTATAGCTTCAGAACACGAAGATTATTGGTATTTATATGTGAGACTTCCAGATTGGAAAAGCACACAAATGTATCCAGCATTAATTTATAGTTGGGATTTAGGTAAAATTGAAGCTGCCATTGAAAATATCCTTATCGAAGAACCTGAAACAATAGAAACTATTTTTGAGTTGGTAAGTGATGGAGTTGATACAAATAATAGAACTGTAGATAAGCCGTTAGAAGTTCCTTTTTATCCTTTTCCTTATTTTGAAGGGATGAATAAAATTGGGATGGATAAATATTGGTTGGGTCTCTATTGGAGAAATAACAAATATGATATCTCTTTTTTGAAAGACATGTGTGAATTGTGTTCAGAAAACAAGATTGGTAAAATTTCAATTACACCTTGGAAATCATTTATTGTAAAAGGAATTCCAAGGGAATCTAAATTGGTTTGGGAAAAATTTTTAGGAAAAAGAGGGATTAACGTAAGACACTCAATGCTGGAGTTGAATTGGCATATCCCTGTAGCAAATAAAGACGCCCTAAATCTTAAGAAATACTTAGTTTCTAACTTCGATCAAAATGACATTAGTACCTATGGTTTAACTTTTGGAATTACAACATATACCAAAGCTTGTTATTATTTTACCTCCATCGTTATTGAAAAAAACAAGCAACCAACAATGCTTGGAAATTTTCAAATAAGAGATACGTATAATCTCTTATATGCTAAAAATTTTGATCCAAATACAAGAAAGTATATTCTACACGTTCAAGACGTGGATAAGGTTGAATTGCCTGGTTTATTGATGGAGTTAAGTCAGCTATATTTTGATCAATTAGGGAGTGAAAAGGAAATTGAAAAAGAAGTTGAAGCACCAAAAGAAGCGATTGAATTGGAAGTATATCAATGCGCAGATTGTTTCACTATTTACGATGAATCTTATGGAGACGTTACTCAAAAAATTAGAACAAAAACATTTTTTAAAGACCTCCCGGAAAGTTATAAATGTTCACTTTGTGAGGCTCCAAAAACCAATTTCAAAAAGATAGTATTTGTAAAATAATTAATTATTAATGACCAATAAAAGACCATTGACTTTACACAAAAATATCGAATTTAAAAATTCAACAAAAGCTTTTCAGGATGCTTCTTGTATTTCTTGCGTGAACTCTAGTTGTTTGATAAATCAGAATTTAGAAAATTTTTCCAATGTGGATTTTGTAGCACATAAGAAAACTTTAAAATGTAAAAAAAGGCAACAATTTATTATTGAAGGAGCTCCTGTAAATGGGTTATTTTTTATTCTAAGAGGAACTGTAAAAGTTTTTAGAACGGGTATTAATGGTCGGCAACAAATTGTGCGTTTTGCCAAAGAAGGAGAGATTATTGGGCATCGTGGTTTTGGTACAGAAGAATATTATTCTATTGGCGCAATTGCTTTAGAAGATGTGGTTTTATGTTATTTTTCAAAAGACGATTTACAGGAAGCTTTGTTGGAAAACCCAAAATTTGCCTACAGCATGATGTTGTTTTACGCAAATGAATTGAATAGAAGTGAATCCAAAGTAAAGTCCATTTCTCAGATGACAGTTCGGGAACGAGTTATTGATACGTTGTTATATATCTATAGAAAATTTGGCAATTTAAGAGGGTTTCTTAATTTGTCTTTAAGTAGAAAAGAATATGCAGACTATGCAGGAACCACAGAAGAGCAGGTGATTCGAATTTTTTCGACACTTAAAAAAGAAAAGTTAATTACAGCACAAGGAAAAAAAATAGGAATTACGAATGTTCAGAATTTAAAGAACGAAATTAGTGAGCATAATTATTTTTTAGATTTTTAGTGATTACTTCCCGAAATTTCAGCAGCCTACTCTTTTCAATCCTAATTTCCTTCTAATATATTTCTGTGTTTCAAATATTGGAATAAGCCCTTCTTAAAATAGCGCTCGGCACAATGTCTTAAAAATTTATAATACGACCTTAATTACCAAATTGGTCTTAGACCCAAACCTATCAAGTTTTTAAAACCTGATAGGTTTTTTTAGGGATAAAAGGAGTAAAAGAGTAACTACGTAGAAAGGGTACGTATATTTTTTATTTTTCATTTCATTGGTTATAAGTAAATTAGACTTATAAGCTGTTTTATAGCAGATTTTAATATGTTTTAAAAAGAGGTTTTAACATGTTGTACCGCATACATTAAAAGTACATCTAGGTATATATTTGTCAAAAAATAAGTATTAATACGTACATCTTTAAAATTTACTAAAAATGAAAACTCTATTTAAAAAATCAATTTACATTTTACCTGTAGCAATGTTACTTTTTGCTTGTGGAGGTAAAGAAACTAAAAAGACTCCGATTGTTGAGACAACAATTGAGGAGGCAACAGCATCAAAAACAAAAATGTTAGCGATTGAAAAACCACAATTAACTTTTGGGTTTATTAAATTAACGGATATGGCACCTTTAGCAATTGCGAAAGAAAAAGGTTTCTTTGAAGAAGAAGGCTTATTTGTTTCTGTAGAAGCACAATCTAACTGGAAAAATGTATTGGATAGAGTTATTGATGGGCAATTAGATGGCTCCCATATGTTGGCAGGTCAACCCATCGCTGCAGGTGCAGGTTTTGGTCGTCAAGCAAAATTAGTAACTGCTTTTTCTATGGATTTAAACGGAAATGCAATTACAGTTTCTAATGATGTTTGGTCTAAAATGAAGCCAAATGTACCGAAAGATAAAGATGGGAAACCGGTGCATCCTATTACAGCAAACGCTTTAAAGCCCGTAATTACTCAATATAAAAACTCAGGTAAAGCATTTAAAATGGGGATGGTTTTTCCAGTATCCACACACAATTATGAAATTAGATATTGGTTAGCAGCAGCAGGGATTCATCCAGGAATGTATACCAAAGAAAATGTACAAGGTCAAATAGATGCTGAGGTTTTATTATCTGTAACACCTCCACCACAAATGCCAGCCACTTTAGAAGCGGGTACTATTTTTGGATACTGTGTGGGTGAGCCTTGGAATCAACAAGCAGTGTTTAAAGGAATTGGAGTTCCTGTAGTAACCAATTATGATATCTGGAAAAACAATCCAGAGAAAGTATTTGTAATGACGCAAAAATTTGTGGATGAAAATCCAAACACAGCAATTGCAGTGACCAAAGCATTAATTAGAGCAGGAAAATGGTTAGACCAACCCGAAAACAGAACAGAAGCGGTAAAAATCTTATCCATGTCTCAATATGTTGGTGCACCAGAAGCTGTTTTAGCAAATTCTATGACAGGTACTTTTGAGTTTGAAAAAGGAGACAAACGAGACATGCCAGATTTTAATGTTTTTTATAAATACAATGCAACATATCCTTTTTATTCTGATGGAATTTGGTTTTTAACTCAAATGAGAAGATGGGGACAAATTCCTGACGCAAAATCAGCAGCCTGGTATGCAAACACAATTAAAGAAATTTACAGACCAGATATTTGGAAAAAAGCAGCCGCTCTTTTAGTTGAAGAAGGAAACATTCCTGCAAAAGACATTCCAACAACAGATGGTTATAAGCCAGCTACAGCAGATTTTATTGATGGTACAAAATTCGATGCAAAAGATCCTTTAGGCTACATCAATAGCTTTTCAATTGGAAATAAGGATAAAAAATAAGGATAAAAGAAATGATCAAACGAGCAAAGCAAAATAGGATTCTTTAAGTAAAAGAGGCATCGAAAATTGTTTGAGATCATAAAAAAAAGTAAATAAAAAGAGATGAAAGCAAGTATAACATTTGGGAAAGTCACTAATTTTTTAGGATTAGGATTCTTTTCTACCTTAAAAAACCTTTTTACGGGTAAGTTAGAAAAAGAAGATTTTAAAGTCCTTTTACGTAAGACAATAGTGCCACTTGCTTCCATTGTTTTGTTCATTGGTTTGTGGCATTTAGGTGCCAAATCTTTGTACAATATAGAAGCCAAATTTAAAATAGAAAAAGCGCTAAAAGATCAAGGTCAAACTGCTGCAGATGCTTTAAAAGTATGTATTGCTTCTGGTGAATCTACTTGTCAACCAAACACGTTGCCGTCTCCTGCTCAGGTCTGGGAATCGTACAAATCGTTGTTAAGAGATCATCATATTATTAGTTCAGACAAAGCCGCTTTTATTGAAAAAACAGCGGTTTTAAATGCCAAAAGAATTGCAGCAGGAAAAGCGGCAATTACCTATACGGGTAGGCCCTCTTTTGTAGATCAAATTTTTAGAAGTTTACAAACTGTATTTGCAGGTTTTTTATTGGCATTATTAATTGCAGTTCCTCTTGGAATTTTCATTGGACTGAGTCCAACTTTAAAAAGTGCTTTTAATTGGTTCATTCAAATTTTTAAACCAGTATCACCCGTAGTTTGGTATTTATTAGTTTTTATGATTGTAAAAACGTTATTAATAGATTCAAATGAAGATAGTTCATTTACCATTTCTTTTATAAGTGTTGGTTTTTGTTCTATGTGGGCAACTTTGGTAAATACTGCCATGGGTGTTTCAACGGTAGATAAAGATTATATAAATGTTGCAAAAGTTTTGAAATTAGGTACTTTTCAAAAGATATTTAAAGTTGTTTTACCATCCTCTTTACCTCTAATTTTTACGGGATTAAAGATTACATTATCGGTAGCTTGGATGGTTTTAATTGCGATTGAACTTTTGGCCCAGAGTCCTGGTTTAGGATTGTTTGTTTGGGAAGAATTTCAGAATGGTGCAAATGATTCGAATGCAAAAATTATTGTGGCCATGTTTGTTATTGGAATTATAGGATTCTTATTAGACAGATTGATGTTAACGATTCAAAATTGGGTCTCTTTTGATAAAACAGATGCGATATAAAGAGCTTTAGATTCGTTTAAAACAAAATCAGAGAAGCATCAGACAATCACATAAACAGAGAAACGAATAAATATTTTAAGGATGGCATATTTAGAACTAAATAATATTTGTAAAACCTATGGACAAGGAGCCAATGAAATGGAGGTTTTATCGAATATCAACTTGAAAATAGAGGAAGGAGAATTTGTTGCCATTGTTGGTTTTACGGGAAGTGGAAAAACAACTTTAGTGAACTTAATTAATGGTTTGTTAGCACCAACAAGCGGAGCCGTTTTATTTAAAGGAGCGCCCGTGGTTGACACAAGTCATGAGCGTGGAGTCATCTTTCAAAATTATTCATTATTGCCTTGGTTGACTGTAGAACAGAATGTGCTTATGGCTGTGAAGGAAGCTTTTCCAGAGAAAAATAAAAAGGAATTAAAGACAATCGTTGCAGACTATGTAGAAATGGTGAGTTTAACTCCAGCGATGCACAAAAGACCTAAAGAATTATCTGGAGGAATGCGTCAAAGAGTTGCAGTAGCAAGAGCTTTGGCAATGAAGCCAGAAATGATCATTATGGATGAACCTTTGGGAGCTTTAGATGCTTTAACTCGTGGAAATTTACAAGATGAAATCTTAAATATTTGGGGAAAAGACAAAAGAACCGCTTTGTTGATTACCAATGATGTTGATGAAGGAATTTATATGGCAGATAGAATTATTCCTTTAAGGCCAGGACCTAATGCAACTTTAGGCCCAGAGTTTAAAATTGATTTGGAGCGTCCAAGAGACAAAACAGCAATGAACGATAATGCGAATTTTAAGAAAACAAGAAACGCCATTATTGAGTATTTGATGGATATCGGAAACGAGCGAAAAACGGAAGCTAAAGAAGCGTATATATTGCCAGATTTAGTTCCAAAAGATTTTGTTAATCAGTTTAAATTTGGAAACTAATGCGTACTATAATAGAACAAAAAATACCTAAAATTATTACAAAAAGTACTCCTTTTCCTTCGAACGAAGTCATGCTAGATTTAAAAAATCTTAAAAAAGTGTATCCTACTCCAAAAGGGGATTATGTGGTTTTAGAGGATTTAAACCTTCAGATAAAAAAAGAAGAATTTGTAACGATTATTGGACATTCAGGCTGTGGTAAAACAACGATGCTTTCGATGATTGCAGGATTAAATCCAATTTCTGGAGGGAACATTTCTGTACTAGGAAAACACATACGAGGTCCAGGGCCCGACAGAGGTGTTATTTTTCAATCCCCAAGTTTAATGCCTTGGATGACCTCCTTACAAAATGTATTGTTAGGAGTAAATCAAGTTTTTCCTGATGCAACAAAATCACAAAGAAATACGATTGCAAAATACTATTTGCAAAAGGTAGGTTTGGAAGATTCTTTTCATAAAAAAGCAAGTGAATTATCACAAGGAATGCAACAAAGAGTTGGTATTGCAAGAGCATTTGCCATAAAACCAAAGGTGTTATTGTTAGATGAACCTTTTGGGATGTTAGATTCTTTAACAAGAGGAGAACTCCAAGATATCTTAATTGAAATCTGGAATAAAGAAAAAATTACTGCAGTGATGATTACACACGATGTGGATGAAGCTATTTTTTTAGCAGACAGAGTGGTTATGATGACCAGTGGGCCCAGGGCAAAAATTGGAGATATTTTAGACATTAATTTTGAAAGACCAAGAACCCGAAAATCGGTGTTAGAGCACGACGATTATTACACGTATAGAAAACATTTAATAGACTTTTTAGAACATTAACCATAAACAACAACACACAATTAAAAACAAAGAACAATGAAAAAACAACACCTAATTTTAGCCCTAGTGCTAGCAAGTTTTCAATTTGCAAATGCACAATTTACTTTAGATGGAGAATTTAGAACAAGATCCGAATACCGTCATGGATTTGGAAATTTAATTTCAGACGGCGCAGACGCTGGTTTTGGAATTTCAACAAGAGCAAGATTAAAAGCAGGTTTTAAAACCGAGGCTTACAAGGTATTCATCAGTTTACAAGATGTTTTGGTTTGGGGAGAGAACAGACAAATTTTACCTTATGATGAAAACAATTCTTTTGCCGTTTTTCAGGCTTGGGCAGAATTACAATTAGGTTCTGGTTGGTCTACAAAAATTGGACGTCAAGTACTTTCTTATGATGACCAGAGAATCTTAGGAGGATTGGATTGGGCACAACAAGGACGTAATCATGATGCCGCTTTGATCAAATACAAAAAAAATAAGTTTGCTTTAGATCTTGCATTGGCATATAACCAAGATTATTCCCATCCAACAGGTTTTATTTCTTCTGGAACGGCTTATAACACCAAAGGATTTTTCTCTTATAAAACAATGCAAATGTTGCATGCGAAGCAAAAATGGGAAAAATTATCCGGTAGTTTATTGTTGATGAATAATGGATTTCAAGAATTTGACCTTGCTGGAGATGCAGATGGTATCAGTAATTTACAAACCATTGGAACCCATTTAAACTATAAGAATGGAAGTTTTGGACTTGCTGCAAATGCTTATTTACAGACAGGAAAACGCCAGGGAGATGTCGCTGTAAAAGGCGCTTCTTTGTTCAGCCTAGATGCAACGTATAAAGTAGCACCCAAAGTAGGATTAGGTATCGGAATTGAAAGTATTAGCGGAAAAAAAGAGGACAGTGCTGCCTTTTTCCCATTGTATGGTACAAATCATAAATTTAATGGTTTTATGGATTATTTTTATGTGGGTAATCATGCAAATTCTATTGGATTGGTTGATCTTCATTTAAGTGCAAAATTTACCATAGATAAAACGTCAAGTTTAATGATCAAAGCATTAAATTTTAGAGGAGCAGAAGCATTACCAAGCGGAGAAAAATCTTTAGGAACTGAGATTGATTTGGTTTTTAAGAAGAAGTTTAAAGGATATGCTTTGGTTCTTGGATACTCTCAAATGTTTGCAAGCGATGGTCTTTATGAATTAAAAGGGACAACAAAAGCATTGGCGTCAGGAACTCAGAATTGGGCATGGGCAATGTTAGTCATTAAGCCTAAATTTTTAAGCGGTTCAAAATAAAAAAAGCAACCACACTACGATTAGCAGTATCGTGAGTTTTAGTGTTAATAATCGATACTTGCTAATATTCTAAATCCCTCTTTTTGAGGGATTTTTTTATGCCTAAATGCCATTATTTTTAAAAAAAGCACTCTAATTTCTTATCCTTTTTTTCCACTCACCGACAGAAAACGGTCTTTCAACGAATAATTTCCTTTTGTTAGAAAATAAGTAAGACCTTTAAGTTTCTCTTTCTTGAAAAAGTTTCGAAAAAAAAAGAAAATGAATCGTGTTGCTATAAGCAATATATCAACAATAGCGTTTATACAAGTGTTAGCGGTCATATAAAAACTGAACTGAGAATTACATAACAAAAAAAGATAAAAATGGATTTAGGAGACAACACAACACAAATAATTATAGGAATAATTGCAGCAATAGTTGGAGCAGGTCTTATTTTTAAATTTATTGTAAAAAAGGACAGAAACAAAAATCCTGGACAAGTAAATATAAAAGATAGTAAAATTGGTGGTGATGTTGCAGGTGGCAATATTGATAAATCAAGTAAATATGTATTTACTGGTTCAAAGTCTTCATATATGAGTGTTCTTTTAGAAAAATTTAAAACTGAACAAGAAAGTGATTCTAAACTTACTGAATTCATAGACGATTTAGATTATTACTACAACAAAAGAAAAGATGATGTAATTGGTTTAGAGGAAAAATTATCAAATGCGAATAGAAGACAAGGCTTTATTGATTTTGCAGTTGAGGCAAAGGATAAATACCATAGAAAATTATATAAATATCAATTTTCAGAAGCGGCTCAAAAAATTAACATCCACTTATTGGGTTTGGTAATCTCTTATTTTGAAAATGAAATACATCCTTTATTAGAAAAAGGTGAAGATGAGAAACTGATAAATTCTATGATTACAGAAAGACTTATAAACCCATTAATGACTGAACTTGATGAAAATCATTTAGGTTTTACTGCTCACGACATAAATGGTATGCTACATTTTTTAACTGGAAATTGTCACTTAAAATGGAATTGAAATTATGATAGTTTATCATCCTGCATTTGACCTATATAATTGTATTTTTAGAATGCTTCAACTAATGAATTATTCTAAAGAAGAAGTAATACATTTTGATAAAATCCGTATTTGGGATTTTTACTTAACATTTCCAAATTTAGTGCAAGACATTTCTTTTCCTGCTGATTTACGAAAATTGAAAAATAGTGTGTTTAAAGTAAAAAGAAATCCATATGAAGATATTCCTGATCAAAGACAGATTTTTGAACGAATGAAACCCTATCAACTTTCAGCAATGAAATCTTTAGCATCATATGGTTTTATCGATTCAGAACTGTTATCTGAAAACAAAATTAAACGAACAGAAAAAGAAATCCCAATAGATTTACTTAGTAAGTTAAATGATTTATCAAATCAAAATGGGAATGTTATAAAATTAGTAACAAGCGATTTAGTAGACTTACCCCTTTTTGGTCAAAAAGGCTGGAAAGCAAGAACTGGATTATTAAATTTTAAATATGACCCAAGATAACTCATACATATTTCTTAATAGACTAATCGTCACAACACATACTGGTGCATACGCATATGATGAATTATTTCATAAAGGCGTAAATATAATTAGAGGAAAAAACAGTTCTGGTAAATCTACCATTTCAAATTTTATCTTTTATATTTTAGGTGGTGATTACAATAACTGGAATGCAGAATCTTTAAAATGTAGAGAAGTCTTTGCAGAAGTTTCAATTAACAATGCAACTTACACTTTAAAAAGAACGATAACCACATCTTTAAAACAACCAATGAGTGTTTTTTGGGGTAATTTCGAACAAGCGAAATCAGATATAATAAATTGGAAGACATTTTCGTATTCTCAATCAGATGAAAGATTAAGTTTTTCAAGTATTCTATTTAAAGCATTATCCTATACGGAAGTTAGAAGTGAATCTGATAATAATATTACGCTACATCAGTTATTAAGATTGATATATATTGACCAAGATTCACCAACACAATGTTTATTTAGGAGAGAAAATTTTGATTTGCCTGCAATAAGACAAGCCGTATCTGAAATGTTATTAGGTGTATATGATGATTCACTCTATAATGGTAGATTGACATTAAGAAAAGCAAATAAGGACTATGATGTTAAAAAAAGAGAGTTTGATAGTTTAACTAAATTGTATTCTCAATCAGGAAATGCTACATCAATAACCGAGTTAAACAAAAATATTGAATTTCTAAACAAGAAACTAAATGACACTCAACTTGATATAACTAAAATAAAAGATGGGTCACAAAAAATAAAAATTTCTAAAAATTCAATTACACGAGTTGGTAAAATTCAAAAAGAGTTACTACCAATAAAACAAAAATTTAGAGAATTAAACTCTGAAGTTTATCAATTAGATTTAGATATTATAGATTCAAAATATTTTATTGAAATGCTTCAAAAAAGAGTTATTGAACTTAATAATTCTATTCTTGCAAAAAAAGTATTAGGCGAATTAACTCTTTCTCATTGTCCAGAATGTTTGAATCCACTTGAAAATCATACGCCAGTTGGTCATTGTTCTTTATGTAAACAATCATTAGATGAAGATGAAGAAAGAAGTCACGCTAAGAGATTAAAACAAGAAATTGAAATTCAAATAAAAGAATCTCAAGGATTATTAATTAAAAAAGAAAGAAGAATTGTAGAAAAAAGAAGTTCCTTACCTGAATGGAAATCAAAAATAAATATTTTACAAAAAGATTTAGATTTAGCAATTTCAGAAAGTCAGTCTTCAAGAGATAATAAGATTGATGATTTGTATATTCTAAAAGGTAATACCGAAAAAGAATTAGAAATATTAATGCAACAAGTTAAAGGGATTGACCTATTAGAGTTATTAAAAAAAGAACTTTCAGAATTGAAATTATTAATTGAAAATTTAAAACTATCAATTCAGCAAAAAGATTATTCGCAAAAAGTGAATAGAGATAAAGCAATGATGCAAATAGGTATAAATACTGTGAAAATATTAAAAAGTGACCTTGATAGACAAGGTGAGTTTATGAATGCAAGAAAGGTAGATATCGATTTTTATGGTGATTCCTTTTCTTTAGATGGTAATTTTAATTTTTCAGCAAGTTCAAATACTTATTTTAAAAATGCAATTCGTTTTGCTATTTTCTTTTCAAGTTTACAATTAGGTTTTATGCGTTATCCTAAATTCATTTTTTGTGATAATATGGAGGACAAAGGAATGGAAAAAGAAAGAACTCAAAATTTACAAAATCTTATAGTCAAAATATCTAATTCATTTAGCGATAAAGTTGAACATCAAATAATATTTAGTACTTCAATGATTGCAGATAATTTGAATAATACACCTTATTGTGTAGGAGATGATTATGACCAAAACAATAAAACATTAAAAGTATAAATAGGAAAAAACGACCGCTAACAATGTGTATAAATCATTGGTCAACAAGTGATTAATTCAAAGTTGGTGCATTTTAATAAAGATAGAGATAAACCGAAAAGAAGTGCTTCTAAACACCCAACGCTTCATACACAAACACGTAACACATTATGAAAAAAAAGCTGATATTATTAATAATAGTTTTGGCTTCAAATATAGTTGAGGCACAGTTTATAAAGGAAAAATCAATAAATGCTCAAATTGGCTACGGACTTAGTGCTCCAAATAATAGTGTTGATGGAACTGTTGATGACGGTTTTTTTATACAAGGAGAATTAGTCCTGAAAGTCGCTTCTTGGATTGAGTTTAGACCTTATGCAGGTATTATCTTCACAAACTCAAAAGGAAAAGACTTAGATGGGAATCTAACAGATGAAAAAGCCGTATCAAAAGCTTTTTTATTAGGTGGAAAAGCTAGAGTTCGAGCACCAATTCCTTGGGTAGCTCCATATCTTGAAATTGGAATTGGAACTTCAATCGGAAAGTTTGAAACATTGACAGTATTTGATAATATTGACAAAAGCGGAATTATTTATCACATTCCCTTTTCAATTGGACTGGAATTGGGCAAAAATAATAACGTTGATTTAGGATTTACTTATTATTTTCAACCATCCGTTGAACAGTTTGTTGGAGCATTTGCCGTTGGAATAACATTTCCGCTGAATTAACGTTTTACAACCCCGTGTAAAAAAATGCGGATTTTAGACTGCACCCCAAAGGGTAGACAAATTTATAATTAATTTTAATCTCGATATTCAATTGGGTTTTATTTTCTTCCAAAATCGGCAGGAATTTCTCCCCAAGCTTTAGTTTCCCATTTTAAAATTGGATTTTTAAAGGTATTTTCTTTTAGCCAGTTTTCGGCTCTTTGAATCATTTTTAATAAGTCTTTGTTAGCAGCATCAAAAGCAAGATTGGTTCTACATTGTTTTTTTTTGACCCAACTCATGGCGATTTTAGAATCAGAATAAATAGGAACGGTTTCTTTATTTTTACTTTTTAATAAGGCAATACCGTGAACTAAAGCGAGGAATTCACCAATATTATTCGTTCCTTTTTTATAAGGACCTTTTCTAAAAATTTCTTTTTTATTATGGGTTAAAACCCCTCTGTATTCCATTTTACCGGGATTTCCGGAGCAGGCAGCATCTACAGAAATACTTTCTAAATTTGGCCTACCATAGGCTGCTTTCTCAGCAAGAGAGAGTGTCGGTTTCTTGGTATTCTTTCCTTTATAATCTTCATATCTTTTCGTGGCTGCAGTTTCAGCCTCGTTGATGTCAGTAAAAGATTTATATTGTGCACCTTCAAAACCCTCTATTTGTGCTTTACAGACTTTCCAAGAAGTAAAAACCCCTTTTTTATGACCATTCCAAACAACATAAAACTTTTTTTTAGGCATTTTCTTTTAAAATTATAGTTTCAATGACGTTAGGAAAATGTTTTTGTTCTAAAAGGTGAATTTTTTGCGCAATGCTTTCAGGAGAATCTTGATGATCCAATGCCGTTTTTGCCTGAAAAATAATCGCCCCTTCGTCATAATTGGCATTTACGAAGTGAATTGTGATTCCAGTTACTGTTTCGTTATTTTCTTTTACCGCCCTATGAACGTTCATTCCATACATTCCTTTTCCGCCATATTTTGGCAACAAAGCAGGATGAATATTGATGATCTTATTCGGAAAATTATCAATAATAGACTGTGGAATCTTCCATAAAAAGCCCGCAAGGATAATGAAGTCTGCCTCTTTTTTTAAGAGATTCAAGACGTTGTCTGATGTAGAAAAATCACTTCTTTTGAAGTGTAAACATTTGACGTCTAGTTTTTTGCATCGGTCAAAAACCTTGGCATTTTCAGTATTACACAACACGGTAGTCACCCTTGCAATTTTTGTGTTTTTAAAAAACTGAATAATATTTTCTGCGTTCGAACCAGAACCAGATGCAAAAATAACAATACGCTTCATATCTATGTTTCTAAGGTACAAAAAAAGGAATAATTATTAACAAACTGATTATTTTACGGAAAGATTAAATAATTTTCTTTACATTTAATAATCATTTTTAGGGCAAATATTAGTTATAATTAATAAGATTTGTATTTTTGCCCAGATTTAAAATTTAAAATTAAAAAATTATGTCAGACATTGCATCAAGAGTAAAAGCAATTATCGTAGACAAGTTAGGAGTAGACGATAACGAAGTAACTAACGAAGCAAGCTTCACTAACGATTTAGGAGCAGATTCATTAGATACTGTTGAGTTAATTATGGAATTCGAAAAAGAATTTGATATTCAAATTCCAGACGACCAAGCTG
>CATITK010000084.1 GCA_949545755.1 Polaribacter sejongensis | reverse complement strand
TATACATCATTTAAGCATATACCCTGATGCTAAACTCTAAACCATCAAAAAATCAAAAATGGGAGTTTAAGCCAGCCTTTCTTATAAATAACTCAACCATTTTTTTTGCTTATTTTTAAGCTTATAGTCTCCAAACTTTTTGCAAATCGGATACATACAAACAACAAAGCAAAGCCAGAATAGTAACAGTATAAAAGTGGTAAACCCAAAGCCTTCAAACTTTGAAGGAAGCATCCAAATAGGATCTTTTAAAATCATACTTTCCCATCCAAAACCGTAAATTTCGGCGGCGAGCAACGCCAACAAATGAATACAATAGATGTGCAAGATATAGAAGAAAAAGGGAACCCTTCCAAATACAATTAAAGCTTTTGAAACACGAGTTTTCTTTCTCAATTCTAAAAGAGCTAAAAACAAAAACATGGGACCTAAGGTCATTAATAAGTAACTCAGTGATGGCGGATATTTTTGTACATTCATAAAAGAAAATACCGTTTGAGAAAAAACATCATACTGCACCCAAGGCTTAGAATTCCCATAGGAATTTACCAAGCGTAGTAAAAAGAATCCAACAATTAGACAGAGGCCCAGCGTCTTCATTAGTTTTATACGTTTTTCAGCATTAAAATCACGTTTAAAATAAAAGCCAAAAAAGTAGCCCAATGACATCACTCCTATCCATGGAACAATAGGGTAAGCAACAATCAGCGTCGAAGTATCACTTAGTTGGAAAAACTCTAATTGGTGCAGCACAGACCAGAAGAAATTACCTGAGATCTCAAATACATCTAATAGGTTGTGGCCAAAAATAACAATTAAACTAAAAATTAAAATATATCTTCTTGACATCCAAATAAGCAGCGATAATAACATCATACAAATCCCCAACATCCATATCACTTGAAAAACAATATAATTAAATTCAATATCGAAGCGCCATCCAAAATTAAGGATAGCAATCTCTACAAACACCAACCACAACCCTCTTGTGAGTAAAAATTTGGATAAATATTTTTTGTCGTATTTATTGCCAACAATACAAGCTGAAACACCTGACAGAAAAGCAAATACCGGCGCACAATAGTGGGTTATCCATCTAAGAAAAAATGTAAGAGAATTTGTCTTTTCTGGATCTGTCGGACTGAAAAAAAAAGCTTCCTGATGAAAGTAGTCTCGAAAATGGTCTAAGGACATTAATACAATAATAGCACCTTTTAAAATATCTAGAGAATCTATTCTTTTCATTAAAATTAAATTAAGCCGCAAATATAGCAAAAAAGGGAAGGCCTTAGTAGCATAATTTTTATGGATATATAAAAGAAACTATTAGAAATATTATGATCATTTTTAGTAGCCTTCAATATTTTTCTGATAGTCTGAATGTAGTATTAAATTTAATTCTGAAACAGTGTTTTTGAACTCTTTTTGGTTTACAATATTTACATTTTCAATTTTAGTCGCTCTATGATCATAAAGCATCCTAGCCATGATTGAATTGTCCTTTGATTTTATAAATTCTGTATAACTAAAATCTCTTGTTTTTAGGGTAAATCCGTTTCCTTTTTTGATGAAAACATGTTTTTTCCCTTCCAAATTAGGG
>CATITK010000083.1 GCA_949545755.1 Polaribacter sejongensis | reverse complement strand
TGTCCTGTACAAACAGAACATATATTTTGATTTGGCGTTGCTATTTCTTGATTTGCACAAGCACAGAATAACTTTGATTTTGTATTTAATCGAACGTGTGTTTCTATCCCGATTACTAATTCTAACTCATGGGCTTTTAAGAGCTCATTTAATTTTTCCTGTTCCATTATATCGTATCTTTTAAGAAGTTCGCAAACTTCAAAACGAGTGCATCATTATTTTTTGCTGCCGTAATTTGCAATCCTGTTTCAGTTCCTTGTGGCACCGTTAGAGTTGGCAATTGTCCTAAACTAAAACCTACAGTATAGGCATCTGACAAATACATGGCTAAAGGATCTTTTAAACTATCGCCAATTTTTGGCGGCGAACTTGGTGTTACAGGTGATAAAATAATATCAACCTGGTGAAAGTCTTTTTCAAAATTAGCAGCAATTTGATCTCTAACACTCAATCCTTTTAAATAAATTTCATCAGAAAAACCTTGAGACAATACTTGGTTTCCACCAACAACTCTTCGTTTTGTTTCTTCAGAAAAGTTTTCAGAACGTGTAATTGAATAGGTATCTTTTAAACTAGCGCCTTCAATACGGTTTCCATAATTGGTACCATCCAACCTTGATAAATTTGAGGCTGTTTCTGCCATTGCCAATGTATAATACGTAGCAACTAAAGTGTCTGATGCAAAGAAATCGAGCTCTTTTACTTGTATTCCTTTGGCTTTTATTTTTTCTATAGTCGCTAGAAAATCTGATTTTACTTTCGCATCAATCGCATCATTCTCAATGAAGTTTTTAAAATATCCAACCGTTTTTATGGCGTCCGTATTTGAAATAGTTGCGGCTAAAATCGTTTCAGAGGGATACGTGGTTTGATCTTTGATATCTTTTCCACTCATCGCATTCAATACAATTCGAATGTCTTCTATCGATTTTGCAATGGGCCCAACACAATCTGTTGAGGAGGCATACGCCATTAATCCAAAACGTGAAATTCTTCCATACGTTGGTTTAAAACCATACACATTATTATACCCAGCAGGTTGACGAACAGAACCTCCTGTATCGCCACCAATTGAAAAGACAGTATAATCTTTTGCAACATTTACTGCAGAACCTCCACTGGACCCTCCTCCTACTAAATTAGGGTTATTAGCATTTTTTACGGCTCCAAAAATTGTATTTTCTGATGAGGACCCATGACCAAAACTATCACAATTCTCTTTTACTAAAGGAATCGCGCCAGCAGCAAACAATTTTTGAATTGCTGTTGCGGTATAAGGAGATTTGTATTTTTTTAATAAATCAGAACTGGCAGTCGTGTAGGTTCCTTGTACCATGTAAACATCTTTAATTCCGAAAGGAATTCCCTCTAACAAGCCTATTTCTTGTCCACTTTCAATTTTAGCATCTACTTTTGCAGCCGATGCTAAGGCCAAGGTATCTAATAGTGAATTGACCGTATTATGAGTATTTAATTTTAATAAATCCAATCTTTCTTGCACCAATTTTGTACACGAAATTTCTTTGTTCACCAATTGCTGATGAATTTTATGTATTTGAGA
The DNA here is from genome assembly GCA_949545755.1 of Polaribacter sejongensis. Lineage (GTDB taxonomy): Bacteria > Bacteroidota > Bacteroidia > Flavobacteriales > Flavobacteriaceae > Polaribacter > Polaribacter sejongensis_A. The sequence goes on along the minus strand of CATITK010000083.1, from coordinate 8,012 downwards.
TTCCATCATTATTCTTCTATTACTTTAGAAACTACTAAATAACCGTTTTTTTCTTTCGGAAAGTTTGCAATGATAATTTGCTTTTCCATTTGTGGACTGTCTATAACAACATCTTCTCTTAAATCATCTAAAGTAACTGCATTCGTATGAACCGTATTTAAAGCAGTATTCTTATTTGCGTTTTTAATTACATCAAATAATTTATTTACCGACTCGGAAGGCTTTGCTCCTTTGATACTAGACAAAATGTCTACTGTCATTATTTTACTCATGTCTTTATTTTTAGATTCAAAAAAAAGCCTTCCAAATCTTGGAAGGCTTTATATATTTCTAGACAACAACCTTCCGTTCTATAAATTAGAATTATTGAAATTACGATTGTTGTTATTGTGTATCATTGATTTTTGTTAACGACAAATATATAGAGAAAAAAGAGATAACCTACTCTTTTTTAAAAATTCCGAAAGAGATTACTATATTCATAAAATATAACTGCATTATTATGGATATGATAAAACAAAAAAGAGTGTGCCTTTCTCTTTTTAAATCTTTACTACTTGCAACGTTTTTTTTGCGCAACTTAATTCGTTCTTAATACATGAATTGTACCCGTTATTGAATGACTTACATCTTCAAAATCATCATAATTTCCTGCAAAATTAATATCTATATACTCACCTACATCTCCAAAAGAAGTAACATTAAAAACAACCTCATTTAGTGACTGTCCAGTATAAAAAGGACAATTTTCTATAAAATAAAAATCATTATCACTAGCAAGATATTCCCCTACATAAGACCCATTATTAAGCGTTAAATTACCTCGCAACCAAAAGCAATTAACACCTTGGTTATATGCTCCAATTTCAATAACTGGGCTTCCTGAATTTGGGTTTTGAGAGAAAATTACTGGAGGGTCAATAATGAAAATAGGTTCATCATCATCTATTTGATAGGAAATAAAATTTTTTATAGAATTACAAGAAATTAAAGTTCCTAAATTGGTCGTAGGTGTACTAAAGGTATAATTTATTTCTCCTGTTCCCTGTAAACTCTCGTAATCATATCCTTTAATAGAAAAAGTAGCTTCTGTAGTACAACGAAGTAAATGAACCTCAAAGTTCCCATCGGTAACTGTATTTATATATCGATCATTTCCATAAGATACAATAACATAGCCATTTGAAACAGAGGTATTATCACATTTCGTGAAATTTCCTTTGATGGTTTCAGAAATTATATCCGTATTTAATGGCACCGTAATTTCTAATGAGGCATCACTACTGAAAGGCCCAACACTTTCTGTATATATTGAATTCGTCCCACATATATCAGCATCAAACACTTCTAATATTAACACTTCATTTGAAGGAATTAAACCGCTAACAACCCCGTTTTCATTTGTAAAACCACCTCTAGTTCCAAAAGTACTGCTTGTTATCGTAACATAAGAAAATACCAAAGGAATATCAGCATCATCCGTAACAGAAACATTAAATCTTACTGCCTCTGCAGGAATATCGCAATTCCAAAAAGAAAAATGTGTGACTGTACCTACATAGTTTGTCCCTGTTAAAACCGCTTCGCCCTCTTCTTTCCAATAACCATTTTCTTCGTCAAAATACCAAAGAGGTATTGTGCTGGGTGCAATTGGAAGTAAACTTAGGTCTAAAGGGATTGTGATTTTTGCAGATGAACCTGTTGAAATATTTAAATCTTCGCCTGCACTTCCTTTTAATTCCACAGAAAGCATTCCTAAAGTTTGTAACATTCTTTCTTCTCCGTCACTATTTTCAGCGTATAACATGCCTGGCATCTGATCGGACATATTTTCATCAATAGGATTTAAATGATGTAGATGTACCTTTACCGTTCCAGTATAATTAGATCCATCTTCTTTTACGTAGGCTCCATTTAAAGTTACCGAGGCTCCATTTGAGACAATCGTTTTTACTTCTCCACTATTTGTTGTGCCTGCTTCATTTTGTTCTAAAAGCATAATCGCAATATTGTTAGCTCCTGCTACTGGAATGACAGCTCTTGAACCATTAATATAGCCACTTTTAGATGCCTTAATATATGCAAACTTCTCATTAACAGTGGCTCCTTTAATTATAAAAACGCCGTTTTCGTCAGTAGTTGCAGTAGCAGCACCAATAATAATATTTGCACCTGCTACAGGAAGACTATTTATATCGAGAACACTACCAATAAAATCGCTATTAACTTCGGGTCCAAAATTCTCAGAAAAAGTAGTTGAAACGATCGGTGTTACTGTAACATCTGGATCCTCCACTACTACATTGAGTGATGGTTTCTCACATGAAATCACTAGCAATAAGAGAAGTAGTTGTATGCCTTTTTTTAATTTTTTCATTTTTTGTGAATTAAGATATTAATTAGGGGGGGGGCTTAATTACTGTGAGTACAAATATAATAAAAATCATTTTACCCTTGAAGTATCTACATACTGCTTCCAATTCATTAAATATCTAATAAAGCAAACTTAAAGCCAAGAGCGGCTTCATGAATCTTCAGAAATGATTGATTGAAAAGGATTATTTGATTGCAATACCTAAAGATTTAAAATCCAAAAATAAATGTTTTAAGGCATTTTAAATTATTCCTAATTTCAAACGAAAGCAAAAAAGGATCGTATTGATTTTAAATACGTTTTTAAGCGATTTAAAGCATTTTCAAGAAATCAACAAATGTTGATAATTATACCCTTAAATCAATAAAAAGCTTTTAAATCGTCTCTAAAAAATGTAAATTTGAGTTTAGAAAATATGCCAATTTTAAGCTGTTTTTATTACTTCTTGACACACACGCTTTGGGTGTATCGAAGTAACAAATCGTACTAATTAAAATCAAAATAAATGAGCGAAGACAAAAAAAACAATTATGATGCTTCCAGCATTCAAGCATTAGAAGGAATGGAGCATGTAAGAATGCGTCCATCCATGTATATTGGAGATGTTGGAATCCGTGGTTTACACCATTTGGTATACGAAGTTGTAGACAACTCTATTGATGAAGCAATGGGTGGTTATTGCGATACCATAAACGTGACAATTAACGAAGACAATTCTGTGACCACGAAAGATAATGGTCGTGGGATTCCTGTGGGAATGCACGAAAAAGAAGGCGTCTCTGCATTACAAGTTGTAATGACTAAAATTGGTGCTGGTGGAAAATTTGATAAGGACTCTTATAAAGTTTCTGGTGGTTTACACGGAGTTGGAGTCAGTTGTGTGAATGCGCTTTCAGATTTATTAGTAGCAACCGTTCATAAAGACGGTAAGGTTTGGCGACAAGAATATTCTCAAGGAAAAGTATTATATCCTGTAAAAACTATTGGAGAGAGTGATTTTACGGGTACAATTGTTACTTTTTTACCCGACAAATCTATTTTTAAGCAAACGACCGAATTTAATTACGACACGTTGGCAACCCGTATGCGCGAATTATCGTATTTGAATAAAGGAATTACGATTACTTTAACTGATAAACGAACTACAGATGATGAAGGTAATTTCCCAACAGAAACATTTCATTCTACAGAAGGCTTACCAGAATTTATAAAGTATTTAGATTCTACACGAGAGCAATTAACTGCGAATGTAATTTCTATGGAAGGCGAAAAAAACGGAATTCCCGTTGAAGTTGCCATGGTATATAATACTTCGTATGCAGAAAATTTACATTCCTATGTAAATAATATCAACACGCATGAAGGAGGAACGCATTTGTCTGGTTTTAGACGTGGTCTAACAGGGACTTTAAAAAAGTATGCAGACAATTCTGGATTGCTTAAAAATGTAAAGTTCGAAATTGCAGGAGATGATTTCCGTGAAGGATTAACCGCAATTATTTCTGTAAAAGTAGCAGAACCACAATTTGAAGGACAAACAAAAACAAAGTTAGGAAACAGAGAAGTTTCTGCAGCAGTAAGTCAAGCCGTTTCTGAAATGTTAACGGACTATTTGGAAGAAAATCCTAATGATGCTAAAATAATTGTTCAAAAAGTAATTTTAGCCGCTACAGCAAGACACGCAGCACGTAAAGCCAGAGAAATGGTGCAACGTAAGACTGTCATGTCTATTGGTGGGTTGCCTGGTAAATTATCTGATTGTTCAGAAACAGATCCAGCACAATGTGAAATTTTCTTAGTTGAGGGAGATTCTGCAGGCGGAACAGCGAAGCAAGGTAGAGATCGTAATTTTCAAGCAATCTTACCACTACGTGGGAAGATTTTAAACGTTGAAAAGGCCATGCAGCACAAAGTTTTTGAAAACGAAGAAATCAAAAACATGTTTACTGCATTGGGTGTTTCTATTGGTACCGAAGAAGATCCAAGAGCGCTGAACTTATCTAAAGTTCGTTATCATAAAGTTGTTATTATGTGTGATGCCGATGTAGATGGCTCTCATATTGCTACTTTAATCTTAACCTTCTTCTTTAGATACATGAAAGAGATGGTAGAACAAGGTTATATTTATATTGCGACTCCCCCTTTATATTTAGTGAAAAAAGGTCAAAAAAGAGAATATGCTTGGGATGACAATCAACGTGATTTAATTGCACAACAAATGGGAGGTTCTGTAAACATACAGCGTTATAAAGGTCTTGGAGAGATGAATGCAGATCAACTTTGGGATACGACAATGAATCCTGAATTTAGAACATTACGTAAAGTAATTATAGACAGTCCAACAGAAGCTGACAGAGTCTTTTCTATGTTAATGGGCGATGAAGTACCACCTCGTAGAGACTTTATTGAAAGAAATGCAAAGTATGCGAATATTGATGCATAATATATTTTAACGATTATATAGTTCACAAAAAAAGGTGTAAAAAATTAATTTCTTACACCTTTTTATTATTAATAGAATTAAGTTTTACCTAACAGTAAAGCCTGCAGTTACTGTAAAAGTGTTATATTCTTGTAATGCATAATCAGCACTTAAATTAAGAAATAATAACTTTATTGACAAACCAAGGTTCGCTCTCACAGAGCCCCCTTTATAATTTAAATTTATTGGATTGTCAGGAATCGTAATATTATTCGTAGTTGAATAAGAACCTAATAAATTAACATCCGTCTTATAAGAAGCAGCACCAAGGCCACCATATAATGTTAAAATTGATAATTTCTTTGACGCTAAAACTTGAAATAAGAATGTTTTAGTATTAAACTCTAAAGCTTGTGTTGGGTTGTTTTCTGTATCAAAGAAAAATTTTGACTTAATATTATTCACGGCAATTAAAGCAGAGACGTCAAATGGTAATTTATTCACAAAAGGAATCCATTGTTTTAAATCATGCATCAGTCCAATACCAAAAGTAGAAAACTCATATTCTGGCGTAGATTGTTTTGGAATAAACCTAATTTTTAAATCCGTATTTTTAATAAGACCAACTCCCAATTGAACAATCGCAGAAGGAACAATATTATATCCAATAGACTCTTTTAAACCAGACCCAGGCAGAGCTGATGTAGATATTGAATTTGAATCACTATCAGTAAACTTTAACAATGGTCTGTCTACTAAGTTTTGAGAACCAAAAAGTGTTGGCAGTTCCGCTGAAGAAATGGTGGTATCGTCTAATTGCAATTGTGATGAATAATCCGCGTTGTTAAATGTAAATGTTTCAGCACCTTTAGGAACAAACGCCGCATTTACTATTACTGCAATATCGAAACCCAAAAGCTTGTGTGCTTTTGCAGTGGAAGACCATCCCCCATTAATACCGTTTCCAAATCCTTTTGCAAATGGCTGAACATACCCTTTTAAAAGAGTTTGAGCATCTCCGATACCACCTTCCAAAACAGATTCTAAATCAACTTGAGAAAATGACAGTATACTGCAAAGCATACAAAATAAAATTGTTATCTTTTTTTTCATCTTTTTTTTCATCTTTTTTTTCATCTTTTTTTTTACAATTTTTAATACTTATTCAACAATAGCACTTACTCTAATTATTACTTTTATTGTAAAGTCATCATCCCCTAAAACAGTGGAAGATTCCCCCTTTACAGTAACTGGAATTTTGCTTGAAGATATACCTGCAAGAATGTCTTTTACAAGTATGTCAATTCTTTTTGGAGTTCCTTTAACAAATTCTTCAGATTGATCAAAAATAGTTTGTCCTCCAGCAATTAAAGTAAAATTTCCAGCTATTTTATCTCCAGAATAATCGTCTCCTAAAGTAACCGTTGCATCTATTATTTTTAATCCAACGAAGGAAGAAACATTTTCAAGTAATTTCGAAATATCTACAGGAGGAATAGTAGGGCCATAAATGGATTCGCCAGACATCCCTAAAACATCTACAGGAAATTCAAACTCATCTACTACTACAGACTGAATAGGTCCATTATCTTCACAATTACTAAAAGCTACTACTGCAATAAGTAAGAATGCTATTTTTACAAATTTAAAATTCTTCATGGTTTTTATCATTTTTATCTTTAAACACAAATATAAAAAAATCTTTTGTTAAAAGAAGCTTTTCCTAATTCTTTCATTGATAAAGAAGAAAAAAGGTAAGAGACGGTTTCTATTGCAAATAAAAAAAAACAGATTCACTGACACTCACTTTTATCTTCGTCCGAAATCCTAAAGTCCTCTTTTTTTTTTGTTTTTTATAACAATAATTTACCTTATTTTTGCGGTAATTAATTTTATACACTTTTAAAAAAAAAATATGAAAATTACAGTTGTAGGTGCGGGTGCAGTAGGCGCAAGTTGTGCAGAATATATCGCTATTAAAGACTTCGCATCAGAAGTTGTCATTCTAGATATTAAAGAAGGTTTTGCTGAAGGGAAAGCAATGGATCTAATGCAAACGGCCTCTTTAAACGGTTTTGATACAAAAATCTCTGGAAGTACCAGTGATTATTCTAAAACTGCAAATTCTGATATTTGTGTAATTACTTCTGGTATTCCTAGAAAACCAGGAATGACTCGTGAAGAGTTGATTGGAATTAATGCCGGAATTGTAAAAACAGTTGCTGCGAATTTAATTGAGCACTCCCCAAGCACCATTATTATCGTTGTTTCCAATCCTATGGATACAATGACTTATTTGGTTCACAAAACTACAGGGATTCCAAAAAACAAAATTATAGGAATGGGTGGCGCATTAGATTCTGCTCGTTTTAAATATCGATTAGCAGAAGCTTTAGGAGCTCCTATTTCTGATATTGATGGAATGGTTATTGGTGGTCATTCTGACAAAGGAATGGTTCCATTAACTCGACTAGCAACAAGAAATTCAATTCCCGCATCAGAATTTATTTCTGAAGAAAGATTAGAACAAGTACTACAAGACACGAAGGTCGGTGGCGCAACATTAACAGGTCTACTTGGCACTTCTGCTTGGTATGCTCCTGGAGCTGCAGTTTCTGGTATGGTGCAAGCAATTGCTTGTGATACTAAAAAAATATTTCCATGTTCAACCTTATTAGAAGGAGAATATGGATTACATGATTTATGCATTGGAGTTCCTGTTGTTTTAGGGAAGGACGGGATTGAAAGTATTGTTGAAATTAATTTAAGTGCTACCGAAAAAGCACATCTTCAAGAATCTGCAATTGGTGTTTCTAAAACCAATGGATTATTAGATATCTAAAATAAATAAGCACATACACATATTTCTAAAAATCCAACCATAGGTTGGATTTTTTATTCATTTATACACATCTTTATTTTATTTAATTCCAAGTATTTAAAGGCGCTATTTAAAACCCTACCTTAATTCGAAATTTGACAAATCATAAAAACATCAAAAACAGGCACACAAATATTGTTAAATAATTGTTTAAAGGACTTTGAAATACTATATTTGCTCGTTTTAAAAAAAAGAAGTCGACAAAAAATAAATAACATGCAAAACAAAGGACTTATTAAATTATTCGCAATCCTTTTTGGATTAGTGAGTTTATATCAATTATCATTTACATTTTTAGCAAACAAAGTTGAAGAAGATGCTGTAAGCTATGCAAC
>CATITK010000082.1 GCA_949545755.1 Polaribacter sejongensis | reverse complement strand
TCTTAATTGGGTTGAAGCAAATGATATTCTTGAAGAACCTGATGATATCACTAGCAATTCAAGTTTCACATTTAATTCAGTTGACAATAGTTATGAAATAAGTTTAGACTCTTTAGGATGGGGCAATATAGATGCATTTGACTATACAGTATCTTATTTTGACTGTGTATTTAACCTAATTGGCATTGAAGGTTTAGACGATTCAAACACTACCGCTTTTGCAATATTCAAGGATAACAATACTGTATGGCCAGTAGGTACTAATAGCTGGGGAACTATAACAAATAATATCATCAATGAAACTCATTTAGCAAATGTCCCATTAAACCTATTGATTATTTCTGTCATTAATAATCAATTGTATTATGGTTTGTTAGATGTTACTCCACAACAAGGGGATACCTACTCTATTATAATGAATGAAACTACAGCTGCTAATTTGGATCTAATCATTGAAAGCTTGCCATAAATAAAATTTCCAAGAATTAAAAAAGAAAGAGTGCATAACAAAACCTAAACTGCATTAAAAACGCAGTTTAGCCAAACGTTGTAAGTAATGCGAAAATCGAACTAAAATTGAGCATTTGAACTAAAAAATCCAACGCACAAACAGCACATTCATTTTTTTGCCAACGCAAAATGCCAACGCAAAAAAAAATAAAAGAGCTGTTTTTTGCCAACGCTCGAATGATATAGAAAATAAAGAATTAAATTGACCTACTGAAAAATAGAATACATTAAATGGAATTAAAAATCTTGAAACCACGAAAGGCAATAAACAAAGCCTTTTTAAAAATAAAACCGAACAGAACGGAAATTGAAAGTTTCATGTTAGTTTAACTAAAAACTAAAAATCTTTTTAGGAAGAGATTGAAAATTACTATGAAAAAAAAAATACTACTATTATTAGCCGTTTTACTGACAAGCTTAGTGTCTTTTGGGCAAGTAAAACAACCAACAGTTCCAATAATAAAGAGTCCTTTTCAAACAAAAAAGGTTCAACAAACTAAAGGAATTATCACACCAAGTTCAAACTTAACTGCAAAGCAACAACAGCCTTCTAAAAAAATAAAGATTGTTAATGGTTCTTTTATGTTAAATTTTGATAATGAAAACAACTTATCAGCTAAAGGCATTAATGCAAAAGGTTCTAAAAAAAATTAGCAGAACAGTTTAATGACTGGTTTGGCATAAAAAAAGAACACTCATTTCAATTAATGTCTGAAAAAACAGATAATTACAATACCACACATTATAATTACCAACAGCAATATAAGGGTTTTAAAGTTTATGGTGGCTCAGTACTGCTTCATTATAAAAATGGAAACGCCTATGCTGTAAACGGTAAAATAGCTGAGTTTGATAATTTGGACACCAGCATTGTTCTAACAGAAGCACAAGCCCTAAATAAGGCTAAAGCGTACAAAAAAGTAACAGAACTAATTAAAGAATACCCAATTGAAAAGGTGATTTACAAAATATCATCTGAAAATGAAGCAAACTATACCTTAGCTTATAAAGTAAGAATAGATGCTTACCAACCTTTTGTAATGGCTAATGTGTTTGTTGATGCAAAAACAGGTAAAGTAATTAACGAAATAAACCTTGTTGCTCACGCAGATGTACCAGGAACTGCACAAACACTATATAGTGGTTCGCAAAATATCATTTGCGATAGTTATTCTGGTAGTTACCGTTTAAGAGAAAGCGGAAGAAATATTGAAACTTACAACGCTACAAATGCAATAGGATTAACAACTGCTGGATTTACTGGTTCAACAGACTTTACAAGCCCTTCTTCATCTTGGACAGGTGTTCCAAAATTATCATCTTTTACAATTTCAACCGTTGCTCAAAGTTGGTGGCACACGGGAGAACTTGAATCTATTCCATCATAAACAGTAACATAATCATATATAGTGCTACCATCGGATGAAGCTACTTCTAAATCAAATTCTGTAAAATCAAGCGTAATAGATGTTGCTTGTGGTGGTTGTATTAACCAAGAACTGCTTGTATTATTAAAATAATCAGTTGCACTACTTCCGTCTGATATTTCGCCATAATCTGATGTATTTAGTACAGTGTCAGCTAAACTATAATTAGATGTTCCTGTTGAGGTGTAACTTGCATTAAAACCACCCAAAGAGGTTGAATAATCAGAAACAAAAACAACTAGCATTTCGCCTGTGTTTGAAGTAATATTTGAGGGTATTGTATTTCCTGAAAAACTCCCTAAAATATTAGTGCCGCTTAAATCATCATAAACAACAATACCATCAAAGTTTAATTCAGTATCAAATTCCGTGAAAGACAGTGTTACACTTGACGCACACGGCGGTGCAATATACCAAGCACACTGCTGATTATTAATATAGTTATCTATTCCTGAACCATCATTAAAAGAATCACTTCCGTTAGTTAAAGTTGTTAAACCTCCGCAAGTAGCAGGAACGACTGTTGCTGTATAATTTGCAGACCAACCACTAAAATTCTCCAAAGTGTCTGATGTAAATTTTACACACATTGCACCTACCCCATCAGTGGTAGTAATAGTTGTAGGCAAAGTATTTCCCCACCATGTTGCAAGAACAGGATAAGTATCATCTGGACCATCATAGACTGTAACAATATCATAATCAGCTTCTGTATTAAATTCTGTGAAATTTAAAGTTATTTGTGTTGCACCTGTTGGAGCTATAACCCACTTACAATTTGCGTTATTATTATAACTTGCTGTTCCACTTCCGTCTGTAACTGTTCCACTTGGAGCAGTTAAATTAGTTGTGCCACTACAATAATTATTTGGGTCATTTCCAATACCAACTGCATACCAAGCCTGTCTAACAGATGTGTATTGTGTTGATGGATTCCCGAATAAATCTTCTGCTGATTGTAAAGCACCATTATAGGCATCTATGTATGTTGCATTTGGAGTTAAGTAGGTTACTAAGTTTTTGTATGCTATTTTTCTTGCATCTGCAATTCCAATTCCAGTTACTGAATACGTATTTCCCAGTTCGTTAGTGCCAGAATCTCCTTGACTTAATAAATAAAACCAATAATTTTGAACACCACTATTAACGTGAACACCACCGCGGTCTAGTGTACTATTTGGGTTTACCCAATTCGGGTCATTATTTCCATAAGTATCAGGTTGTTGTGCACTCTGAGGATTTGACATACTTCTCATATATGGTTTTCCAATCACAACATCTTCTCCAATATTCCAGTCAGGATTCACTCCTGAATAAAACTCAACACAAGTCCCAAAAATATCAGCAAATGATTCATTTAATGCTCCAGATTCTCCTTGATATGTTAAACCACCATTACCATTATTATTAACCACCATATGAGTAAATTCGTGTCCTTCAACATCAAGCCCAACAAATGGACTGTTTTTAATACCATCACCCATTCCGTAAACCATTAAATTGTATGGTGGTGGAGCAGCAAATGCATTGTTTGGTAGGGCACCTAATCTAGGATCGACTGTGGGTGGTGGATTCAGATACTGTTTGATTACACTACCATTTCCATCATAACTATTTCTACTAAACACATTTAAATAAAAGTCGTAAGTTTCTTCCATTCCCCAATGTACATCTAATGCAGGATTTCCATGAACTGAAATTAAGTATGTTCCATTATTACCACTGCCCGACCAACTTTGTGTTCCACTCGATGTTGAGATTGAATAAGAACCACCAAAATCATCCGAGTTTGCAGAGTCATAATCCCAAATTTCGGCTGTGTAGGGAGGATTAGTTAGCAATATGTTTAGATTTGGAAATGTTACAGAAGGATTAATATTGTCATAATTATCAGATGTGTAAACAGTCTGATTAGAACCGTCTTTTATTTTTATGTATAAATCAGGGGTTGCATCTGCAAAAACCGTTCTTGGTAAATTCTCTGGTAGTTCTTTACCACCAAATTTAACATCTACAAATGGCAGTATGTTTATTACCTTTAATTCGGATACTTCTAATACTTTTCAAGGTTGGAAAGCTTTTTATACATCTATTCAATCTCCTATTTGCAGTAACGAAACATTAACAGCAGACAACGGCACTTTAAGCGATGGTAGTGGAATAGAAAACTATATTAATAATTCTCATTGTTCGTGGCTAATTCAACCGAGTAGCGGAAATACAATTAATTTAACTTTTTCAGAATTTGATACCGAATTGGATTATGACGGAGTAATCGTGTTTGATGGTATGGACGAAAATGCTCCTGTGCTAGGTGTATTTTCAGGGAATACATTACCAGAGTTAATTACTTCTTCAGGAAACAGTATGTTTATTTTATTTGTTTCAGATGAAGCTTTAAGAATGGATGGTTGGAGTGCAACCTACGATACAAATACGCTAGGTTTAGAAAATGAAGTGCTAGGCAATGATATAAAACTGTACCCAAATCCAACAAATTCTATTATCAATTTTGACAATTCTCAAACGAAATTTAAAACTTTAGAAATTTACAATGTATTGGGACAATCACTTTTAAAAATTAATCTTGATAATTCAAATCAGAGTAATATTAATATTTCAGAATTTGATAGCGGAGTTTATACCTTTAAATTTATGAAACAAGGAATGTTTAAAACCATTAAAGTGATTAAAAACTAAATAGTTAAAGCTTCTTAGTGAAGGAATTGAATAATTTAAGGGTGTTGAGTTGAATATAATTGATACCGTAGAATTAATTTTCATTAGCATTATAAAAAGAATAAACCCTATAAATATAATTTTTGTAGGGTTTTTAAATGGTATTTAGTGTCTTTTACTCATTTTGAAAGTGAGTTATGAATGTCAATAATAAAGCCGAGGGGAATAGTGTTTTTTAGTGAGTTCTACTATCCTAATATCTTTACTACTGAACTCGACCAAAATATATAAAAAGACCCATATAAAGAGTATTATAAGTGTAAGGTTCTATAAGTACTGTGTATGTCTTTAAAGGAAGACTAAAGGGATATTAAACATTCTGAAGCTTTCGGTTTTTATATGTTTCTGTAAACTCTCTAAGCCTATCAAGGTCTTTTAAGAAAAAGTTTGATAATTGGACTATGTTGTATCTTTTATATAGCTTTCTTTAGCATCGTAATGTTTTGTTAAAAAAGTTAAAAAAGTTAAGTTTTTTGTTAGTGTTAATGGGTGTTTATTCATTTTTTTTTCATAAATGCTTGTCACCTTATTTGTCACCTAAAAAAATAAAGACCTGTAAATCAAATAGATATACAGGTCTTTGTGGAGACGCCGAGAATCGAACTCGGGTCCAAACAAGCAGCCAAGAAGCTTTCTACATATATAGTTCTTTCTTGATTTTCGACCAAAAGCTGATTAAGAACAATCCACTTTTAGCTTAACTTCTTTAGTTTCAAAAACCTGTCAAAGTACCAGGTTTTCTATATTTACTTTTACGATATCCAAAAGTGAAACGCCGTAAATCAAGGCTGTTCGTGGACATAAAGCTTGCACACCTAGTGTGCCGAGGCCAATCCTACTGTAATTCGGATTATGCAGCTAAAGCGTAGTTATCTTCGCCGTTTAAAAAGTTGAAATTAGGTTTTACGAGTGTTATTTCATAACTCGGTATGCTTACCAATTTACTGTCCTTGCTGTCAAAACCAGTCGTCCCCAAAATGTCAAAAAAATATTTTCTTTTAAGAGAAAAAATCCTTCTACAAAAGTATAAAAAAATACAGTTGCTTATCATTATAAAATCGAATATCTTCGACCCAATATTATACCTTTTAAGAGCACCGAGTTTCCGTCTCTTATAAAATTCAATAAAACATGAAGTTTGGCATTATAAAAGAGCGTAAAACCCCACCAGACAGGAGAGTTGTTTTTTCACCAGAAAAACTAAAAGAGCTCAAGCATAAATTCTCAGAAGCGTCTATCAAGGTAGAGTCGTCAGGAATTAGAGTTTTTTCTGACGCTGCCTATAAAGAAGTGGGAATTGAAGTTGTCGAAAATGTGTCAGATTGTGATGTTTTATTAGGCGTAAAAGAAGTGCCAATTACTGCTTTAATCAGTAATAAGAAATATTTTTTTTTCAGTCATACGATTAAAAAACAATCTTATAATCGCAAATTGCTTCAGGCGATTCTTCAAAAAAACATAGAATTATATGACCATGAAACGATTATCAAAGAAAATGGAATCCGTTTAATTGGTTTTGGACATTATGCAGGAATTACAGGTGCTTATAATGGTTTTAGAGCCATTGGGTTGAAAAAACAAACCTTTAATTTACCAAAATTAGAAACCTTAGACAGTCAAAATGAATTGATAGGATTACTGCAACAGCTTCATTTACCTAATTTAAAAATTCTTTTAACTGGAAATGGGAAAGTTGCCTCTGGTGTTAAAGAAATGTTAGATATCATGAATATAAAACAGGTTGCTGTTGATGCATATCTAAATAATTTATTTGAAGAACCTGTATATTGTTTGGTAGATGTTTTAGATTACAACAAACGTATCGACGGACAAGTATTTGATAATTTTGATTTTTATAAGCACCCAGAAAATTATACTTCTAATTTCATGCGTTTTGCAGCGGTCACAGATTTCTTTATTGCGGGTCATTTTTACGGAAATGGAGCTCCTTATTTATATACTAAAGAAGAGGCTAAATCAGATAAATTTAAAATACAATTTGTTGCAGATATTTCTTGTGACATAGCGGGTCCTATAGCATCTACAATAAGAGCATCTACAATTTCATCACCCTTTTATGGATATGATGCAGCCACTGAAAAAGAAGTGGGTTATAAAGATAAGGACGCTATTGTTGTAATGGCAGTAGACAATTTACCCTGCGAATTACCAAAAGATGCGAGTGAAGGTTTCGGGAAATTATTTTTAGAAAATGTAATTCCTGCTTTTTTTAATAATGATAAAGATGGAATTTTACAGCGAGCTAAGATGACAGCGGATGGAAGACTTACCGAACGTTTTTTATATTTACAAGATTATATTGATGGAAATACATAGATATAAAATGAATAATTAATTAAGCAATCTGTTTTCAACGTTACAGCCCAAAAGATACGATTTAACCATGCTAAATGACCAACAAATTTTAATTGACTTAGCTAGAATGAAAATGCCTTTTGGTAAATACAAAGGCAGATTCCTTATCGACCTACCAGAACATTATATTGTTTGGTATAGAAACAAAGGTTTTCCTAACGGAAAGTTAGGAAAACAAATGGAGTTGGTCTATGAACTTCAATTAAATGGACTTGAATATATTATAAGAGAAATTAGGAAGCGATTTTAGTTTTTTCAACAACACCATACGTAATATGCGCAATTCCGAGAATAGAAAAGGAAGCGAACCAATAGCTAGGTATTAAGAAGCAAATAAGTGCTAAAAACACATTTAAACCCGCTAAGATTAGCAGATTTTTACGCGCTTTATTCTTAAAAGTAAACAACAAAAATGCGTAAATAATTAGAAAAGTAGGCGTAAGGTACTCCACGAAACCTAAGTTGAATAAAAGCATTAAGCTACCAAACGCTATGATGATGAAAAGTATATATTTTCGAAAAGCAGTCTTCGTTTTCTGATTCCAAAGAGGGTATTGCTTTTTTTTAGCACTTCTTTTACCACTGAAAAATAGCGCCAAGGAGGCAAATAGTAAGCCACAAAAAATAAGAAAAATAATGAATATTTCTATAATTTCGGTAGATAACATTCCTAAAGGACTGTCATCAGTTAAGAATTCTTTTAAAATCGTTTTTATAAGATAAGCGACACCAAAAATAAAAATGCCAATAAGAATACTTACAAGTCCTTTTAATACAAAATGATTAGAATTTTTTTCTTGTGTATTCATAATTTATTTAACTTTAGCAGATGAGTACAAATATATAGAAACTAATGAAACCAGCAGAAGAGTTTATTTTAAATCAGCCAGAACCGTTTAAATCTATTTTATTGCATTTACAAATTTTAATAGAAAGCAGTTTTATAGAAGCAGAATTACAATTTAAATGGAGACTTCCTTTTTATTCTATAGATAACAAACCTTTTTGTTATTTAAATCCGTCAAAGAAAAAAGGATTTGTAGATGTTGGTTTTTGGGTATCTGCACATTTAACAAAATACAATGAGCATTTAATTTCTGATGGTAGAAAAGTAGTAAAATCGTTACGATATTTTACCTTAGAAGATATTAATGAAGAAATTTTAATTGCTGTTTTAAGCGAAGCGCATCAATTAAGAGATAAAGGGTTTTATAAAAGGAAATAGTTATTTGTTATTCAGAGCGAGGAACGAGTGAAGAATCTTTAAAGGAAATTTTTAAGTTCTTTAGCTTCTGTTTTTAATTAAAATATTATTCTGTTTTAAACTGAAGCGCAGCTTTTCGGTTGATGTACAAAATCAGTTCAGAATTTTTTTGTGCATTTTTAATTGTTAAAGTAGAAATAGTGTTTTCTCTTGTAATTATGGGTTTTTGAGAATATCTCATTCCTTTAAATGTGTATGAAATAATATATTTAATGTCTAAATTTTTAAATTTTAACGTAATTTCTTTAGAAGAATTTACGTTAATAATTCCGTCTTTGGGTGAAATTAAACTTGCGTTAGAACTTAATAAGCTATTACCATATATTGGCTGATTGTAAAATTCTCTTTTAGTAATTCTACCAAAGCGTAATATCCAAATGCTATCTTCAGGAAAATGCGTTTTAAATATTTTTTCTTTTGGGATGTTGTAAAAATAGTTATTAAACTTACGTATCCAACGTCCATTATTTTCATAACCTGCAGCACAAGTTGCATCTAAAACAATCCATTTATTATCTAATTTTACTGCATTCCAAACATGGTTTGTATCGTTTTCATATTTCCCTATTTCATCAGGATTATTTCTAACAGCCCCTTTTATCACCTCAGACTCTAAACCTAATAAGTCGCAAATTTTTTTAAAAGATTGGGCATATTCTTCGCAAACTCCAGTTTTATTCAAAAAGGTTTCAGCAACTAATTTGTCTTTAAAAACTTGTAATTTTTGTTTTCTTTCTTCTTTAGAAGAATATCTAAAGTTGTAACTTCTTTGTTTTGGATTATAATATTCTCTTAAGTTATATCGAATATTTTTTGCCAACCAAAAAAACGCTGCTCTTGCTTTTTCTTTATCAGAAGTAAAATCTTTTTCAATTTGTAAAGCTAAATTTTCAACTTTAGAAAATCTTGGGTAGTTTTTTACAAGAGCATCAACTTTTGTAAAATCTTGACTTTGGGTGGAAAAGTGAATCAGAAATAAAAAAAATAAAAGTTGTTTCATCATATTAAAAAGGTAAACAACTTTTACAAAACAAAAATTGTGCCTATAATTTATTATTACCAAGACCTGTCAAGTTTTTAAAACCTAACAGGTCTAAAACACTTATGTGGTTAAAGTTATTGATTATAAGTATTTTATGATATTATTATAAAGTATTTACAGTTTTTCTAATAGCAACCAAATTAGAAAGTAAACCTTCTAATTTATCTAAATGTAACATATTTGCACCATCCGATTTTGCATTTGCAGGATCAAAATGAGTTTCAATAAACAACCCATCTACATTATTTACAATTCCAGCCCTAGCAATAGTTTCTATCATTTCGGGTCTTCCTCCTGTAACTCCTATCGTTTGATTTGGTTGTTGTAATGAATGGGTAACATCGAGTACTGTGGGAGCATATTCGCGCATTTCAGGAATTCCTCTAAAATCGACAATCATGTCCTGATATCCAAACATCGTTCCTCTATCTGTAATCCAAGCTTTGTGTGATCCCGCATCTTTTACTTTCTGTACTGCGTGTTTCATGGCAGCAGGACTCATAAATTGCCCTTTTTTTAAGTTGACTACTTTCCCCGTTTTTGCTGCAGCGACCACTAAGTCCGTTTGGCGCACTAAAAAAGCAGGAATCTGCAACACATCTACATATTCAGCCGCTTTTATTGCGTCAGAAACTTCATGAATATCTGTTACAGTGGGTACATTAAAAGTTTCAGAAACTTTGCGTAAAATTTTCAATGCCTTTTCATCACCAATTCCTGTAAAACTATCAATTCTACTCCTGTTTGCTTTTTTAAAACTTCCTTTAAAAATGTAAGGAATTTCTAATTTATCGGTGATGGTAATTACTTTTTCAGCAATTCTTAATGCCATTTCTTCACCTTCAATGGCACAAGGGCCTGCAAGTAAGAAAAAGTTGTTTGCCTCTGTGTGTTTTATATTTGGGATTTCAGATAAAATCATTTTGTGAAATTTTTGACAAAACTACGAAAAAATTAAGCGTTTTTGAACCTTGTCTTTTTAGATTTTGAAACACGTTCGGAAGTAAGATGGATTGTCTAACAAATTTCTAGATTAATTTTCAATTTTAATTCTTACTCCTTCAGAATGACTGCTAAATTCTGGAGCATACATACTCTGTATCGTTGTAATGCCGTTACTGAAATCACCAGCGTTATTCACTCTTACATCATACTCAAAAACATAAATCCCTTTTGGTAACCTGTCAAAAAAGAAATTGGTTGCAGCATCTTTCGTACTTTCATAATAGCCTAAATTATCTTGCCATTTGTATTTTGATAAAACATTTATTGGCTCAACACCAGAGGCTCTCATATCTTTCATATGAATGAATTCTAAGTTTCTGTCTGAACGTAACTCAATTCTTACAGTAATTAAATCTCCAACTTTTAATTGGGTTGTATCCGTAATTCTTTGCAGTTTTTTTCCACTATCAGAATTTACTTTTAAGAATAACTTTTTATTCAATTTTAGTGGCGTTTCTGCGGATGTAATTTTGTCTAAATCCTCAAAATATTGCCAATATAAACCTCCCCAAGCGATGCCTTTTCCTTTTTTGGTAAGGGTAATATCTCCCATTTCTTTTTTAATTTCATCACCATTCCATGAAGTTTTAAAATAACCTGTACCTGCTTCTACTTTGACGTCTACTAAGGTGGATGGATCAATTTTTTTATTCCCTACTTTTACGTCTATCATTTCGGTAACTGAAATCCAGTCGCTTCCATTTAATAGTAATGCATACACAGCTTCTGTAGTTGCTTTGGTCGTTTTCCATCGGTTAGTTTGCTTGTTTTTTAAGAGCCAAACCTTTAAATTATCAATGGTTTCAACATCCCTTTCAATTTCAGAAAAAGCTTCAATTAAAAGAGCTTGTGTTTCTACAGGAGCCTGATAATAGTAATAACCAGCAGTATTTGATTTCCAATACATTCCTAATTCCTTCGTGGTAATTGAATTCTCTTTTAATGACTTTAAAATCTTGTTAGCAATTGTTTTTTTGTCATTCCTAAACAGCGCTAATGCAATTTGCCCTTTGGCATATAAATTATACGCATTCCAATAAGTTTGGGTTTGTTTGCTGTAATATGCTACTGCTTTTCGTAAGTTATCATTCAAAGAAATATCATTATAAAAACTACGCATGTATAAATACTGAATTGCAAAATAGCCTAAATTATTTTTCGCTAGATAGGCTGTGTATTCGGTTTCTCCTTTCTTTCTTGTGTTTGCTCTTTGTTTGATTTTTGCTGCGTTTTCTAACAATCTCTCAAATTGTTCTAGCAATTCTCCATCGAGATACCTTACAGATTTCTCTATCATTTTTTGAGTTGATTTGTCAAAATCCGTGACACCTAATTTTTTCAAATGACCAAAACCTGTTGTAATATGTTGGGTAATAAATCGGCTCTCATATCTACTTCCTTTAAACCAAGGAAAACCACCAGAATTCATTTGAATATCTTTTAGTTTATTCATGGCTCTTTCTTGTTCGTTTTTCATTTTATTCAAATCGAACAATAAGGCAATTCTCTTTTTTTGTTCCGTTTCCGATTGTGCATCTCTTAACCAAGGAGTTTCTTGAATTATCAAAGATTTTAATTCTTGGTTTTTTTCTAAATTAGAGAGGAGTGCATCGGACTTTGCCCAAGCATTAAAAACTGTTTGAATTTTAGGGTTTGAATTCGAAACAAAACTCGCCAACGTATTTGCATAATACCTAGAGAAGGTTTGCTCTGCACATTCATAAGGATATTCCATTAAATACGGCAAAGATTGAAGGGCATACCAAGCAGGGTTTGACGTCATCTCTAAGGTTAATTTATGATTTCTTAAAGTGGATGAAGTATTGGTTTTTAACTTCGCTAACGTAAAGGTTTTGGTTTGATTAGAACGAACCCACATGGGCATTGTTTCTGTAACCAGCATTCTGTTTGATAAAACAGGCAATACATTTTGTTCTCCATCTGAAAAACCACCCGCCTTTGCTACGATTTTATATTGAATGGCTTCTACCGTTTCTGGAATAGATAAATTCCAAGAAACGCTTGTGTTTCCATCTTTGCCAACGGTGAATTTTACTTGGTCACTTTGTGGCATTCCTTTCAAAGGACGCGCACCAATATTGCTAAATAATTCTTGTGTAATCTCTTCTCCCGTAATTGCGTTCGTCAATATTAATTTTGAAACTCCAGAAAGCTCATTGTTTGTTAAGTTGGTGATTTTTGCACTCAAAGTGATGTGATCTCCTTCGCGTAAAAAACGAGGTGCATTTGGCACTACCATTAACTCTTTTTGAGTAACTGTTTGCAGGGTTTTTGTAGTTGCTTTCAGGTCTGAAGTATGCGCTAATAATTGTAATTTCCAACGAGTTAATGCCTCTGGTATGTTAAAAGAGAAACGGAGTTGTCCGTTTTTATCTGTTCTTAATTGTGGATAAAAGAAGGCAGTTTCTTTAAAGTTTTTACGGGTTTTAATTTCATCAAGAGCGATTTTTTCTTGCTTTTCTTTTCTTGGATTTTCTACAATTTTGATAAAAGCTACTTCCGCTTCACCTAACTTTGAAGAATTGTCTAGCATAACTCCTGCATTTGCTTCATTAGGAGCACCAGTCATATCTTTTCTTTGTCTTGAAGCTCCATAACCAGCCACAACAAGTTCTTCTAAAGGTTCTGAATTTTCTTTTAATATTACTTCAATATTAGTTTGACTACCAACTAAAAATTCTTTGGAAATAAAACCTAAATAATTAACAGTTAAGATGTCTCCTTTTTTTATTCTGATGGAATAATTACCATCAAAATCTGTAGTCGTTCCAAAAGAGGTTCCTTTTATTCGAACATTTACTCTCGGTAAAGGGGTTCCATTTTTATCTGAAACAAAACCCGTAATAGTTCCATCAAATTCTTTTCTGATAGAATTGAGTTTTCTTTCTATGTTTCTTAAATATTGTCGGTTGTACCAATTATTATTTTGTAGGTGAAACCCAAACCAGTTGTAATTGTCATATGAAATAGAAGCAAAGCCAAAATACCTTCTTTGGGGATTTCTAATATTAAAATTAGAAATCCCCATACTTTGATTAGCATTACTAACAGCATACGAATAGTATTTCGCTTTTGGTGTAATCGGTTGAAACTGCCAATTGTGAGGTTTGAATTCGTCTAAAGAGGCATCATACATCGAAGCCAAAACTTCTGCAGTAACCTGGTTGTTTTTATCATTTTTAATAGTGAAACTCCAAGTTTCATTCTGCCCTGGCTGTAATTTATCTCTAAAAATATTGGTTTCAATATGGATCGTTTCTAGTTTTTCTTGAACGTTAATTTGCAAGTTTCCACTTTTAAAGTAATTGTAATTCACAAAATGATACTTTACAGCAAAACCTCCAACATCATTTTTATTTATAGGAATTTCTATTGTTTTGGTATTGTTGTTTAAGGGAACCAAACGAGTTGCTATTATTTTATAATTCTTTTCAACCTGAACAACAACTGTAATATCTTTTGAAGCAGATCCCACTGTGATTGCGACAACATCTCCTACTTGATAAGTTAGTTTGTCCGTATGAATTACAAAAAGGGTGTTGTCTACAACCTGTTTTTCTTTTGATGAAAAAAGAGAGAACCTTTGTTCATCTTTTACTTCTTGACCAAATTTATCTTTGCTTTCCAGCAAGACAATATATTTTCCTGAAACCCAATTTTTAATATTTTTAAGTTGAATTTCTTTTGAAGTTTCTGTGTCAAAATTTCTAGAAAAAACCATTTCACCTTTTTTCCGGTTTTTTTCATCAGTTTCATTTTCTGAATAAGGATCATTTGGGAATAAAGTTCTAAATGTGTTTTCAGAAATATCTTGATAATCCGGAACACTCCATGGTCTTTTTCGTAGTGGATTTTTAGGTGCTTGTAATTTGTATATTTTAAT
This sequence comes from Polaribacter sejongensis, assembly GCA_949545755.1. Classification (GTDB taxonomy): domain Bacteria; phylum Bacteroidota; class Bacteroidia; order Flavobacteriales; family Flavobacteriaceae; genus Polaribacter; species Polaribacter sejongensis_A. The sequence continues at coordinate 10,482 of CATITK010000082.1, read as the reverse complement.
GCTGCCTTTGGCAGCAATGAATTCTTTGTTTAAGTTTTTAGTATCTACTTTTAAAATAGTTTCTTTTTGATTTTTATCAATTTTATTATCTAACAAAATTGTTGCTAACAAACTATGATACCCCACTTTTACAATAGTTGTTGCGCTTCTAGTTTCACCATTGATATCTATAACATCTGCTGTAACCTCGTATATAAAAACGGGTAGATTTTCTTTCGAAACACTTTCGTCGGGTATTGCTTTAAAGATAATTTTAAATTCTCCTTTTTCATTTGTACTACTTTTTCCATTTGTGATTTCTTGAGCTTTAGAAGAAGGATTTGGTCTTCGCCAATAACACCAACTTGGGTATTGCACTTTTCTGTGGACGCTATATACTACTTTTGCATCTGTAATATTTGCGCCAGAAAAAGCTTTTGCAAAACCATTAATTTTTATAGAATCATTGAGTTTAAAGCTCTCTGTTACGGATTTAAATTCGGTTTTGAATTTTGGACGTTTGTACTCTTCAACAGAAATATAAGCGTTGTTATTATTTATGTAAAAATTAGGGTTCGTTTTAGAGCTCTGGCTAATTTTAAGAGAAAACTGACCCGTCAAACCATTATTTGGTAAAATAAATTCTCCCGCTATAGAGCCAAATTCATTCAATTTTAAATCACGCGTTTTTATTTCTTGTCTATTAACATCTTCGAGCGTAACTTTCACATATTCATTTTGAAATATTTCAGATTTAGCTCCTTGTTTTTTAATTACAATTGCTTTAAAATAGACCGTTTTTCCGGGTCTGTATATACTTCTATCAGTAAAAATAAATGGTTTTATGGAAGCCTTCTCTTTGCGCGTATTTTCTTTATATTTTTTATTCAAATAATAATTACTAAAAGAGGCAAGATCATTATTTGTTTTTACCTTTATTTCTACATTATTATAATATTCCAAGCTTTGAAAAGAAGCAAACCCGTTTGCATCGGTCGTTAATTTTTTATCGATAAAAGCACTTCTTTTTCTTTTTTTATTTTTCAAATGAATTTCAGCATTTTCAACAGCTTTTCCAGTGTTTCGATTGACTATTTGATACGTGTACTTCCCTTCAAAAGCCTGCTCAATTAAAGTTAAATTTGTTACTTGAATGACAGTTGTACCGTAAATGGTGTCTTCTTTCAAGTTTTGAGTTTCAGAGGCTACAATTAAATAATTTCCACGATCAAATTTTGGAACAATTACTTCTGTGCTATGTGCTAGGAGATCGTTTTCATCCCGCAATTTAAAATTCCAATCTTTAACCTTTTCTAAAGAGTCGATCAATTTAATTTTTGCATCTAATTGATATAGATTGTTATATTGAGACCATTGTTTGTTTGTTATTTTGTAGGCCGTGAAAACTACTTTTTCAATATTTTTATAGTGGACTAATACTCTTGAATTAGTGTTGATTGGAATGTGTTTTTCTGAAGTAATAGACAGTGATTTTGCGAATATTTGATTTTTTAAAACCCTACAATTTCTTGCAGCAAAACTGTTTGGGAAATCATGAATCACCTGATCGCAAATAGTGATTGCTTTCACGTTTTTAAATCTGTTTTTCTCTTCTTTATTCGCTTTATAAGCATTGGCGTCATCTCTGTAAACCTTCGCAATTTCAAAAGCATACAAACCACTCACTTCCTTTTTCTTGAAATTTTCTTTGGATGCTTTTAAAGTGGTTATAAAAGTTTGCTTCTTATGCTGAAAAATGGCATGTTGTTTTACAAAATGTAACCGATGAATGTCAATAGTTGCAAGTGCGTCTAAATGGGCTTCTTTTAAATGAAATTGAATGAGTTTTTGATAAATTTTTATCGCGTTGAATTGCAGCGAAAAGCTATCTTTTGAAGTTAATTCTAGGTTAGAAAATGTTTTTACATCACTTAAAAATATTGGATTATCAACCTTAAATTGATCTGCTGGTTTTGTTATTGAAGTTTCCGAAGATTTATAAAAGACCAACGCGTTATTTGCTAAGAAATCATATAAAGTAGGGCTGTATTTTTTAGACTCTTTTTGAATGAGCAAGATGTCAGCAAAATCACGAATACCTACTTTTTGTAGTTTTTCTTCATTTTCTAAGGACGCATTAAAATGCATATGAATTTCTTCAAACAGCGTATTTAAATCCCAAGTCCTAAAATCTTTTGAGTCAACTTTGTTTTCAGTTTTTGTTCGGTTGTAGAACTTATATTTATTTTGCGTAAAATATTGCCAATATAAATTTCCTAATACATTTTCCAACACATTTTTTATTGGAAATTTACTGTTAGCAATGTGCTTTTTAAACTCTTCTATCACCTTTAATTGGGCATCCTCTTCTAGAGTCAAAGAAAATTTACTTTTATAAAAAAGTGATTTCACCAATTGAGAGGAGTTGTTTTCTTTTGCTGCTTTTGTGTAAATTTCTTCTACACTATTTCTTGCTGATTTGGGCAATTGATCTACTTCAAACTGCTCCACTTTTAACCAAAGACTCTCAAAAGATTTTTGTGCGTTGGCAATTGTCGAAAAAAAAAGCAGTAGTAGCAATGTTGTTGTAAATCTCCTCATAATCATCATGTTTATTTTTTCCAAAATACGTTTAAATCTGTCAATAAAAAAAACGACTATTAGTTAACGAGCCGTTTGAACTGGTAAAACTTTTTTTAATGTTAGTTTACTTATAAAGATACTTTATATTTTACAAAGCTTTTGTATTTTTGTTCTTCAAAATTATGTTCAATGAAAATTCATTTTATTGCCATTGGCGGAAGCGCAATGCACAACCTAGCGATTGCTTTGTCTCAAAAAGGATACCAAATTTCTGGTAGTGACGATACAATTCACAATCCCTCTAAATCTCGTTTAGAAAAACAGGGATTGTTGCCTTTAGCGTTTGGATGGTTTCCTGAAAAAATAGTACCAGATTTGGATGGAATTATTTTAGGGATGCATGCTAAAAAAGACAATGCTGAATTGTTAAAAGCCCAAGAATTAGGATTGAAAATATATTCATATCCTGAGTTTTTATATGAACAATCTGAAAATAAAACACGGGTTGTAATTGGGGGTTCCCATGGGAAAACCACCATAACTTCTATGATTTTACATGTTTTAAAGTACCATGAAAAAGAAGTAGATTATATGGTTGGTGCACAATTAGAAGGTTTTGAAACCATGGTGCACCTAACCAAAGAAAACGATTTTATTGTTTTAGAGGGTGATGAATATTTAAGTTCGCCAATAGATATGCGTTCTAAATTTCATTTGTACAAACCAAATATCGCGTTATTGAGTGGTATTGCTTGGGATCATATCAATGTTTTTCCAACATTTGAGAATTATATCGACCAGTTTAGAATTTTTACAGATTCCATGGTTAATGGAGGAAGTATGGTGTATAATGAAGAAGATGAAATTGTAAAACAAGTTGTAGAATCATCAGAAAATCATATTAAAAAATACCCATATACAACCCCAAAACATTTTATAGAAAACGGAACTACTTTTTTAGAAACGTCAGCAGGAGATTTGCCTTTAGAAATTTTCGGGAAACACAATCTTCAAAATTTAGCAGGGGCGAAGTGGATTTGCCAACACATGGGTGTTGATGAAGATGACTTTTATGAGGCAATTGCCAGTTTTAGTGGTGCAAGTAAGCGTCTAGAAAAGGTTGCAGAAAATAATTCTACAGTATTTTTTAAGGATTTTGCACATTCTCCAAGTAAAGTGGAGGCAACGACAAAAGCAGTAAAAGAACAATATTCAGAAAGAACAGTAGTTGCTTGTTTAGAATTGCACACGTATTCTAGTTTGAATGCAGAATTTTTAGCAGAGTACAAAGGAGCTCTAGATGCTGCAGATAAAGCCGTTGTTTTTTACTCTCCTCACGCTGTAAAAATTAAACAGTTAGAAGAAGTTACGGCGCAACAAATTGCAACTGCTTTTGAACGAGAAGATTTGATTATTTATACAAACCCAGAAGAATTTAAAGAATTTTTATTCAGTTTAAACATAGAGAAAACAGCAGTTGTCCTAATGAGTTCTGGAAATTATGGAGGATTAGATTTTGAATCGGTTAAGAAGTTGGTTCCTTAAATATTGGTTTTTTTTCTGCTGTTTTGTATGTGAAACTATTTTTTTAAAAGAATAGAAGTAGCTCCTTTTTTAGGTATACAAAATAGAAGATTACTTAACTTAAATAGTTGTAGTTCAGTTGTTAACCGATTCAATGCTTCGTTACTTTTACAGAATAATCTTCTTCTTAATAGTGCCTTTTGCTGTTTGTATTTTTGTAAAGTAAATTCCAGGAGTTAAATTTGGTAGCGGAACTTCTTTTTTATTTTCATTAAATATAAATGTAGTTGTTACGATTTCTTTTCCCATTATATTATAAAGAGCTATTGAGGTTTTACCTTGTGGTAATCCATTCATCTTCAAAGTCAATGAACTTGTTTTAAAAATACGGACATTATTTAAAACAATACTTTCAATAGATAATACTTGTTCTGAAGTATTCTCACTTCCAATACTTGATTTACCGCTGCTAAAATCAACATTATCGGTATCTGTATCTGTGCCATTTGGGATTCTAAAAATAGCTTCATCTTCAATACTAGTTGCATTACCGTTAGGAGCTTCACTTGCTCCTCCTCCAAATGTTACACTGTCTACTAGAGTTCCACTAGCATTTTTTAAATTTATTGTAATTTTATTATTCATAGCACCGCTTCCAGCTACATTTCCTAAAACAAGATAATCTCCCGCTGCTGTGTTCGTAAAACTTCCAGTTCCAGATGTAATGTAATTAGAAATTGCAAATGCTCCGTTTTCAGTAAGATCTCCTGTCAAAGGAGACGTGTCATTTAATTCAATTGTCCACCCTGTAAGATCTATTCCTGCAGTTTTAATGTATAGTTCAATCCATTCATCATTTGAACCACCAGAACCACCAGGTGGAGATGCAAACGAAGTTGAACTCCAATCTTGTTGCGGATCCGTTACAATTTCATTTATAACAATACTTTGGCTATAAAAATTAGTTTGTGCTAACACTAAAATATAAAGTGTTAGGATTTGTAATACGTTTTGCTTTTTCATGTTTTTTCTAAAAAGGTACAAAAAAAAACATAAATCTGTAATGGTTAGTAGAATACACTTGTATATAGGAGCAAATTAATTTTTACGCCAAAAGAAAGGCGTAAATAAAATTAAAACTGTAAATAATTCTAAACGCCCTATGAGCATTAAAAAAGAACAAAACCATTTTGCAGCGTCTGTTAAATGAGCAAAATTATCTACTGGACTAACCGACCCAATTGCGGGTCCAATATTACCTAAAGATGATGCTGCAGCACCAACTGCGGAAAGAAAATCCAAACCAAATAATGTTAGTGCAACAGAAGACATTACAAAAATGAGCATGTAAATGATAAAGAAAGAAATGATATTAAATACAATGGATTGATTGACTGCTCTACCATCATATCTTACCGGTATAATTCCGTTTGGATGCAATGCTTTTTTAAACTCTAAAAAACTATTTTTAAGCATTACGATATGCCTTACTATTTTTATCCCCCCACTGGTAGATCCTGCAGAACCACCTGTAAAGAATAAGGCAAAGAAGATACCCGTCGCAAAAAAGTTCCACATTGTGAAATCTGCGCTAACAAAACCTGTTGTAGTCACGACGGAAGTGACCATGAAAAGGGCATGTCTAATAGCACTTTCTGCCTTACCGAAAACCATAGGATGTGCAATCGTAGTTTGTAGGTTAGGGTCTTGGAAAAAATAAATAATTACGGTAATTAGAGAAGCAACTCCGAGGATACCAAAAAAGTAATACTTAAACTCTTCGCTCTGAAACACTTTCTGAATTTTTCCTTTTAAGGCAAAATAAGTCAAAACAAAATTGGTTCCAGCAACCAACATAAAAAAGATAATAATATATTGGACAAGAGGTAAATTATTGTAGAAAGAGACACTGTTGTTTTTTGTTGAAAAACCACCTGTACTCATTGTTGCCATTGCATGATTGATAGCATCAAACCATGTCATGCCCGCTACTTTTAATAATAAAAATTGCAGGAATGTTAGCGTAACATAAATTAAATATAGGCGTTTTGCAGTATCTGTAATTCGCGGGTGTAATTTATCCGCAGAAGGTCCAGGAGCTTCCGCCATAAAAAGTTGCATTCCTCCAATACCTAGAAGAGGAAGAATGGCAATTGTAAGAACGATAATTCCCATTCCACCGATCCAATGCGTTGCACTTCGCCAAAATAAAATTCCTTTTGGCATGGACTCTATGTTTGTTAAAATAGAGGAGCCTGTGGTGGAGTATCCTGAAATAGTTTCAAAAAAAGCATTGGTAATATTGGGGATTGCTCCAGAAAAAAGATAGGGCAACATGCCTGTAATAGATAGTGTTAACCAACCTAAAGTAACAATTAAATATCCTTCTTTTTTTTGAATACTTGTGCTTTTTGGTTTGTTTAAAAAATAAAGTAGCAATCCAATAATTACGGTTACGATTCCAGCACCTAGAATGCCCCACTTGGCATTTTCATCATGATAAACACTAAATGGATATGCAATAAACATAAAGCATCCGTTTAATATTGCAGTAATTCCTAAAAAACGAAATATGATTTTGGTATTTAAAGCGCCCATGCTGTTATTTGAATAAACTTTCTACAGTGTTTATAGCCTCTGGTAAACAGAACACAATCACTTTGTCATCAGTTTGAATTTGTAGATCTCCAGTTGCCATTATCGCTTTTTCATCTCTAATAACACCCCCAAAAACAGCTTCTCTTGGAAAATGTAAATCCTTAATAGGATGTTCTGTTATTTTAGTACCTTCTTGTACCTTAAATTCGAAAACTTCAGCGTCTATATTGTGTAAATTTGCGAGTGCTAAAATTTCTCCTTTTCTAATATGTCTAAAAATATTACTGGCAGCAATTAGTTTTTTATTTATTAAAGACTGAATGCCGATTGTTTGAGAAATGTCGATATAATCCATATTTTCCACAAGGGCTATCGTCTTTTTTACGCCTTTAGATTTTGCGACTAAACAAGACATAATGTTGGTTTCAGAATTCCCTGTAACAGCAATAAAAGCATCCGTTTCTCTGATGTTTTCTTCTTCAAGAAGTTCTAAATCTCTACCATCACCATTTATAACTAAGGTATCACTGAGTTGCTCTGCTAATAAGGCAGCTTTCTCTCTGTCTTTTTCTATTAATTTTACCTTAAAATTTTCCTTACAAAGATTACGTGCCGTTTTTTCACCAATACTACTACCTCCAAGAATCATTACATTTTTAATATTGTATTGCTTCTTACCAATAATAGGGTAGAGGTCTTTGATGCTATAATTAGGTACGCAAAAGTATACTTGGTCATTTAGTTGATAAGTGGTATCTCCTCTTGGAATAATGGTTTGAGCAACGCCCTGTCTTTTAATCGCAATTGTAATGAAATCTACATCAGGAAATTGTTGTTTTGCCTCTTTAACGGTTAAATCCACAATTGGAGAATTGTACGTTAGTGGAGTTCCCATTACATTAAATACGCCACTTTCAAAAGCAACAGTATCATTAAAAGAGGATTGGTCTAGCAACATTTTAATTTCGTTTGCAGCCAGTTCTTGTGGGGAAATCATAAAATCTAATCCAAACTTTCGGAAGTCGACTTCACATTCATTCAAAAATTCTGAATTATCAATTCGTGCAATTGTTTTTTTAGCTCCTAAAGATTTACCAATAACAGAAATTGTAAAATTTGTATTTTGACTATCAGTTACTGCAATTAATAAATCTGCAGAATCGATTCCAATTTCTTTTAGTAGTTTTATAGAAGTAGCATCCCCTTTTTTGGTAATAACATCTAGATGATTGTTCAGGTAGTCTAGTTTTTCACCATCAAAATCTATGATGTACGTATCTTGAGATTCGTAAGAAAGTAGTTTAGCTAAGTGAAAACCAACGTCTCCAGCACCAGCTATGATAATTTTCATATTTTAAAATATAGAAATAGAAGACAAATATATAAAGACTTATGGTGGAAAAATAAAAAAAACGCATTTTTCAATCTCTTTTTAGGAATATTGTATTTTTATAAAAAAAATGGATGGAAAAACTAACGATAAAATCTTGGGCAATAGATGACAGACCTAGAGAAAAATTAGTAGCAAAAGGAAAAAGCACTTTGTCTGATGCTGAGTTAATTGCTATCTTAATAGGGTCTGGAAATCGACAAGAAAGTGCCGTTGCGCTTTCTAAAAGAATGCTGCAATCGGTTAATGGGAACATTAATGAATTGGCAAAACTCTCCGTAGAAAGATTAACCACCTTTAAAGGTATTGGCGAAGCAAAAGCAATTTCAATTATTACCGCCTTAGAATTAGGAAAGAGGAGACAGCTTGAAACGGCTATGGAAAAACCAAAGATCACAAGTAGTGTGGCAGTTTTTAATTTATTACAACCCATTATCGGTGATTTAGAACATGAAGAGTTTTGGGTGTTGTTTTTAAATAATTCAAACAAAGTAGTTGCTAAAAACCAAATAAGCAAAGGAGGCTTAACGGCGACTGTTGTCGATGTTAGATTGTTGTTTAAAAGAGCATTAGAACTCGCTGCTGTGGCAATTATTGTCTGTCATAATCATCCTTCCGGGAAGTTACAACCCAGTGATGCAGACCAACAGCTCACCCAAAAAATTAATGAAGCAGGAACCACTTTAGATATTAAACTCTTAGATCATTTAATAATAACTGAAAAAGCGTATTTTAGCTTTGCAGACGAAAATTTACTTTAAGCAATCATGCTATGATCGTATGCAAATTTATAGTTTATAAGCTTGCTTTGAATTTTAAAAGAGGGCTAAACGCTTCTGAATAAAAACGCTCAGCATGCGACCAAAAAAAATAGAGAAAGACATTAAATTATAAAATTAATATACCTTAGCAGCTTTGTAACTAATAAAAAATGATATTAATTTACACCCATAAAATCACCCCTAGAGTTCGTTATATTTTTAAGCATATCTTTACAAGAACCTTATTGGTTCCTGTAGATTTTACCTCTAAAATTGAAGAATTTGTGGCGCACAATGGACCCAAAATCACCTATACAAAAACACCTTTAGGAAATGAATTTTTTGTAAAAAGCAATAATTTGTTGTTTGAACAAGGGGTGAATGATATGGAAATTGTGATCCAAAAATGGGAGGAAGTTCCTTGTTTTTTTAAAACAGGTCCTAAGTCTTCGATTCCGTATGATATTTTTGCAGCAAGTTTTTATCTGATTTCGAGGTACGAAGAGTATTTGCCTCATGTAAAAGACACACATGGACGTTATACCGCAGCACAAAGTTTGGCTTTTAAATATCATTTTTTAGAAAAACCAGTCGTAGATATTTGGGCATATAAACTCCTCGCAGTTTTAAAAGAAAAGTTTCCAGAGTATGAGTTTCATAAACGTAAATACACCTTTATTTCGACGTTAGATATTGACAATGCATATGCCTATAAATATAAAAGCTTGGTGAGAGGTGTTGGAGGTTTTTTTAATGATTTATTGCATATAAGACTCCTAAGGGTTTGGAGTCGATTTGCAGCAACATTTAATATAAAAAAAGACCCCTTTGATACTTTTGATACCATACTTAAAGTTAAAAAGGAACAAGATGTTAACACTATTTTCTTCTTTTTAATTGGGGATTATACCACTTTTGACACCAATGTTTCTGCGTCAAAAAATAAATTTAGACTGTTAATTAAAGCAATGGTAGATTATGCTAGTGTAGGACTACACCCCTCTTATTTTACAATGAATAATGCTTCTTTATTGAAAAAGGAAAAAGAACGATTAGAGGGTATTATCAACATGCCAATTCAAAGGTCCAGACAACATTATTTGCGTTTTAGCTTGCCAGAAACATATCAAAACTTAATAGACTTAGAAGTAGCAGAAGATTACTCTATGGGCTATGCAAGTAATGTTGGTTTTAGAGCAAGTACCTGTACGCCTTTTTATTTTTATGATTTAGATTTCGAAATGCAAACGCCACTTAAAATATTTCCTTTTGCTTTAATGGACACTACTTTGAATGATTATATGAAGTTAACTCCAAGGCAATCTCTAGGAAGAATAAGAGACTTAAAGAATGAAGTAAAAACCGTAAACGGAACCTTTATCACCTTGTTCCATAATGAAAGTTTAAGTGATTATTTACGATGGAAAGGCTGGAAAAGATTGTACGATTCGATGGTTAAAATAGCGATTTCTTAACATGATTCATTATATAAAAAGAAAAGATTTAGATGTTGTTAAATATGATGCTTGTATAGAAAATTCGTTACAAAGTAGGGTATATGCATTTTCTTGGTATTTAGATATTGTTGCCGATAATTGGGATGTTTTAGTTTCAGGGGATTATGAGGCTGTTATGCCAATTCCTTGG
>CATITK010000081.1 GCA_949545755.1 Polaribacter sejongensis | reverse complement strand
CTAAACCAACCTAAATACCCCGTTAGCGGCTGCAAATATACACCCCCTTTTTAATCCCACAACTTATTTCTTACTCTTTTTTAAATCTTTTTTTTTACACCTCCTAAAAGCATTGTTTTTAACACTTTAACTTTGAATGTTTTTTGATGGTATTTGATGGAAAAAGAAAAGAAGAGGGTAAAGACAGACCAAGGCAGAGAATGGAGCGACTTTTTTTGTATGAAACGCCTCCTTATATATAGCGGTAATCCTCATAAATTTTCTCTTTTATCTATAAATACTCTAGGTTAGGGAGTCTAATGAAAGCCTTTTTTCTCCAAAACGGTCAATTCGAATAATTTTGAGAAACGAAAAATCATTCGAACCAACAGAGTTTTATCAAAACGCATTACAGATAATCAAAACTAAATACACTATTAAGCAAGAACAACATAAGTTAATAATTATGTAAATTTATCCCTTATTATATTCTGTGTATCGAATATTGCAACCCATTTTATGAATAAGCTTTAAAGACGTTTCAAACAATATAATGAAAATGCGCAATATGTCTTATAATCAAACGTATACAATGTGAGTGATGAAGCTTATGATGCACTCACAAGTGAATATGAACCGATAAAGGAGTTCAAACATTCAACGGTGTATGTTCGAATTTATAAAAAAAATAACAGTGCCCCATGATAAGAGGGATTACTTTTTCTTCTTACGTGTTCGCTTCTTTTTGTTTTTTGCAAACATCAATTTGTATTGCTCTACATTGACTTTCGCTTTTCTTTGTACAATAATTTTAGCAAAATCGAAATTCAGTTTTGATTCTTGCGCCTTTAATTTATCGGTTTGAAAAGCTCGTTGCAATACATCTTCTATTAAAAAATCTTCGTTTTCTAATTCTGGATGGTATTCTGTCTTTAAAGAAAGTTTGAAAACATTTGCCGTAGTATTGTACCAAAAAGCTTTCCAGCCACTTCTTAAAAACTTAATATTGTTGAATACGGTTTTCCCTGTTTGACGATGAATTAGCTTGATTAAAATTCTACCTTCTGTGGTCGTCATCTTTTTTATTCTATCTGAAAACTCACCTTCTACGTACTTTTGTACTAATTTTACGTGCTTTTTTCTCTTCCTTTTGGATGGCATTTCTTCCAATCGTGCATTTAATGATTCTAGTTTTTGAGACGCAATCTGCGCAAACGGGTAGGCCTTAAAAACTTTTCTGCGAAACCATAAATAATATCGAATATCATTTCTAGAATTAAACTTATGTTTTGGAAGCAAAGAAAATTCATTCAGGTTTACCGTGAGCGTGTCTCCTGGTTTTACCAAAACATATTCATCTATATTGTCCAACAAAGAACTTGTTTCTCTCTTTTGCGAAAAAGAGAGCAATGAAATTGTTATAATATATAGGTAGAGTATTTTTTTCAAATTGTATTTATCTTTTTACTGGACAGGAATGGAACATATATCGTTATTAAGGTTGCGAAAAAAGATCCCAAATTATTATTCTTTAGAAATTTTGTCGATAAAGTCTTGCTCAGAAATAATTTCTATTCCTAAATTTTCTGCTTTGGCTAACTTACTTGGGCCCATATTATCTCCTGCAATTATAAAATTGGTTTTTTTAGAGATTGAGGAACTTACTTTACCCCCATTATCTTCGATGGATTTTTTGAGTTCATTTCTACTCATTTGATAAAAAACACCTGAAACGACAAAGATTTGTCCTGCTAATTTATTTGTTTGATTTTCTAAACTTTCTGCAGAAACCTCTAACTGTACTCCATAAGATTTTAATCTGTTTATTAATTGAATATTTCCTAAATCGGATGAAAAATCAATGATACTTTCTGCAATTCTATCTCCAATTTCATCAACAGTAATTAATTCATCAAAAGTTGCGGTCATTAAATTATCTATCGATTTAAAATGTTTTACCAACTTTTTAGCCACTGTTTCACCTACAAAACGAATTCCGAGCGCAAATAATACTTTTTCAAACGGAATTTCTTTAGATTTTTCAATTCCAACAATCATATTTTGGGCAGATTTTTCTGCCATTCTTTCTAACGGAATTACTTGTTCAACTTTTAAATCGTATAAATCTGCGTAATTCTGAATTAAACCTTCCTTTCTTAATAAATCTACAGTTTCGCCACCCAAACCATCTATATCCATGGCTTTTCTGCTAATATAATGCTGAATTCTTCCGGTAATTTGAGGTGCACAGCCAAATTCGTTTGGACAATAATGTTTGGCATCGCCTTCTGTTCTTACTAATTTAGTATTGCATTCAGGGCAATTTGTAGCGTAAATTGTTAGGTGAGAATTTTCTGGACGCTTTGTAAAATCTACAGCTATAATTTTTGGAATAATTTCTCCTCCTTTTTCCACAAAAACAACATCACCTTCTCTAATGTCTAACTTTTCTATTTGATCCGCATTGTGCAAAGAAGCTCTTTTAACTGTTGTACCCGCTAATTGAACAGGTACTAAATTTGCAACAGGCGTTATTGCGCCTGTTCTTCCAACTTGATACGTAATTTCATTTAAAACTGTAGCAACTTGTTCCGCTTTAAATTTGTAGGCAATTGCCCATCTTGGCACTTTAGAGGTATACCCTAATTCTTCTTGTTGCTGTAAATTGTTTATTTTTATGACTACCCCATCTGTTTCATAAGGCAAATCGTGTCTTTTAGTATCCCAATTTTTAATAAAGTTAAAAACTTCATCAATGGATTTTGCTAAAGTGATGGTTTTTGGAACCTTAAAGCCAACTTTTATTGCGCTTTCTAAACTCTCAAAATGTGTTTTGTATTTGCGTTCTTCAGTTACAACTTGATATAACAAACAGTCTAATGGTCGTTTTGCAACTTCCGCACTGTCTTGTAATTTTAAACTTCCACTTGCGGTATTTCTTGGATTTCTATATTCTTCTTCTCCGTTTGCCACGCGTTCTGTGTTCATTTTATTGAAACCCTCTATGGGTAAAATAATTTCTCCACGCATTTCAAAATTGGAAACAAAATCTCCATCAAGGGTTAATGGAATGGAAAGAATTGTCTTTATATTGGGTGTAACATCATCTCCTTGAAAACCATCTCCACGGGTTACTGCTTTTATAAATTGTCCGTTTTGGTATGTTAAGTTAATCGAAGCACCATCAAATTTCAACTCGCAGGTGTAGCTTGTTTCTGTCGTTCCTAAAACTTTCTGAACTCGTTTTTCCCAATCTAATAAATCTTCTTTAGAATATGAATTGTCTAAAGAATACATTCTATTTTTATGAACAACTGTTTCAAAATTTTTGGTGATTGCTCCCCCTACCCGTTGTGTTGGTGAATTTGCATCAAAAAACTGTGAGTTTTCTTTTTCTAATTTTTCTAACTCTTTAAGTTGGATATCGAAATCGAAATCTGAAATTGAAGCATTATCTAATACATAATAATTGTAGTTATGTGAGTTTAATGCTACACGAAGTGAAATTATTTTTTCTTGAATTGTCATAATATATCTAAAGAAACACTTATTTTTGGGATGAAAAGAATGTGTTTTAATATTTTTTTCAAAAATGATTCAAATAAATGAAATACGCTATAAAAATACATAAAATTTCTACAGTGAACACACTTCCCAGTGCTTGGAATCTAAACGATTATAAACAACTTTTAGGGCGCTTTAATTTTACAGATGCAGAAAGTAGTGATCTTTTAGAGTTAGAAGAATTTTTATTTATGGTTATTGGGGAGGCTGAACCGAATGAAGCCGCAGCTATTGTGTTAGATTATAAACTTTCTAAGGATTTAAGTAAAGGGCAAATTGACCAATTATCTCATGAAATGTTATCGGATAGAATCTCTGAAGAATACCCAAAAATAGGACTACACAAGGATTTGTTTTCTGTAAATCAACTTTTATACCATGCATACAATGGGAAATTTCTCAATACAGAAGCCACTATTGTGAAATTTGATATTGTTGCGCTAGCAAATGCTGATAAAAGTATTACAAAAGAAGTTGTATTAAAGTGTTTCACCAAAAACTTAGATAGTCATAATATCATTATCAGATTGTTTAGAGATCAATTAAATGGCAATGAAGCCTTTAAAGAAGCTAATGATATTATTTGGGATATACAAAAAGAGGGAAATTCATACACAATGATTACTTCTGATTATTGGATGTCTAAAAACGAATTTTTAGTAAGTGAATTTGAAACTTCTATTCAGTTTTTTGAGGAAGCGTGATTTTAGAATTGGATTTACTTTAAGTGTCTCTAATAAGTTAGCAAACAAGTTTAACCCTGATTAAAACAGCATCCTTTTTATTTTTCATAAAAAGATATCGTGGAAAACAGGAAATAGTTCCTAAAAATCACCTACCTAAAAGCATAACGCTCTCTTTCCCCTTCTAAATTAATTACCTCAATATAAATAGGGTTTCCTTTTCCATAAGAAGCGTCTATTTCTTTTGCAGCTTCGCTGGCATTTAGTACTGGTTTTTTATTTATTTCTGTAATGATATAACCTTCTTTTACTCCGTAATAATTTAAATTTTTATTCCTGCTTTCAATAATTTTTGCACCACCAGAAATAGCATGTTTCTTTAATTCTTTTTTAGTTAAATCCTTCAAAACAACTGACATACTTTTAGATACATAAAAGTTTTTTTTACTTAATTTCACCTTTTTTGTAATTAATATGCCGTCCCTATCTACAGTAATATCTACAAAATCTCCTGGTCTTTTTGCAGTTAATTGTCCTCTTAACTCAGAAAACTTAGAAATCTTAACACTGTTCACTTTCTTAATAATATCTCCCGATTGCAATCCAGATTCTTTTGCTCCATCATCATTGCTTACGGAAGCAATTTTCACACCATCAATACTAGTATCTCCACGATTGATATTGATTCCTAAAATAGCTTCTTGTACAGTACCAAATTCTAATAAATCATCTATTATTTTTTTAGCAATATTAGAAGGTACTGCAAATGAATAACCAACAAAAGAACCCGTTTTAGAAGAAATAGCGGTATTAATTCCCACCAATTCTCCCCGCGTATTTACCAAAGCACCTCCACTATTCCCTGGGTTTACAGCGGCATCTGTTTGAATAAAAGATTCTATATTTCCATTGCCTTCTAAATCTCTTCCCTTTGCACTTACAATTCCTGCTGTTACTGTAGATGTTAAATTATAAGGATTCCCAACGGCTAAAACCCATTCTCCTATTTTAATAGTATCTGAATTTGCAAATGGAATATATGGCAAATCTGAACCCGTCTCAATTTTTAATAATGCAATATCGTTTTGTTCATCAGTACCGATTAACTCGGCTTTGTGCTTTTGTTTATTGTTGAGTGTGATTTCAATTTCTGAAGCATCAGTAATAACATGATTATTCGTCACAATATATCCATCTTGAGAGATGATTACACCACTTCCTGTTCCCACTTGTTCAAACCTTCTTCCTTTATTTCCATTTCCGAAAAAAATATCTAATGGATTTACTTGGGTTCTAACTGCTGTGTTTTTTACATGAACTACAGCGTTTACTGTGTTTTCTGCTGCAATGGTTAAATCTATAGAACTTGCAGTTGAATTCACGTTATTCAATAGTGGATTGTAATTTGTAGTAACCGTTTTTATAGGTTGAGAAAGCGTCCTTTCTACAAGTACTTGCTCATTAAAAAGTATTTTATATCCTCCTAAAGTAATAGCGCCTCCTAAAATTGCCATCCCTAATAATCCGAAAAAATTCTTCATGTTCTTGTTTTTTTATATTCAAATATACATTTATAACATATTCCAAAAATCTGTTTAACTTCTTTTTAACTGACTTTAACCGATTTTTAACACTCCTTTCTTCTGCATTAAATACTTATATTTGCTCTGATGAATTTAGAATTTTACAAATACCAAGGAACAGGAAACGATTTTGTGATGATAGATAACAGAACAAAAACCTTTCCAAAAGAAAATACAAACCTAATTTCGCAGCTTTGCGACCGAAATTTTGGTATCGGAGCAGATGGCGTTATTTTAATTGAAAATGCTACGAATTTTGATTTTAAAATGAGCTATTTTAATGCTGACGGCAGTCAAACTTTCTGCGGAAATGGAGGGAGATGTGCTGTTTCTTTTGCGAAACACTTAGAAATCATTAACGCTGAAACTAATTTTAGTGCGATTGATGGAGCCCATTTTGCAGAAATAAAAAACGAGATTGTTTCTTTAAAAATGATAGATGTTACTGAATTTAAAGTTCAGGAAAAGGCTGTTTTTGTTTATACAGGCACACAACATCATGTTGAATTGGTTGACAATTTAGATACTTTTCCTGTTTTTGAAAAAGGAAGAGAAATTAGAAATTCCTATGATGAACCTGGGAGTAACGTCAATTTTGTTGAGCAAATTAACAATACCACTTTTAGAGTAAGAACCTATGAGAAAGGAGTTGAAAACGAAACACTGGCTTGTGGAACGGGAGTTACTGCTGTTGCAATAGCAATGCATAAAATAAAAAAAACAAATAGTAATTTAATTTCATTACCTGTTGAAGGTGGCGTTTTAGAAGTTTCTTTTACTGAAAAAAATAGTGTTTATAAAAATGTTTTTCTAAAGGGTCCTGCAACTTTTGTTTTTAGTGGGAATATTTCAATTTAAGTATTAAATACTTTGACCACATAGAGACATAAAAAACATAGGTTTATATATTTTTATTAAATTGTGAAGAAAAATATATGAAAATATCAAAAGAATATTTGAATAATTTAACTTATGCATTCTTAGGTTGCTGTATAAATGTTCATAAAGAATTAGGTCCTGGATTATTAGAAAGTGTGTATCATCAATGTTTAATTGAAGAATTAAAATATGAAAGAATTTCTTACAGTTCAGAGACAATTGTTCCTGTAAATTATAGAAACATTAAAATAGAAACCAATCTAAGAGTAGATTTAGTAACTGAGAATTGTTTGATTGTAGAATTAAAATCTATAAGTGAAATGAAAAAAATATTTGAAGCTCAATTATTAACTTATATGAGACTATTAAGTGCTCCAAAAGGAATTTTAGTGAATTTTAATTGTCTAAATCTATTTAGAGAAGGGCAAAAAACTTTTGTAAATGATTTTTTTAGTGAATTACCTGAAAAATAAAACACGCAAAACTATGTTTTCTATGTCTCTATGTTGTCAAAATATTTAGAATTTATGAATCTTTGTAATCAAAAAATAAACTTAAGAGCTTTAGAACCCCAAGATTTAGAGTTCCTTTATCAAATAGAAAACAATGCCTCTTTTTGGGAAGTGAGTCATACACAAACTCCTTTTTCAAGGTTTATTTTGAAGCAGTATCTCGAAAATGCTCATTTTGATATTTACGAAGCAAAACAATTGCGTTTGATAATTGAAGATAGTACAACAAAGGAACAACTAGGAATGATTGATTTGTTTGATTTTAATCCGCAACATAAACGCGCAGGAGTTGGCATTTTAATTCATCCAGATTTTCAACAAAATGGTGTTGCCTCTGAAGCTTTATTACTTTTAATAAACTACAGTTTTTCTCATTTAGGTTTACATCAACTATTTGCAAATATTACTCTAGACAATGTTAAAAGTACTTCGCTCTTTACTAAACATAATTTCAAAAAAGTAGGTGTTAAAAAAGATTGGATTTTTTCCGGAAGAGAATTTAAAGATGAAGTTTTATTTCAATTGATAAAAAACTAATTTTGTTACTTACTAAAAAATTAAATCCATTGCGTAAAAAAATCATATATAGTATCGCTGCCTTTCTTTTAATTGGTGGAATTATAGGCTTCAATTATTATCAAAAAATATTTGGAAAAGCCATCACAAAAGACACCCTTCTTTTTATAAATTCTAAAGATCGTTTAGAGGACGTAAAAAATAAAATTGCTGAATTTTCAAATAATACGGAAACTTTTCTTTGGGTTGCTGCTAAAAAAAGTTTCTCAAAACCCAAACCTGGGAGGTATGTTTTAAAAGAGGGAATGTCTAATAATTATTTGGTAAATATTTTAAGAAGTGGTCGACAAACCCCTTTAAAGGTATCCTTCAACAACCAAGATACATTAGAAAAACTAGCTGGAAGAATTGCACAACAAATAGAAGCAGATTCTATTTCTCTAATTGATACGTTCAGAGAACAATCGTTTTTATCTAAGAATGATTTTACTGCTAAATCTGTTTTAGGAATGTTTATTCCTGATAGTTATGAATTTTATTGGACGGTTTCACCTGAAGAATTCAGAACAAAAATACTTGCTTCTTACAAACGATTTTGGAATAAAAGCCGATTGGAAAAAACTAAAAAATTAAATTTATCTGTAGCGGAAGTGATTACGTTAGCTTCGATAGTACATAAAGAAACTGCACAGCAAACAGAAAGACCCATTGTTGCTGGTTTGTATCTAAACAGATTAAAAAAAGGGTGGCCTTTGCAAGCAGATCCAACCATTATTTATTGTGTGAAAGAAATTAAAGGACAAGCGTATCACGTAAAAAGAGTACTCACTGCAGATTTGGCAATAAAATCACCTTATAACACATATAAAAATAAAGGATTGCCTCCTAATCTAATTGCAATGCCAGATATCTCTGCAATCGATGGCGTTTTAAATGCTCAAAAACACAAGTATTTTTATATGTGTGCAAATGTCGACAAAATAGGATATCATTCTTTTGCGAAATCACTTACTCAACACAACAAAAATGCGGCTAAATACCATCAATGGATGAATAAGCAAAGGATTAATAGATAAAGTGGAGAAGAGTTTTACTTTACAAAATAATTTGTTCGTCAAAAGAAGCTATACCATTTTCAACATTAATATAGACAAAAACACTTTCATTACTCTTTTTGAATGATAAATATCGCAGGTTTTTTGTGCAAATCTGGTTGTTGATGTTTCCAATCTTTTACCATCATTGTCTTAATATATTCACTAGATAAAGTTATGTCTGCTGCAATACATAAACTGGTTGTAGGTGTTAAAGCTGCTTTCAAATCAGTTAACATTTTTTCGTTTCTGTAGGGTGTCTCTATAAAAATCTGTGATTGATTTTTATCTTTAGAAAGTTTTTCTAATTCTTTAATTGTTTTTTTTCTCTCCCCTTTTTCAATTGGCAAATATCCGTTGAAAGCAAAATTTTGACCATTCATACCAGAACTCATCATTGCCAATAAAATAGAACTTGGCCCCACCAAAGGAATCACTCGAATATTATTTTCGTGTGCCAATTTCACAATACTTGCTCCTGGGTCAGCAATTGCAGGAACCCCTGCTTCAGACAATAAACCAACATTTATTCCCTCTTTACAAACGTCTAAATATTTTGTAGTTTCTAGTTCTTCTGCATATTTATCTAATAGCATCAACTGAAGAGATGGCTGGGATTTTTTGGGTGAAATTTTCTTAATAAATCTTCTTGCTGATTTTTCATTCTCAACAATATAATAATCAATTTGTTCGACCACTTTTTTAACAGATATAGGCATTACTTCTAGAGGTTCCGATTCTCCTAAAGTGGTGGGTATTAAATAGAGTTTACCAATCATTTTATATTTTTTGGGCGATGCGTTCACACGCTTCATCTAACATTTTATAAACATTTTCAAAACCTTCATTTCCTCCATAATATGGATCTGGAACACTCACATTTTCAGGGAGCTGTGTTTCCTTTAAAATCAGTTGTACTTTTTGTTCATCTTCCTCATTTCTTGCTAGCAAAAGGAGGTTTTGATAATTGCTTTCATCCATTGCAAAAATAACATCAAATGCATCAAAATCTTTTACAACAAACTTTCTGGCTCTTTGGTTTGTAATATTTAGTTTATGCTTTGCTGCAACAGCAATTGAGCGTTCGTCTGGTTTTTTACCAATATGATAGGCAGCTGTTCCTGCAGAAGCTACAAAAACGTCCTTAGAATTTACTTTAGATTGTAAAATACCTTCTGCTAATGGAGAACGACAAATATTCCCTAAACAAACCATCAATACTCTTTTCATGGAAATAATTTTATTAAAAAATGAAATTGTTTTTCTCTTAAAAATTCAAGAAAAAAAACAATTTCATATCAATCAGTTATCTGAAAATAGATTCTTAGAAAGTCAATTTTTTAGTTAAATCGTCTACATACTTTCGGAACTGCTTATCAGTCTCGGTTAAGTTATCAACGGTTTTGCAGGCATGTAAAACAGTTGCGTGATCTCTTTGCCCAATTTGATTTCCAATACTTGCCAATGAGGTTTTTGTTAATCTTTTTGCGAAAAACATCGCTAATTGTCTTGCCTGTACGATATGGCGCTTTCTAGTTTTAGATTGTAAAGTAACTACGTCCATATCAAAATACTTAGATACCTCTTTCTGAATATAATCGATAGAAACTTCTCTCTTTGTATTTTTAACAAACTTATCTACAATCTGTTTTGCCAATTCTAAAGAAAATTCTCTTCGGTTAAAAGAAGCCTGGGCAATCATTGAAATAATAACGCCTTCTAATTCTCTTACATTGGATTTAATATTTTTTGCAATATATTCTACAATGTCTTCTGGCATTTCTACACCGTCTCTGTACAATTTATTTTGTAAGATAGAAATTCTAGTTTCATAGTCTGGTGCTTGTAACTCTGCAGATAAACCCCACTTAAAACGAGATAATAAACGCTGTTCAATATCTTGCATATCTACAGGTGCTTTGTCTGAAGTTAAAATTACCTGTTTTCCATTTTGATGTAAATGGTTAAAAATATGAAAGAAAACATCTTGTGTTCCTGCTTTTCCTGATAAGAATTGCACGTCATCAATAATTAATACATCTACCATTTGATAGAAATGAATGAAATCATTTCTCGTATTCGATTTAACTGAATCGATAAACTGTTGTGTAAATTTTTCTGAAGAAATATACAACACCGTCTTGTCTGGATATTTATCTTTAATATCAACACCAATAGCATGCGCCAAATGTGTTTTCCCTAAACCTACTCCACCATAAATTAATAAGGGATTAAAAGAGGTTCCTCCTGGCTTATTCGCAACTGCCATACCAGCAGAACGTGCTAACCTGTTTGAATCTCCTTCGATAAAATTTGCAAAACTATAATTAGGGTTTAACTGAGACTCAATCTTTACTTTTTGTAATCCTGGAATTACAAACGGGTTTCTTAATTCTCTTTTATTTGATTCTAAAGGAAAAGTAACCCTTTGTGGTTTTAATGGATCTCTATTAGAACTTGGAATTTTAACAGTTTGTGGTCTGTTACTACTGTAATTATTTTCCATTTTGACATCGTAAATCAATTTGGCGTCATTTCCCAATTGTCTTACCAATGCAACACGCAATAATTTGATATAATGTTCTTCCAACCATTCATAAAAAAATTTACTGGGCACTTGAATTGTTAATGCTTCTCCTGATAGCTTTACAGGTTCAATCGGTTCGAACCATGTTTTGTATGCTTGCGGTTTTATATTATCCTTTATAAAAGTCAAACATTCATTCCATACTGAGTCAGCAGTTAGAGTCATTTAATTTAAGTGATTTTTTATGTTATTAATTTGGTTAAAACCGAACTTTTTACACCTTTTTCAATAGCCCTACAAAAGTGTGAATAAAATTTAGTATAAAAAAATCAATTTGCTATTGATTATTAATTATTTTTTACGTAAAATGCAAAACAAAAAATATTCAAAACTATTGAGAAATTCATCAACGAAAACAAGAATTAGATATTCAGAAACCGATCAAATGGGGGTCGTATATCATGGAAACTATGCACAATTCTTTGAACTCGGTCGTACAGAATGGTTACGCTCTCTGGGCGTTACATACAAAGATATGGAAATCAGCGGAATAATGCTGCCTGTAATTTCTTTAAATTGTAATTTCATTAAATCCGCGCTGTATGATGACGTATTAACCATCAAAACTTTTCTCAAAAAAAAACCCTTGGTGAAGATTGAATTTGATTACGAAATTACAAATCAAAATAATGAATTAGTTTGTACAGGAAACACCGTTTTGGCTTTTATGGAGAGAAAAAAAATGAAACCAACACGTTGTCCTAATTATTTATTAGAAGGCTTGGGCTTTTAACTTCATGAAAGTAAAAATTATTTAATAACAATCGCGTTTATTACTTAATAATTATTTCTGATTATTTTGAATGTAATACTGTCAACTATTTTTTATCAAAATAACAATTCTTTTTTCGCAAACAACTGAGTCACGTCTTCTTGTCCAGGAATTAGATTCCAAGTATGAATTCCTAATGCATTTGCAGAAATTGTATTTTCTTCGACATCATCTATAAAAATAGTTTCCTTTGCAATTAAATTATTTTCATTTAAAACAAACTCATAAATTTCTGCATCTGGTTTTCTAAAATGAATTTCATGTGAAAGATAAAACTGCTCAAAACAATTTTTGAACTCAGTGAATAATTTCATTCCCCAATTTTCTTGAATCCAAGAAATATGTAACTCGTTTGTATTACTTAACAAAAACAGTCTGTATTTTTTATGTTTAGAAAGTGCTTTTATAAACGCCAATCTTGTCAATGGAAAATCTAACAAGACCGCATTCCAAGCATGCACTAAATCTTTTTTTGCTATCTTAAGTTGTACCGTAAAAAAGGCAATGAATTCGTCTGTAGAAATCAACCCTTTTTCATATTCATTGGCAACAGCCATCATTTCATCAGAAATTTCAGTAATTCCTAATTTTTCTAATTCTATATATGTGGCTTTTTTATCTAAGTTGATGAAAATATCACCAAAATCGAAAATGAGATTTTTAATCATTTATATGTATTTTTAAAAGATCCGTTTTCAATCCTATTTTTTTAGATGATGGAGCCTCAAAAACGGGCGACTTTACGCCTTCTCTAAATTCAGTATCACCAACAAACACCCTAGCTTCATCCCATAAACCCTCATCAATAAATGTTTGTAAAGTCTGGGCTCCTCCTTCAATAATTACAGATTGAATTTGGTGTTTTTGTAGCACTTCACATAGCTGGATTCCTACCCCCTTTTCTAGGACTCCAAGGGGAGAAAAATCGATGACTTCAAAAAGTAGATTTTTGCGCGCTTTTGGATGCTTGATTTCGCTGTTTTTATCTTTTTTTCCTATAATCACAATCGTCAGAACACTGCCGTCAAAGACACTTGCTGACGGAGGAATTCTGAAGCTTTTATCCAACACAATTCTTACCGGATTTAGCCCAGACCAACTTCTAACGTTTAGCTTAGGGTTGTCTGAAATTACCGTATTTGTCCCAACTAAAATTGCATGCTCTTCGCTTCTCCATTTATGAACTAATTGTCGAGAATATGGATTCGTAATCCAAACGGGGTTCTGATCCTCTTTTACTACTGGAGCAATAAAACCCGCTTTCGTTTCTGCCCATTTTAGGATAATGTAAGGCCTTTTTTTCTCTTGAACAGTAAAAAAACGCTTGTGGTGTTTTCTACATTCATCTTCTAAAACACCAACAATAACATTGATTCCTGCGTTCTTTAGTCTTTCAATTCCCTTACCTACAATCAAGCTATTAGGATCTACACAACCGATAACTACATTTTTAAGTTCATGTCTCACAATTAAATCCGCACAAGGGGGTGTTTTACCATAATGTGAACAAGGTTCCAGAGTTACATAAATAGTTGCCTCTTTTAAAAGTGACTTCTCTTTTACGGCATTAATTGCATTTACTTCCGCATGGTTATTCCCATAGGCAGATGTAAATCCTTCACCAATAATCGTATCGCCATACACAACAACTGCTCCGACAGAAGGGTTTGGACGTGTAAAGCCAATGCCATTTTTGGCAATTTGTAAACAACGTTTTATATACTTCTCGTGATTGATATGCATTCTTTTTAGGAAACGAAATCAAGTTTCGTTTAAAACTTAATCTCTTGAATTTGATCTACAAAGTAAACGCTAGAAAACCCCAAAACCTTGTATTTAATTTCTCCTTTAAACTGTACTTTTATCGATTTTTTCAAAAACGAAGTTAACAAACCTCCTAAAATTCCGTTTTTGTTGTTCTTGAAGACTTTATTCGCTGGTATTATAACGATTAAAGGGATTGCAAATTCCTTTCTTGCTAGCACTTTAAATGCTTCAGAAGAAACCTGTGCAACCTGAGCACCATTGACAATTACTTTAATTTCATCTGTAGAAATCTTACCACCTACATCATTTGGGTTTTCAAAAAAAGCAGTTGCCTGTAAACGAATTGTATCACCTGTAAAAGAAGCAACTTTTAGGTTGTCAACCTTTAAAAAAATAGGTGGTTTCTGAACAGAACAACTAGAAATAAAAAAGAAGACCGTAAAATATAAAAAGTTTTTCATCTAAATTTGTTAAAAAATTTGGTAAATTGCTCCTACAAAAATACAGTATTAAATGACAAGTTAATATTTTATTAATAGAGAAATTAAATCTAAAGAAAATAGACAAAACACTCCTTAAGATTTGCGTCTATTGAAAATATGGAACCTGCGTCTGATACGCTTTGGTTGATAAACAAATGATGACTTTAAAAGAATTTAGACTTTTTTTCACGAATGCGCTTAAAGAGAAGTATCCAAAGACAGAAATCGCTGCGTTCTTTTTTTTGTTGTTAGAAAACAAACTGAATCTACAAAGAATTGACACGGTTTTAAAGCCTGATTTTATAATTGATAATACGATTTTATCGGAATTAAAAAGCACGGTCAAAAGACTTCAAAAAGAAGAACCTATTCAGTATATTTTAGGGGAAACTGAATTCTATGGATTGCCTTTTATTGTGAATAAAAACACTTTAATTCCAAGACCTGAAACGGAAGAATTGGTGGAATGGATTCTTTTAGAAATTGCAAAAATACAGGGTTGCATTACCCCAACGTTGTCCGTTTTAGATATTGGAACAGGAACTGGCTGTATCCCTATTTCTTTGGCGAAGAACTTAACAGATGTAAAAATAACCGCTATAGATATTTCTCCGGAAGCGTTGAAAGTTGCTAAACAAAACGCCACTTTAAACAATGTAGAAATCACTTTTTTAGAAATGGATATTTTAAAAACGCATCAATTAGAGAAGCAATATGACATTATTGTCTCAAACCCTCCTTATGTTCGGGAATTAGAAAAGGCTGAAATCAAGAATAATGTATTACAAAACGAACCGCACTTGGCGTTGTTTGTCGAGGACCATACTCCCTTAATTTTTTATGCTAAAATTGCAGATTTAGCAAAACAATGTTTAACGAAAGAAGGAATTCTATTTTTTGAAATCAATCAATATTTAGGAAAAGAAACTATTGAAATGCTAGAACAAAAAGGGTTTAAAAATATAGCACTCAAAAAAGATGTATTTGGAAATGATCGAATGATTCAGGCAAGTTACAACTAAGAGCGCTTCAATACCTAACCCTAGAAAAAGTACGAACAATACTTTGTGTCTTATATATCAGAATAACCTTTCTTAAAATAAGGCTCGGAAACCTACCTTAAAACTTTATAGAGCGACAGTAAAACTCAAACTGAGATAAAAATTAGTTTTAAACTTTTAAAAATATTTTTTTCTTGAACATCATATAGCCTAATCCTAGATAAAAAAGCACTACAATGAATCCATATAAAAAAGAAGAAAAATTATCTGATAAAAAAGGGTAGACAAAAATATTCTCGTATATATACTTATGAATATTACTATTCGCTCCTACTTTAATTAAGTACATACTTTTAGAAATAAAACTGGATACGAAGTAAATTGTAATTGCATTCATCCCTACGTACTTAAAAATAGTCCCAAATTAAAGTTGTTTTATGTCTCTTAGATAATAAATTATTGCTAAAATTAAAGATGCCCAACCACTAGTTACCAAAACAAAGCTACTACTCCAAATTGCTTTATTAATTGGGAACCAAATAGTAAAAAGATACCCTGAAACCAACAGAAAAAATGCTGATAAGAATAAATATTTAATTTTATTTAAATCTAAAATTTCTCCAATTAAAATACCTGAAATACAAGTAACAATTGAGGGCAACGTACTAAACAAGCCTTCAGGATCATAATCTACTTGCCACATATGTTTGCCTAAAATATTTAAATCTATATAGTTTGCCCAATTATTTGGAGCCCTATCAAAAGTGGGTAAAGTCCCGTCTGAAAATGGGAGAAATCCTAAAACCAGCCAATAACCAATTAGTATTGCAATACCAATTCCTAACAACGTTTTCCAATTAAAATTGAGAAATAAAATTGAGGAAATAAAAAATACAATTGCGATTCTCTGTAAAACTCCAAGAAACCGAACGGTTTCAAAATCTTTAAAAAAAGGAAAATAAGGTAGGACTAAATTTAAAAAAAATCCCAACCCAAAAAGTTTCAAACTTCTGACGGCTATTTTTTTATAGGTTATTTTTGAATTCTCACTATTTTTGTAAGCAAAATAAATTGAAATACCAACCACAAACAAAAAGAAAGGAAATACAAGATCTGTGGGCGTTAAACCATGCCATTTTGCATGCAATAAAGGAGGGTAAACAGCACTCCAAGTTCCTGGAGTGTTTACTAAAATCATTAATGTAATGGTAAAACCTCTTAATAAATCAACAGATGCGATCCTTTTTTTAATCATGATGTTATGCTTTATCCAAACCCACTTTGTGCCCCCAAAAAGCATAATACAAAATAATCCCATAGCAAGGTAACAAAATCCTGTATCCAAAAGAAGCTGCTTCTGTTAAAGCGTTTATTTCATTGATTCCAGAGACTAGTAATTCTTCTTTTTTATGATCGACTAAAAAACCATACAATGGAGGTAAGACGGCACCCCCAGAAATTGCCATAATCAATAAAGCGGAAGCTGTTTTTGTAAATTTCCCTAAACCTTTTAAGGTTAATGGCCATATTGCAGGCCAAACTAAAGCGTTTGCAATACCCAATGCTGCTACAAAAAGTACGGATGTAAATCCGGTAGTATAGACAATACAAAAAGAAAATATAATTCCTAAAATAGCACTTCCTTTTAACGCAAAAGTTTGGCTTATATATTTTGGAATTAAGAACACTCCTAGTAGATAGGTAGCTACCATAGCCATTAAAGTATAAGTCGTAAAAGAGTTCGATTTTTCTCCCAAACCTAATGAATGTCCGTAAGCAATAATTGTATCTCCAGCAATTACTTCTGCACCAACATACATAAACAAAGCCAAAACACCCAACCATAAATGTGGGAATTGAAAAATACTTGTTTTGGTCGTTCCTCCTCCTTTGGATTCCGCTATCGGAGCTGCTTCCACATTTGGTAATGGTGCTTTTCTAATTAATATTCCTAGTACAAACAAAACCAAAGCCATAACAATGTAGGGTGTTATGACACTGTCTGCCATTGTATCCAACAAAGCTCCTTTCTCAGCAATACTTACGCTGCTTAATTTTTCTTTTATATCACCAATACCCGACAATAAAATAGTTGCAAAAATAAACGAACCTAAGGCGCCAGCAACTTTATTTGCAATTCCCATTATCGCGATACGTTTGGCAGCACTTTCAATAGGTCCTAAAATAGTAATATAAGGATTAGATGCTGTTTGTAACAGAGTCATTCCGATTCCTTGAATAAAAATCGCCGTTAAAAACATCCAATACGTTCTTGCATTTGCCGCGGGTATAAATAACAAAGCACCGATTGCCATTATGATTAACCCTAAAGACATTCCTTTTTTGTAACCCATTTTATTTATAATATAGGATGCAGGCAAAGCCATTACAACGAAGGAAATATAAGATGCTGATGCGACTAAGTAGGACTGCGCATCTGTTAGTTCATTTATCGTTTTCATAAACGGAATTAAGGCACCATTTATCCAGGTAACAAATCCGAAAATAAAGAACAAACCTGCAATAATAAGTATTGGTATGAGTGTCTTGTTTTTTGTGTTGGGCACTTCTTGAGTCTTATTGGACATCATCGCTTCGCTTTTTAAAAATTTATAATAAAAAAAAGCAATATAAGATTATCTTACAATTAAATAAAAATAAATTCGACCAATGACCTATAATTAATGTTAAACGGATTTATTTTGAGTAGGAAGCTAATCTAAATTTAGTATGATTCGTTTTGCATGATTCAGATATTTTCTACCAATCGTAATTTTAGTAGTCCCTATTTCTATCTGGTTCCCTTCTAGGCTTTTAATCTTATCTATGGCAATTGTAAACGACCTATGAACTCTTATAAAATTTGTGTCTGGAAGTTCTTCTGTGATACTGATTAAAGATTTATGCACAAGGTAATTTTCTGTAGTTGTAAATACTTTAATATAGTCTTTTAAACTTTCAACAAATAAAATGTTTTCAAACTTAATTTTTACCATTTTTTTATCAACTTTTAAAAAAATGAAAGATTCCTTAGTAGCCTCTTCTTCATTTTGAACTCCTTTATGTTGATTCACTTTTTGCGTAATTTTATGAACTGTTTTTAAAAAGCGATTGAAAGGTATTGGTTTCACTAAATAATCTAAAACATTTAAATCATAACTTTCTACAGCATATTCTCTGTAGGCTGTTGTAACCACAACACTCGTTTTTAAGTTTAGCGTTTTTGCGAACTCCAAACCATTCATTTTTGGCATGTTTGTATAACGTCAGCAAAAAGTGACGTTGGTGCTTTAAGAGGGTTGGAAACACTTTTACAACTCGTAAACTTCAATACTAAGGGGTATTATTTTGAAGGTGTTCGTATTAAAGATGCTCCACGATTTGTTTGGCGAGGTTTGATGATAGATGCAGCACGTCATTTTCAACCTGTGGCTGTTCTAAAACGTAATTTGGATGCAATGGCAGCTGTAAAATTAAATGTTTTTCATTGGCATTTAACAGACGACCAAGGTTTTAGAGTAGCATCTAAAATTTACCCAAAACTACAAGAACAAGCTTCAGACGGATTATTTTATACCCAAGAACAGATTAAAGAAGTTGTGAGACACGCATCCAACTTAGGAATTAGAGTGGTTCCAGAATTTGATGTTCCTGGACATGCTTCTGCCATATTAACTGCCTATCCAGCTTTAGGAAGTAAAGAAGGTTATCCTTATTCAATAGAGCGGTTTTCTGGTGTTTTTAATCCAACTTTAAATCCGATCAAAGAAGCAACTTATACTTTTTTAGAAAACTTGTTTACAGAAATTGCGCCCTTATTTCCAGACGAATATTTTCATATTGGAGGCGATGAAAATGAAGGGAAACATTGGGATGAGAATAAAGAAATTCAAGAATTCAAAAAGAAACAGCAATTAAAAAACAATCACGCTTTACAGACCTATTTTAATATAAAGCTTGAAAAGATTTTAAAGAAATTAGGGAAAAAATTAATGGGCTGGGATGAAATCTTAACTCCTTCTACCCCAAAAACAGCTGTAATTCACTCTTGGAGAGGAAAACAGGAAGGTTTGGCACAGAGTACTTTAATCGCAGCAGCAAAAAAAGGGTATCAAACGGTACTTTCTGCAGGGTATTATATCGACAGAATGCTGTCCGTTACACATCATTATTCTGTTGATCCAATAGGAAATGCTGTTTTAACGAAAGAAGAACGCAAAAGAATTTTAGGAGCTGAAGCAACTATGTGGAGTGAGCTCGTTACCCCACAAACAATAGATGCTAGAATTTGGCCAAGAACAGCTGCTATTGCAGAACGTTTCTGGTCGGCCAAAAAAATAACGGATATAAATAACATGCAAAAAAGGCTGAAAGTTATTAATTTTCAATTAGAAGAATTAGGCATTACGCATATTAAAAATAGGGATGTTATTTTGAGAAACATAAGCAATCATCAAAATATAGAAGCACTAAAAGCGCTGTCTAAAATTTGTGAGCCTTTAAAAATATATTCTAGGAATAAAGGCGGAACCGAATACAAAACCTTCTCTCCTTTTACATTATTTGCGGATGCTTGTTCGGCAGATGCAGAAGATGCTGTTGCTTTCAATCATCAGGTTCAAGTATTCTTGGCCTCAAACAATCTAAATAGCTTACAGCAGATAAAAATCTCTCTAAAGAAATGGTCGACAAATTATGTTGATTTTCAGAAACACAAACAAACTCCCATTACGCATGCATTAGAACCGTTGTCTAAAAATGTTTCTCTTATTTCTGAATTGTTACACGGATCACTTCTAAGTAAAAAATTCACAAAAGAAGATCAATCTATAAGCAAGCAGCTTATAAAACAACTGAAAGAACCCTGTCAGGATGTAACCTTAGTAATTTTAGATTCATTAAATAAGTTAGTACATTTCTGCACAACGAACTACAACTAATTAAAAATTATGAATTCTTTCTTTGAAACTTCTTATGACAGACCCTATCACCTATTGAATAAGAACCTTTTTTTTAATTCTATGGATACGTATCACACTTTTATAAATTGGATACGTGGCGAATTCGATTTGCATTTGCAAGAGGAAACGAGTGGATTAACCATTTTTTTTCCTGAAGGGAAATTTCATCTTAAAAATAAAATTGACAAGGAAGCAATTATTGCAGAAATTTACTTAGAAAGTAAGGTTCTTAGAAATGGACAACTCATTTTTACCAAAATCATGTCCGTTTATAACCATTTATTAAAAACAACCAAATGATTTTAATCGCAGAAAGTGGATCTACAAAATGTGATTGGATCCTTTTAGATTCCTCAAAAAAAGATCCCATCAGCATCAGAACAAAAGGATTAAATCCTGCAATTTTAAATAAGAAAGAATTAAAAAAAATTGTTTCAGATACTCTTGAACTAACCAAATACAAAGACGAGATCACTTCCATTCATTTTTTTGGAGCGGGTTGCAACACACCTAAAAACAAAAACAAGGTACATTTTGTTTTAAATTCATTTTTTAACAAAGCAACCTCCATTGTTGAAGAAGACACAATGGCTGCTGTGTATGCGACAACCACTACGCCCGCGGTAGTTTGCATTTTGGGTACAGGTTCTAATTGTTGTTATTTTAACGGAACCTCTATTGTAAATAAATCGCCCTCTTTGGGTTTTATTGTCATGGATGAAGGCAGTGGAAACTACTTTGGAAAAGAACTTTTAAAAGCCTATTATTATCGTCAAATGCCTGAGGAACTTCGGCTTTCTTTTGAAAAAAAATATGACCTAAAAGAAAAAAAAGTCATACAAAAATTGTATCAATCTAAAACACCCAATAAATATTTAGCAGATTTCGCACACTTTTTATTTGAAAATGAAGCCCATCCTTTCATAAAAGAATTAATCAATGAAGGAATCGCTATATTTATAAAAAATCATATATTACAATATGCTGAAGAGTTGGTAACGGTTCCCCTTCATTTTGTAGGCTCAATTGCATTTCATGCAAAGGAATACATCTCTAATCAGCTGAATAAAAACGGTTTAAACGCAGCAAGTTATACTCAAAGACCTATAGATAATTTAATAAAGCATATAAAAAGAGAGAAATAAATTAGCTAATTATAAAGATAAAAAAGCAGCAAAATGAAATTAATTCATGTAAAAAAAATACTCCCTTTAACAATCCTTCTATTTTTATGCATTCAATGTTCAACAAAAAAAGAAAAGGCAAGTAATACGCTCTTTGATTTAGTAGACAATAGCAATACAAATATTCATTTTACAAATACAGTTAAAGAAAATCTTTACTTCAATTTTCTAAATTACACCTATATATACAATGGTGGTGGCGTTGCTGTGGGCGATATCAATAATGATGGTTTGGAAGATCTTTTTTTTACTTCGAATCAAGAAAGCAATAAATTGTACTTAAATGAAGGCGATTTTGAGTTTAAAGACATTACTAAGAAAGCAAGAGTTGCTGATCAAAGCGGCTGGACTACAGGCGTTACGATGGTGGATATCAACAATGATGGATGGTTAGATATTTATGTTTGCAAATCCGGTTCATTGAATAATCATGCTGGAAGAAAAAATAAATTATTTATCAATCAGAAAAACAACACCTTTAAAGAAAGTGCCAACTCGTATGGATTAGCTCATTTTGGGTTTTCTACACAAGCGTATTTTTTCGATTTTGATAATGATGAAGATTTAGATATGTATTTAGTAAGTCATCGCAAAGATTTTACACTTAAAAAAGTCAAAGAGCCCTACAATTCTGATCAATTATTTAGAAATGATGGCGAACGTTTTACCAACATCACAAAACAGGCAGGAATTACCAATAAAGGTTGGGGATTAAGCGCCTCTATTGGAGATTTTAACAATGATGGTTTGTTAGATGTTTATGTTGCCAATGATTTTTTAGATCCCGATTATTTGTATATCAACCAAGGAAATGAAACTTTTAAAGAGGAAGCTTTAAAACATTTTAATCATATTTCTAGTAATAGTATGGGCTCTGATTTTGTTGATATTAACAACGATTTATTGCCCGATTTGATTGTGCTAGACATGATGGCAGAAGACCACATTCGCAGTAAAAAGAACATGGCAAATATGAGTATTTCTGACTTTCATAAATTAGTAGCTATGGGGAGTCATTATCAATACATGTCTAATGTATTGCAATTAAACAATGGGAATGGTACTTTTAGTGAAATTGGACAATTGGCTGGGATTTCAAAAACCGATTGGAGTTGGGCGCCATTGATTACCGATTTTGATAATGACGGATTTAATGATGTATTTATAACCAATGGAATTCAGCATGATCTATCGAATCAGGATTTTAGAAACCAAATGAGAACCAATATTAGAAATCGAAAAAAAGTGTCTTTAGACGAAGCGATAACAATGATTCCGTCAGATACTTTACCTAATTATATTTTTAAAAATAACAAAGATTTGACTTTTAAAAATACAACCAAAGAATGGGGGTTCAATAAAAAAATAAACTCTAATGGAGCTGCCTATTCCGATTTAGATAACGATGGCGACTTCGATTTAATTATAAACAACCAAGGAGAAGAGGCTGCTGTTTATAGAAATAACACTTCCCAAAACCATGTTGCTTTCACACTCAAGGGTTCCAATAAAAATACGTTTGGTATTGGAGCAAAAATAACTGTCTTTTCTGAAGGATTACAGCAATCTAAACAACATTTTGTAAGTAGAGGGTTTCAATCATCAGTAAGTAATAAGCTACATTTTGGCTTGGGAACTACCTCTAAAATTGATCGTATTTTGGTCGATTGGGGAAATGGCAAAATGCAACAACTGACAGATGTTAAAATAAACACGACAACCAAAATTGATTATAAAAATGCGGTTCACAGTAGTCCAACAAAGAATATTAAAAAAACCTTGTTTGAAGAAATAAACCCTTCAGATTTGGGCATAAATTATCAGCAAAAGGAAAATGATTTTGATGATTTTAAAATGCAATTATTACTCCCACAAAAACAATCAGAAAAGAGTTCCGCATTCGCGGTTGCAGACATTAACAACGATGGCTTGGAGGATCTTTTTATTGGAAATGCAAAAGGGGCAAGCGCCGTAATGTACACACAAACACAGACGGGGAATTTTATTGAAATTAATCAAAATTTATTTGCTTCAGAAAAAGAATTTGAAGATACAGATGCCGCATTTATAGATGTAGATAGTGATGGTGATTTAGATTTATACGTCACTTCCGGAGGGTATGAAGTAAAAAATGAAAGCAAACTTTTACAAGACAGACTCTATCTAAATAATGGAAAGGGAATTTTTAAAAAAGGGACGCTTCCAAGGTTAAGAACCAATTCAAAAGGAATCACTTATGCTGATTTTGATGCCGATGGAGATATGGATATTTTTGTTGGTAGCAGCGTAAAACATGGGCAATACCCGTTGTCTGACAAACCTTATTTATTAGAAAACAAAAATGGAAAATACACCAATGTTATTGATGAAAAACTGGATACTATCTCCAATTTAAAAATGATCAATGATGCGATATTTACAGATTTTGATACTGATGGTGATAAAGATCTCATTGTTGTTGGAGCCTGGATGTCAATCACTTTTTATGAAAATAGAGACCACAAATTTTATCTAAAAAAAGTAGCGGGTATTAGTGATCTTAATGGTTGGTATCAATCAATAACGGCTTCCGATATTGATCAGGACGGAGATCTGGATTACCTTATTGGTAATTGGGGAAAGAACAACAAATTTCACCCTACAAAAGAAAAGCCTTTGCATATTTATGCCGATTATTTTGATGACAATTCAAGTTTTGATATTGCCTTGAGTAAAGTTTCAAAAACGGGCGATTTGCTTCCTGTTCGTGGGAAAGAATGCTCTACACAACAGACTCCTTATTTAGGAAGTAAAATGAAAACATTTAAAGAATTTGCAACTGCTTCAATGCGCGAAATTTATGGTTCCGAAAAATTAGAGAAAGCAACTCATTATAGGGCACACAGCTTTGCTTCTATCCTTTTAAAAAATACTGGAAATGGGCAATTTGAAATTATCAAATTGCCAAATGAAGCCCAATTTTCTCCAACATTAGGCTTTGAAGTTGCGGATATAAATAAGGATGGCTATTTAGACATTCTTGGTGTGGGAAATGTTTTTGATTCAGAGGTAGAAACCATTCGATATGATGCTTCTAAAGGGTATGTTTTACTCGGAAATAAAGAAGGGAATTTCAATTTTATGAAGGACACCAGTTATTACAATAACAAAGAAACAAAAGCAATTAAAAAAATGACAATTGAGGGTACTTTACATTTTGTTACGCTCAACAAAAATGAACGTTTACACCTCCTGAAAATAAAAAAATAGGACTTGTACGGGGCGTATTTTAAAAATTATGTGCTAGGACAAACAATATTTATACCGTTTTTTTTACGCGCAAACTCCAATGAAATTTAAATCTAGAGACCACCACTCCTTCGCTGTTTTTTCCTTCTGAAATTAAAACAACGACCTGTCCTTCTCCTGTTTTTATTGACCTTTGAATTGCTTCTCTAATTTCATTTCCTCCAGTACAAGAAAAAAGAATTTTTCCGGTCGCTTTTTTGAAAAACTGTGCTTCTTGATGGGTTACCAACATCGAAAATTTTTGTTGTGAAGCAGCGATTGCTTTCATAACCAAGATTCCTGTTGGCAATTCTGCTGCCATTCCTTGGGCAGCCCAAAACATACTTTTAAACGGGTTTTGATTTATCCAGCGATGTCTAATCGCAACGACCACGGCTTGGTCGGTAATAGAACGAACTCTTACCCCACCGATATACGCTAAAGGGAGTTGTAAAAGATTGAACCTATTCAATTTTCTTGGTGTAAATTTCATGTATTTAGGGATTCTTAATTTTAAAACGACCCATTAAAGTTCACAAGATAGTTAAAAAAAAAGAGACCAATTTCCCCATTCAGATGCAGCTTCACAATGTTGGTTCTATCGTTAAAAGCAATGCACATGCTATCTTATAGAAAAGCATTCCTTTTTATATGTAACCCTAAAATTTTTAGTATCTGTATTAAAAAGTAATTCTAAACCCTTCAAATGAAAAAACTACTTACAGTTTTATCAATCATTTCGTTTTACACCCACTGTGCTCAATACATTTTTTGCAAGCAAAAAACACTCGAACTGACAGCCTACCTTCGGCAGGTAAACTCAGTGTGACATGCTCTCTTCATTCATAACTCATAACTCGTAACTCATAACGCTACACGCTTTCTTCTTTTAACATAAAAAAAACACCGCAAGAATACGATGGTTTTGATTTTTAAAGTTAATAGGTAATTCTAATCGCTTCCCTTTGCGATACGCGGCACTCGCTAAAAACGAGCCAGTGCGGTTTTTTTTTGTTTGTGCTAAAAATTTTACTCTAAGATAAATAACCTACTATGTCAAAGATAAAAAATAGACATCAGTAAACCATCACTTTTGAATAATGCTGGTGTTTTTATATCTACAAAAAGCGCAGCCGCCGTTACAATAAAGCCAGCAAAAGGTTAGGA
The DNA here is from genome assembly GCA_949545755.1 of Polaribacter sejongensis. Classification (GTDB taxonomy): domain Bacteria; phylum Bacteroidota; class Bacteroidia; order Flavobacteriales; family Flavobacteriaceae; genus Polaribacter; species Polaribacter sejongensis_A. The sequence continues at coordinate 3,445 of CATITK010000081.1, read as the reverse complement.
AGATTTTTTTTAGGATTTAAAAATAACATTAAAAACAAAAAACCCCGCCATAAAGCGGGGTTTTTATCTATACTAAACTATATTTTACTTACTCAACAATTAAGTTGCCATCAGCGATAAGCTGACTTAAGGTAGTTACAACTCCTTGTAAGCGAAGGGCTGAAGTAAACAAAGCTCCATCTTCGATTGATCTTAATGGATTTGCAAAACGAAGCAAGGTATCCGTTCCGTTACTAATAACATGAACAAAGTCGGTCAAATCGTGACCAGCTGAACTGTCGTATGCAATGGCACGGCTTACGTCGATGATGTCTCCAACAGTTCCTGTTTCAAAGTCGGTGATAAAATACTCTCCACGGGCAGAAAAGCCAATATTAGTTCCAACAGGTGGATTCTTTATGTAGGTATCACGACCAGTTCCACCAGTAAAGAGATTTCCTCCTGTTCCTCGTGCATCTCCCCAATAAATGGTGTCGTCACCACCACCTGATGAGATGTTTTTATAATCAACGGTAAAGGTATCCGCTTGTGAAGAACCTAAGGCATAACTTGCTGCGCTACTGAAAGTAAACGGTTGGTTTCCATTGGCAAATATTGTACTGATTGCTCCAACACTTGCACCATTGGTAGACGTTAATCCAACGCCTCCAATAGGAGTATAACTTAGAGTAGCCAAGGATCCATCTGCTAAGGCAGGTCCACTGTAGGTTAATGTCAATTGATTTCCAGAAACAGCCGAATCACTGATGAAAATCGACGCACCTCCAACAAGCAGTTCTAGGTTAGTAAATGCCAGTGAGGCTGCATTTAGAGATTGATCAAAATCAATAGTAATGGTATTACCATTAACATTAGTTCCTGTAATACCCAATTTAGTTTGCACAGCGTACGAAACACTGGTTAAAGTTACATCTTGGATGATGCGGGTATTGTTTATTGGTGTATTATCATTAAAAAGTACTTGAGGGTATAAAGGTCCGACTAGAAAGGAATCGAAAGTGAATCTCAGTATATTATTAATAAAAATAGAAACTCGTTCACCTCTTCGGCTAAACCTAACATTTTGCGCATTAACACCATCAAATTGACCATAAACAGATGATGCTTGTAAAGCCCGCAGTCTACCATTAGCATTTTGAAGACTATAATCAATAGCCGCATTCTTTCCAGGTTGGCGTTCCAAATAACTAATTCCAATATTGGTGGAAGAGCTACCTCCAGCATAAGGAGTATCGAAGGAAACTGAGGATCCAGACTCAACTGGGAAGTTAAGACCTGTTGTTGCAGATCTCGAACCGATTCCTGTTCCCAGAGATAAGTCGTTGGTATTGCTTACAACAACCTCAGGAGACCGATCACTCCAAACAACAGGAACATCACTCACCACAGGAGCCAATCCTGTACTAACATAGGTATAGTCATTACCCAGAGTAATAATACTATTCGGGTTATTCGTTGATTGGTTGGGTGTAAAGTCAGCTATCCAGCTAACACCTCCATCGGAGCTAGATAAATTACTTAGGCTTCCAGCTTCCACAAAGAAATCTTCAAGCTCTAAGTCCGTAACCGCTTCTCGGAAGAGTATGGCTACCTGCATAGTGACGGATACATCAGTAAAGCTGGTCGCCCCACCAATAAAATTGATCGCAGGTAAGGTGATGTCTCGAGTCACGGTGCGGTTAGCGGTATAGGTATTTCCACCAACCACAACAGCTGCAGCAAATACACTGGATGTTGGCAAGACAGCAACAGCTGTATTTGGAATGGTTACACTCCATGCATTAGCGCTTATTGTTGTAGGATAAGAAACGCTATTGACCGTAAGGTTGAGTGCCGTACCATCGATTACGTTGGTGGCAGTTCCACTCACAAAAAGAGTCAATCCATCTTCCGTATTATCAATTACATCGTCGCCAGCAACTACATTCATGCCAAGCGCAGGTATTGTTCCAGCTGTATTGACAGCATAGGCCGGCGTAGTTGCAAAACCAAATTGATGTATATAAACATCACTTAGTATACTACCTGGAGCATTGAAAGAGGTGTCTACGTAGAGCGTTCCTGCAGATGCCGTTAAGGAAGTGTACAATAGCGTACTGTTTTTATAGTAGCGTACTCCAGCTCCTATTCGTTCAATACGCAGGCGATCGCCTGTTGTTAGGGTGACCACATCTGCTGCTTTAGTACTGTTATTTTCGACCACAGAAACCGAACCATTGTTGATATAAAAGGCATAGTCTATTGCGGATTGTACTTGGTAAAAGGCATCATAGGAATCGTCGGTGAAACCGATATAGGCCGTGGTATTCCCCGGATCCGAAGAACCAAAAGAAATGGACCCATCCGCAACTAAACTTCGTACAGAAAAGTTTCCAACGTTCCAGCCTGTTGAAGTGCTGTATTTAGTAAGGTTGGCACCATCGACAAGCACACCAACAGCATTGCTACTTCCAAGGAGTCTTCCTTGTTGAGCAACTGCATCGCCTGTGTTGTTCCACTGCGTACCTAAACGCACTTTATTGTCTCCTGAGAAGGTAGCTGCTTCAGGAGTAAGGGTCGCTGACCAAGTTGTACCACTACCACTAAAGGCAGAAAGCATAGCATCATCAGCAGTAAGATCTGCTGCAGCAAAATTTTCTACAGCAGTAGCAAAGGTAATACCTATTTGAGCAGTTTCGCCAAATTCGAGGAAATCGTCGTCTATGGTTAAGGTCACACGCTCTGTAAGGTTGTGTGTTACCGCTTGGCTAGTATTTGCCGAAGCCCCACCTCCTGTAGTCACCGAAACACTGATTGTACTACTTCCAGAAGGCAATGCTGCTACGTCTGCTGGGGGGATTTGGATCCACCAAGCATCGTTGACAACTGTGTTTGTATACTCAACACCATTCCAAGTTGCCGTAATTGCTGCTCCTTCTTCTGCCATGGTCGTCGTTCCAGCCAGTACGATTCCTGAATCATCTTCATCAGAAGTGATATTATTATCTTGGGAAATGGCATTGAGCGTAATCGTAGGTTGAAGTGTATTAATATCAAAGCTATCAAAACGGGTTTGTAATACCCCAGTCAATTGTAGGTCTCGGATTTGCACACTAGATCTCTGAAAAGCAGCATGCACTTGTAGTTGACCAGCAACCGCTGTTCTACTATAGAAGGTAGCCCCGTTTTGTTTGTAGATCAAACTTGTTCCCAAACGTTGGATGACAAAGGTGTCGTTGGCAAGATCTACATTCGCAATCGGAATGCTGTGTGCGATGGTACCGTTCTCAACAACCTCTCTCTTATATTAAAGTGATAACTAGTTCACTTTTTGCTGACGTTATACACTAAAACAATACCCCTTCGAAATTTCGAGGGGGTATTGTTAACTTGATACTATTTCTGAAATTAAGAAGTCCAAAATTCTCTTTTCTTATTCAATTCTTCTTCCTCTTTCATATATGCT
>CATITK010000080.1 GCA_949545755.1 Polaribacter sejongensis | reverse complement strand
GACAAAAAATAGCACTTTGAAAGCTAGAAAAAAACAGTATCAAAATTTTTAACTAAATTAGCAGAAACCTCTCTTAAATTTTGAGCGAAAAAGTTCATTTTTATTTGACTACATACATTTTATAAGTGCTTATCAGTCGGCTGCGCCTCGTGTGAAATTAATTCACAATAAAATCGGGTGTTTTGTTAAGTTTTTTTTTAAATTTGTAATCATTAATAGTCACTTTTAATCATGCAGGCCTGCAACTTGCCGCTGAATTAGAGGTGGCTTTTTACTTTATAAGCGTGTCCGTAATTGCGAGTACTTGTGAATCCTCACGTAAAAATACAATTTGAAACAAACAAATACATCTTTCTCACTATACGTAGTCTTCAATTGGGTTGCAGGAGCAGATTAAGTTCCTATCGCCAAAAGCATCATCCACTCTGCGCACAGAAGGCCAAAATTTATTATCAGCAATATATGCCAAAGGAAAAGCAGCTTGTTTTCTGGTGTAGGGTAATGTCCATGTATCAGCAGTTAGCATTTCTAGCGTATGCGGCGCATTTTTTAATGGGTTGTCCAGATCCTCTTTTGTGGCAACTTTGATTTCTTCTCGGATAGAAATCATTGCATCACAAAAACGATCTAACTCTGCAATACTTTCAGATTCTGTAGGTTCAATCATTAGGGTGCCATTGACAGGAAAAGAAACTGTTGGCGCATGAAATCCATAATCTATTAAGCGCTTTGCAATGTCTACCACTTCAATTCCGTTTTGTTTAAAATCTCTGCAATCAATAATCATTTCGTGTGCAGCTCTGTTCATTTCACCTGTATACAAGGTTGGATAATGTCCGTGCAAGCGTTCTTTAATGTAGTTGGCATTTAAGATGGCATTTTTTGTAGAATCTGTTAAGCCTTTTGCACCTAACATGGTAATGTATCCGTAAGAAATTAAACAAGCCAAAGCAGAGCCCCAAGGTGCGGCAGAAATTGCCGTAATTGCATTTTTCCCTCCCGTTGCAATGACAGGGTTTGTTGGTAAAAAGGGCACTAATTGTGGAGCAACACAAATTGGACCCACTCCAGGACCGCCACCACCATGTGGAATAGCAAATGTTTTGTGTAGGTTCAAGTGACAAACATCAGCCCCAATGGTTGCTGGATTTGTGAGTCCAACTTGCGCATTCATATTTGCACCGTCCATATAAACTTGTCCACCATTGTCATGAATAATTTGCGTAATTTCTTTAATTTCTTTTTCGTAAACCCCATGAGTAGAGGGATATGTTATCATTAAGGCGGCTAAATTATTTTTATGAATTTTCGCTTTTTCACGTACATCTTCTACGTCAATATTTCCATTTTCAGCAGTTTTGGTAACAATCACCTTCATGCCAGCCATCACCGCAGAAGCAGGGTTTGTTCCGTGTGCTGAAGCTGGAACTAAACAAATATTTCTGTGTGCATCTTTTCTTGATAGGTGATAAGCTCTAATGGTCATAAGACCAGCAAATTCACCTTGTGCACCAGAATTTGGCTGCAAAGAAGTGCCCGCAAAACCCGTAATAATATTTAATTGATGTGCTAGTTTTTTTAGAATTTCTTGATATCCTTCTGCTTGATTTAAAGGTACAAATGGGTGTATGTTTCCCCATTGTGGATTGCTTAAAGGAAGCATTTCTGAGGCTGCATTTAGCTTCATTGTACATGATCCCAGAGAAATCATTGAATGATTTAATGCTAAATCTTTGCGTTCTAATCTTTTGATATAACGCATCATATCTGTTTCTGATTGATACTTGTTAAAAATACTATTTTCTAAAAAAGAAGTATTTCTTTGTACATTTATTGGAATTTTATTGCCTTCAGAAATTACAGAAATAGTACTCGGATTTAAGTCTAATGCTTCTGTAAAAACAGCCACAATAGCATTTAATTCTTTTAAACCAATCGTTTCATTTATAGATATAGATAAGGTTGCATCATCGATATAGTTAAAATTTATTTCATTCGCTTCTGCAACCATTTTTATTTTTTGAGACGCAGCTTTTACTGTAATCGTATCAAAATAATCAGTGTTGGTCTGTTCAATACCTAAAGTAGTTAAAGCATTTGCTAAAGTGATTGTTTTATGATGTACAGCATCTGCAATAAATTGCAAACCATTTTTTCCGTGATAAACAGCATACATTCCGGCCATTACCGCTAATAAGACTTGCGCAGTACAAATATTAGAAGTCGCTTTTTCACGTTTGATATGTTGCTCCCGGGTTTGTAATGCCATCCGCAATGCGCGGGCTCCGTTTTTGTCTTTTGTGACCCCAATAATACGACCAGGAATGCTCCTTTTGTATTTTTCTTTTGTTGCAAAATAAGCCGCATGAGGACCTCCATACCCTAAAGGAATTCCAAAACGTTGTGTAGTACCTACGACAACATCTACCCCAAATTCTGCAGGCGTTTTTAATTTTACCAAGGATAAAATATCAGCAGCAACTGCTACTTTTATGTTTTTGTCAATTGCTTTCGACACAAAATCTGCATAGTCGTATACTTGTCCGTGTTTTCCTGGGTATTGTAAAATTGCACCGAAAAATTCAGTTGAAAAATCAAATTCTTGGTGGTTACCAATTACCAATTCAACTCCAATAGGAATAGCACGAGTTTGTAAAACCGATAAAGTTTGTGGTAGTATTTCTTCCGAAACAAAAAACTTATTTACCGCCGCTTTCTTCTGTGTTCTTTCTCTTACATCATAAAGTAAAGCCATTGCTTCCGCAGCAGCAGTGCTTTCATCTAACAAAGAAGCATTTGCTAATTCCATGCCTGTTAAATCACAGACCATTGTTTGGTAGTTTAGCAACGCTTCTAAACGTCCTTGCGCAATTTCCGCTTGATACGGTGTATACGCAGTGTACCAGCCAGGATTTTCTAAAATATTACGTTGAATTACACTAGGTACTATCGCTTCGTGATAGCCCAAACCAATATAACTTTTGAATACTTTATTCTTTTCAGACAATTCTTTGATATGTGCTAAATATTCATATTCGCTCATAGCAGGATCCAAATCCAACTCATTTTCTAAACGAATATCATCAGGAACAGTTTGGTAAATTAACTGATCTAAACTAGCCGCATTTATGGTAGATAGCATTTTTTCTTGTTCCTCTATATTAGGACCAATATGTCTGTTTTGAAACAAATTTGTATTCATTAAATAACGTTTATTTAGACTTTTTAATCGGTTTTATTTGCTTTAAAATCAATTCAATTTAAAGGAACAAAAATAAGAACTTTAGAAGGTTTTAAGTTTGCTAGAAATGGATAAAAGACACTTAATTATCAACCAAATTAAAATGTTATTAACATAAACTTTACTTTTGTAAAATGAAATTCTTAAAATTAGTGTTCGACTTTTATTTAAACGCAAGTATTCATGTTGCTTTTTCAGTATATGCATTCTTAAGAATTACAGAAATTTATTTTGAGTTGCCTTACAACGAAAATATCAATTATTTTATTTTTTTTGGGACCATTACGGGCTATAATTTCGTGAAATATGCTGGGGTAGCTAAATTGCATCATAGGAGTTTAACCTCAGGTTTAAAAGTGATTCAGATATTTTCATTTTTCTGTTTTTTAGCCTTGTGTTATTACGGATGTTTGATGGATGTTAAAACACTTCTTTTTTCGATTCCTTTTATAGCATTAACCGTATTGTATGCTGTTCCTTTTTTAAGTGGTTTTGATAAGAACTTAAGAGAAGTCAGCTACCTTAAAATTATAGTTGTAGGTTTTGTTTGGGCAGGATTTACAGTGTGGATGCCTTTAGTTGATGTAGGTACAGAAATTTCTTTAAACATTGTTCTTCTCTTCTTACAACGATTTTTAGTTGTAGTCGTTTTAATATTACCATTCGATATAAGAGATGTGCAATATGATGCTATTTCTTTGCAAACAATTCCAAAGAAAATAGGCATAGAGAAAACAAAGAAATTAGGATTCATGTTCCTCGTGTTTTCTTTACTTTTAGAGTACTTTCTTACTATTGCAACAGGCTTGAGAATCCCATTTATGATGTTCTTGTTTTTGTTGATTATTTTCTTAATGAGCGCAAAAAAAGAGCAATCCAAATACTATAGTTCTTTTTGGGTAGAGTCGCTCCCAATAGTTTGGTGGTTGCTTCTTTTAGGATTCCATAATATTTAAGGATTTGACAGGTTTATTTTATACATATTTTTCATTTTTAGAATAAATAAAATAAATATCATAAAATTGAAAAATAGCTTCTTATATCTCTTTGATATTTGTAAATTTACTGACTTAAATTTAACTGAGATTTTTATCTAATGATTACCACAAAAAGAAATTATGTTTTCGATTTTGACAGCACTTTAACACGGGTAGAAGCATTAGATGTTTTAGCTGAAATCACCCTTAAAAACAATCCTAAAAGAAAGGAAATTATTCAAGAAATAATTGACATTACCAATTTAGGAATTGATGGTGAAATCTCTTTCACTGAATCTTTAGAAAAAAGAATTAAATTATTGAATGCCAACGAAGCTGATTTATCAGGTTTAGTGGCTGCTTTAAAAAAGCAAGTATCAAAATCTATAGAAAGCAATAAAGAATTTTTCGAAAAATTTGCGGAAGATATCTATGTGATTTCTTGTGGTTTTAAAGAATTTATTGATCCTATTGTAAAAGAATACAATATCCCTTCAGAAAGAGTGTATGCAAATACTTTTGAATTTGGAACAGATGGAAAAATTATTGGTTTCGACGCGAATAATCCACTCTCCAAACACAATGGAAAAATACAGTGTTTAAAAGGCATGAATCTAGAAGGAGAAATACAAGTTATTGGTGATGGTTATAGTGATTATGTAACTCGTGAAGCAGGCGTAGCAGATACTTTTTTTGCATACACAGAAAATGTTTCAAGAGCTAAAACAACAGAAAACGCAGACCATATTGCCCCAAGTTTAGATGAATTTTTATACGTTAACGATTTGCCAAGAAATATATCATACCCAAAGAACAGAATTAAAATTTTATTATTAGAAAATGTACATCAAGATGCTTTTACAAAGTTGTCCTCAGATGGCTTTTCAGTAGAAACAGTTTCAAAAAGTTTGTCAGAAGACGAATTGATAGAAAAAATTAAGGATGTACACGTTTTAGGAATTCGTTCTAAAACAAATGTAACTCAAAAAGTGATAGACGCTGCAGACAAATTAATGGTTGTAAGTGCATTTTGTATTGGTACTAAGCAAATTGATTTAGAAGCTTGTAAAGAAAAAGGAGTGGTCGTTTTTAATGCTCCCTATAGCAATACGCGTTCTGTAGTTGAGTTAGCAATTGGAGAGATCATTATGCTAATGCGTAGTGTTTTTCAAAGAAGTACAGAAATTCACAATGGTCAATGGAATAAAACAGCCCAAGGTTCTAGAGAGGTTCGTGGTAAAAAACTAGGGATTGTAGGTTATGGTAATATTGGGAAACAATTATCCGTCTTAGCAGAAGCTTTAGGAATGGATGTTTATTATTACGATGTTGAAGATAAACTGGCTTTAGGAAATGCAACTAAAATGAATACTTTAAAAGATTTATTGGTCATTTCTGATGTCATAACTTTGCATGTTGATGATAATTCAGCTAATAAAAATTTCTTTGGAGAAACAGAGATTTCTCAGATGAAAGATGGCGCACATTTAGTCAACTTGGCTAGAGGTTTTGTGGTCGATATTCCTGCGTTGGTCGCTGCTTTGAAAAGCGGAAAAATAGCAGGTGCTGCAGTAGACGTATATCCTTCTGAACCAAGAAAAAATGGTGAGTTTTTTACAGAATTAAAAGGATTACCAAATGTAATTTTAACACCTCATGTGGGTGGAAGTACAGAAGAAGCCCAAAGGGATATTGCAGATTTTGTGCCTAGTAAAATTATGGCGTATATTAATTCTGGAAACACGGTAGATGCTGTTAATTTCCCAAATATTCGTTTGCCAAGACAAACAAATGCACACCGTTTTTTACATATTCATAAAAACGTTCCGGGTGTGATGGCGAAAATTAATGAAACACTCGCAAAATACGATTTGAATATTACTGGTCAGTATTTGTCTACAGACCCAAAAGTTGGGTATGTCATTATTGATTTAGATAAAGAATACAACAAAGAAGTAATCGAAGAATTAAAAAACGTAGAAGCAACAATTAAGTTCAGAGTACTTTATTAGCCTTCTCTTATAAATGACAAAACACCCTTCAGATTTTAAAATTTAAAGGGTGTTTTTTTTGAACTTTTTTTTCTTATTCTCAACGGTTTCCCAGTAATCAGTTTTTCATTTAGGTTGTTTTTATACATCAGGGTTCAAAAGAAATGACACTCGTACTGATGGAGAAAAAGGTTAGAAGAGTTTGCTAATAGCTGTCATTTTTTCTTTCAACTCAATAATCCCATCGTCTTCAATACCTAAATATCGTTTGCCACCCAAATACCTATTCTTATTAAATTCATCATAATTTGGTTGATTTGCATCCATAGAATTGAGGTGTACATTTCCAGAAGCATGAATAAACTCCATTTTATTATTCCCTAACCAAAGCCCAACATGCGTAATTTTTTGTTTCTTTTTTGCAGTTGCTTTTCTTCCGAAGAAGATTAAATCTCCCTTTTCTAAACCTTCAAATTTTAAATCTTTGTCAATTGTTTTACCTACTTGTATTTGTTGAGAAGCATCTCTGGGAATGACAAAACCGTTCATTAAATAAACCATTTTTGTAAAACCACTACAATCCATCCCTTTTGATGAAGTTCCTCCCCACAAATAAGGAAAACCGATCATTGTACTCGCAATCGTTTCAATATTCTCTTGGGTGGCTTTTAATTTCTTTAACCAAGAACCGTAATTTATAGCTTCATTTTTCTTGATAAAACCACTTCTTTTATCAGGATATTTTACTTTATAAAAATGAGCATCTTCAGATATGTATTGAAGCAGTCCACCTAAGGTAATATCAGAAACAACCATAGAAATTGAAGACGTATCAGCATATACAAATCCAAAATTATTGGTATAAAGTACTTTTTTAGATTGATTCCAAGTATCGATTTGATTTGCAGTCATAAGTGTAATTCCCCCTTTGTCAACCCAAGAAATATAATTATCTGGAGTTTGAATTCTATAAAAACCCCCCTTTTTATCCAACACTCTTAAGGACATTCCTAATAAACCTTGGGTACCTAATTCTGCAGCATGTTTTGGTTGAGAGCGAATGTTAATTACGGAATTGTTAGCCACTGCATATTGTTGGTTTCCTATGGCAGAGTCTGGTAAAAATCGAACCTTATTTGTGAATTCAATTTTCCTTTTTAGAATACTATCTCGTAGTATAGAGAATGCTTTTTTAGAAGTGATTTCCCCTTCTAAAATTATGTTATCATTTGAGTTGCTAAATTGAATATCAAACAATGCGACACGTTTGTCTGGAGCATAGGCTGCCTTTATCGTTGAATGAATACTTTGGAGTTTGCTAATTGTTTTTTTGTCATTTTTACAAGACATCAAAAGCACCAAGGACAGCAACAAATAAAGTTGTATGATTTTCATTAAAAAAGTATTTTCAGCTAAAGTACAAAAAATCAAAATTCAAAAAAATTGAATTCTCAAAAAGGAATGTTTTGTAAATTATAGTAATTATTTCACTCTTATTGAGATCGTTTTGTCTGATTCTAAACTAAATTTCACATCTTTAAACTTAGGAGGTCCCATAAATAGTTTTACATTATTTGAAAACCCATAAGGCTCTTTAGGTATCCCGAAGATTTTGGTATCCATTTTTTTATTGTCATTTTCATCATGAAATAAAGAGATTGCATAGACTCCTTTTCTTACTCCTTTAAAAACACCTACCGATTTTCTATCTTTTATAGTTGCAACAATTCCTTCAACTTCTGTTAAAAAAGTTTCTTCACTATCATAAATGGCTAAATAAATTTTTCCTTTATCATTTTCTATTCCATCAATAACTACCGTCAAATCAAAAGTAGTGCTTTCTTGTTGCGCCGTTATTGAAAATATTTTACAAAGAATTAAAGTTGTTATTAAAAATATTTTTTTCATGATTATCTTTTTGACGATTCAAATATCGGATGTTTCTTTATCTAATAGACAATAATACGTACGAATTGTTGTTTTTTTTTTAGAAGTATCTCCGTTAATACCATTATTATTAAAAAGAGGTCAAAAAAAATCCATCTAAAAAAGATGGATTTTATAATAAATAGGAGTGCTTTTAACTTAAAGCTATTTTTATTCTCTTAATCGCTTCTCTAATTTGTAATTCAGAAGCTGCATAGGATAAACGAATACAATTTGGAGTACCAAAAGCATCACCAGTAACCGTTGCAACATTTGCTTTTTCTAAAATAAATAAAGAAAAATCACTTGCATTTTCAATTTTTACCCCATTAATTGTTTTACCAAAGAAAGCTGAAATGTCTGGAAAAACATAAAAAGCACCTTCAGGAACATTTACTTTAAATCCATCAATTTCTCTCAATAATCCAATGATAATATCTCTACGAGTTTTAAACTCATCTACCATATATTGAATTTTAGAAACTGGGGCTAAAACTGCCGTTATTGCTGCTCTTTGAGCAATACAATTTGTACCAGAAGTAATTTGCCCTTGCATTTTTGTACATGCTTTTGCAATCCATTCTGGCGCGCCGATATAACCAATTCTCCAGCCTGTCATTGCAAATGCTTTTGCCAAACCGTTTACAGTAATAGTTCTGTCATACATGCTGTCTATTGCGGCAAAACTAAACGGTTTCGTGTCGTAATTAATATGTTCATAGATTTCATCTGATAAGATAAAAATCTGTGGATGTTTTTCTAAAACTACTGCCAATGCTCTATATTCTGCTTCACTATAAATCGTTCCACTAGGATTGTTTGGAGAGTTAAAGAAAATCATTTTTGTTTTAGGCGTAATGGAAGCTTCTAATTGTGCTGGAGTGATTTTGAAATCATTTTCTATAGAAGAAGGGATTTCCACATAAGTTGCTTCACATAATATCGCAATTGCAGAATAACTTACCCAATAGGGTGCAGGTAATAAAACTTCATCACCAGGGTTTAATAATACCTGTGCAATGTTTGCGATTGATTGTTTTGCTCCTGTAGAAACGACTATCTGATTTGGTTTGTAAATTAAATCGTTATCACGTTGAAACTTTGTGCAAATAGCTTCTTTCAATTCTGCATAACCATCTACTGGAGAATACGAATTGTAATTTTGATTGACCGCTTCAATGGCAGCGTCTTTGATAAAATCGGGTGTATTAAAGTCAGGTTCTCCTAAACTTAAACCAATAATATCTTTTCCTTCTGCTCTTAATTCTCTTGCTTTAGCAGCCATTGCTAAAGTTTGAGACACTGGTAAACTGTTAATTCTGTCTGATAATGGGTGTTTCATTGTACTATTTGTTGTTGAGTTTATGCTAATTCGGGTTTTTTTCCTAAAACGCCTAACTGTCTAAAATGTGCTAAAATTGCACTACGGGTGGTTTCATATTCATTGTAAGGTAAATTAAATTCCTTAGTAGTTTCCTTTACAATTTTAGCTAATTTCTGATAATGGATATGAGAAATATGTGGAAAAATATGATGTTCAACCTGATGGTTTAGCCCCCCTGTGTAGAAGTTTACAAACGAATTACTTGGGGCAAAGTTAGAAGTTGTATATAATTGGTGGACTGCCCAGGTGTGTTCTAAATTTCCATCTTTATCTGGAAGTGGCATCTTTGTATTCGGTACAATATGTGCCAATTGAAAAACCAAACTTAAAATCATTCCTGCGGTATAATGCATGACAAAAAAACCAATAAAAATTTTCCACCAAACAATATCTAAAACGAATAAAGGTAAAACGATCCAAAGCGCGTAATAACCAATTTTTGAAATGACTAATTTTGTCCACTCTTTAGCTGGGTTTGGTAATTCACCATAAGATAATTTACGTTTCAAATAATTATGCATTTGCTTAACATCTGTAGTAATTGCCCAATTAATTGTTAGTAAGCCGTATATAAATACAGAATAATATTTTTGAATTTTATGAATTGGAAGCCAACTAGAATGTTGAGAAAAACGAATAATCCTTCCTGCATCTATATCTTCGTCATGATCTTTTATATTTGTAAAAGTATGGTGTAATACATTATGCTGTACTTTCCAATTGTACACATTTCCTGCTAAAATATACATGCTGCTTCCCATGAGTTTGTTTACCCATTTTTTACTAGAAAAAGAATCATGATTACTGTCATGCATTACATTCATTCCAACACCTGCCATTCCAATTCCAGTAACGACCATCAAAAGGAACATAACCCATTGGGGCATTGCTACCGTTAATATTAAAATAAAAGGCACAAAAAACAGCGAGAACATAATCACTGCTTTGGAATATAGTTTCCAGTTTCCAGTTCTTTTTAGCTGGTTTTCTTTAAAATATAAATTTACTCTTTTATTGAGAGTTTTAAAGAATTTTGCTTTATCTACTCTCGAAAAATTAATTGTTTTCATCTAAGATTATAAAATATCTTGCAAAAATATGCTTTTTAATTTTGCTTCATATGATAAATGTTGGTTTTTGTGAAGAATTGTTGACAACAAAAAACTATTTTTGCAGGCTAAACATAGTTATTGATGGAAATTATACACAAATATTTTAAAGATTTATCGGAAACACAAATTGAACAGTTTTCGAAACTTCAAGAATTGTACAAAGATTGGAATTTAAAAATAAATGTAGTTTCTAG
>CATITK010000079.1 GCA_949545755.1 Polaribacter sejongensis | reverse complement strand
TTCAACGTAACAAATCCTCCATCAATAGGAAAGTTTGTACCTGTTATAAATGAAGCTTCATCACTGCATAAATAGAGTGCAAGGTTTGCTATTTCTTCAGGTTTTCCCATACGACCAATTGGTTGTGTTTTAGAAAGGTTCTCAAACATTTCCTCTTGATTATTTGGATAATTTTGTTTTATAAAGTTGTCTACAAAAGGTGTGTGCACTCGTGCTGGCGAAATACAATTACATCTAATTCCACTAGCTACATAATCTTTTGCAACAGAATAGGTCATAGTTAACACAGCTCCTTTGGTCATCGAATACGCAAATCTATCTGAAATACCTACTGAAGAAGCAATGGAAGCCATATTAACAATAACTCCTTTTCCATTTTTCATAAAATGTTTAATAGCGGCTTTCATTCCGTTATAAACACCTTTTATATTTACATTATATAGACGATCTAGATCTTCAGAATTTGTATTTTCTATATTTCCAACGTGCGCAATACCAGCGTTATTTATTAAAATATCTATGGAATTATTTTTAGAAATTGCATTAAAAATTTCTTCTATTTGATTTTGATTTGCCACATCGCATTGATAAAAGCTGGCAGCGCCATTTTCTTTTTTTATTTCTGAAACCGTTGTATTTCCATTTTCTTCACTAAAATCAAGAATACAAATATGTGCACCTTGCTTTGCAAAGGTTTTTGAAATTGCTTTTCCAATGCCACTTCCACCCCCTGTAACAATCGCTGTTTTTCCTTTTAAACTAAATATCATATTATTTTAATTGTAGTTTTTTAGCCCAAACTTTTCCATTCGGAAAACTGTAGGTTTCTAATGATTTTGGTTTCATTGTAATGCTATAACCTGGTTGTTTTGGTGGCATATATGCACCGTTTTTAATTACAACAGGCTCAAAGAAGTGTTCGTGTAAATGATCTACATATTCTATAATTCTGTTGTCAGTTGTTGCGCTTACACAGATATAATCTATCATAGATAAGTGTTGTACATATTCGCACAAACCAACGCCGCCTGCGTGAGGACAAACAGGAACTTTATATTTTGCAGCCATTAATAAAATAGCCATAATTTCGTTTACACCACCAACTCTACAACTATCAATTTGACAAATTTGTAAAGCGTCTGCCATAATTAATTGTTTAAACATTACTCTATTTTGACAATGTTCGCCGGTTGCAACTTTAATTGGAGCAACGGCTCGTGCAATTTTTGCGTGTCCTAAAATATCATCAGGGCTTGTTGGTTCTTCAATCCAATAGGGATTAAATTTTTTCAATGCAGCCATATTTTCAATCGCTTCATCTACATCCCATTTTTGATTGGCATCCATCATTAATTGTAAGTCTTCTCCAATTTCTTCACGAATAATTTGTGCTCTACGCATATCATCTTGTAAATTTGAACCAACTTTTATTTTCATATGCTTAAAACCTTCCGCTTTTGCTTCTTGGCAAAGTCTTCGCATTTTATCATCGCTGTAACCCAACCAACCTGCAGAAGTAGTATAAGCAGGATAACCATTTTCTAATAAATTATCAATGCGTTCTTGCTTCGTTGTTTCGTTCTTTTTTAGAATGTTTAATGCTTCACTTGGCGTAATTGCGTCTGTAATGTATGTGAAATCAACACACTTTACAAATTCTTCTGGAGACATGTCTGCAATTAATTTCCAAAGCGGTTTTCCTTCTACTTTAGCGTATAAATCCCAAACTGCATTAACCACGGCACCTGTTGCCAAATGAATCACTCCTTTTTCTGGACCTAGCCAACGCAATTGGCTATCTCCTGTAATCATTTTCCAAAAGTCACCCATGTTTTGAGTAAAGGACTCTAAAGTTTTTCCAATAATTAAGTGGGATAAAGATTCAATTGCGGCAACACATAATTCATTTCCACGACCAATAGTAAATGTTAGTCCATGTCCATTAAATTCTGGATGGTCTGTTTCTAAAATGACATATGCCGCAGAATAATCTGGATCTGAATTCATTGCGTCTGATCCATCTAAAGAATCACTGGTTGGGAAACGTACGTCTTTTGTTACTATATTTATAATGGTAATTGCTTGTTTCATTGCAGGTAGTTTGTTACGTTACAAAAGTAATAAGTCTTTTAATGTATGTCCACTAAAAACTTGACATAAACTAATACTATTTTTGCACTTAATCTGAATAATTAGTAACATTTGTATAATTAATATGTTTTTTAATATAGGCAGAAGGTGATATTTTCTTTATCATTTTAAATTGTCTATTAAAATTTGATAAATTGTTAAATCCTGTTTCGTAGGCAATTGCTGCAATATTTAAGTCATTTTCTATTAGTAACTTACAAGCATATCCAATTCTTATTTCATTTACGTATTTTGAAAATGTTTTACGATGAACACGCTTAAAGGATCTACTAAATGCAGATGCATTCATTTTTGATATTTCAGCAACTTTTTTAAGGTTAATCTCTTTGTTGAAATTCTTAAAAATATAGGCAATTACTTGATTGGTTAATGCTGAGTCTTCTTGTTGTAATGCGTTTACATAGCCAGAACTTGCCAGTACCTTATAATCACTATGTATTGAGAGCTCATATAGTATCGCTATAAAATGATATGTTTTATTAAAATCTGATGCTGTATGAAGTTTTTCAATAGACTGTCTTAATTTTTTAGAGACGTTTTTAAATTGAATGCCTTGCTCAGCTTTTTTAAAAAGCTGTAAAATTGAATTCATTTCTGGTAAATTAAAAAAAGTGTTTCCTAAAAATAGGTCTTTGAAATGTATAGAAATTGCTGCTGCTTTTAGTGTGCTATTCTCTTCAAAATACAAAGGATCATTTAACCACATATGTGGCAGGTTTTTACCAATTAAAACAACGTCTTTTGGCTGAAATTTTTTTATACTATCTCCAATAAAACAGGTTCCTGTACTCTTTAAGATTGCTACTAACTCTAATTCTGGGTGATAATGCCATAGTTTCAAAAAACTAGGGTAGTTGTTTTTTTTTACAGAAATTCCTGAATTGCTGTTACTTCTATCTAATAAGTGTAGTTTCATTGATGCTAATTTAACAAAAAAAATAAAATAGTATTAAAAAATGCAAAAAAAGTATTACAAATTATTAAAAAAGAGGTGTATGTTTTGAGTTAAATATAAAAGCAAGATATATAGAATTGTATTTTTTTTAAATTTTATTATATACACAACAAGCTTGTGCTTAAAGTTTTAAAATAATTTCTAATAAAGAAGGTTTTAATCAAAATACTGTCAATTCTATTGAATAAGGTAGGGAGTTTTTTTATTAAAACAGAGCCAACTTTTACATTCAATCAATAATCGGTTTTATCTTAAAGTTCAGTAAAAAGTAAATATGTGTTACATAATTGTACATTATAGACAGATGAGGACTTGAATTTTGTGTAATATTGATAGATATTACTATTTATGATATTCAAGTTAAAATATCAAAAATAAATTTAAATTAGTATTTTAAATGAAAAACTTCATAGCAATTATTGCATTTTTACTGTTTAGTTCCTGTGCACATATTGAAAATAAAACGGTACTAAACGCCAAACAGAAGCCTAATATAATTTTTATATATCTTGATGATCTGGGTTATGGAGATGTGAGTTCTTACGGAGCTACCGAGTTAACTACCCCCAACATTGATTTTTTGGCAAACAATGGT
>CATITK010000078.1 GCA_949545755.1 Polaribacter sejongensis | reverse complement strand
GGATAAAGAGCCTCATGATTGCTTACGCCCCATTCAGACCATTCTTTTTCGTTGGGTAATAAACGATAACGGTATTCTACAAAATCAAAACTAGATTCATTTACACTAAAACGAAATTTCACATCTTTATTACCAGATGTTAAAAATAAACCCTCTTTTGAAAAAGGAAAATAATACCTTTTATTGTTTTCGTTTAATATTGTAACTGATGATATTACAGGGTTACTATTATTAGTAAAGTTAAATTTATTATTATTATTATTATTATCAAAAGTTTTAACACCTCTATCTTCAGCTATATATAGTTTCTCTTCCTTTATCTTTATAAATTCTGAATTCTGAATTAAATTATTGCTTAATATTTTTAAAGATGAGTCATAGGAATAAATATTTCCATCTGGCAATAAAACTTGATATGTAATTTGGTTATTTTTTATATAGGCTATTTTTCTTCCTTTAGCACTAAAATTCAATTTTTTAATTTCTCCTGATATGCCTTCTAACAGCGCATGATTTGATTTAATAAATTGTTGGTCTTGATACTTTAAAATATCGTTATCATCACTAAAAAATAGACCTCTATCTGTATTAAATACTTTTTTTATATCTGGTAAATCTTGTTGCAGTATATTAAAACTATCATTTAATGTTAACTTATAAATCTTATCATCCTTAATCTCTGCCCATACACACGCATTAATTTTGTCATATATTAATTTTGGATACCCCCAAAGGTTAAGGTTCTTTATAATGCTAAATTGTTCCCCCTCTTTTTTAACTAAAAACAGGCCATCATAAGTGGAAAAAAGATAATGATTAGTACCTTCAAAATGAGCTACATCAACAAAACCAGTAAAAAAATCAACTTGTTTAAGCTGTTTGTTTTTTAATTTATAGAGTCCGCTATTATGACAAATATATAGTTCATCATTTATAATTATTAACCGCCATGTTTGACCTCCTGTATTTTCTATAAACTTAAACACGCCATTGGAAGGTGATACAAAAAGTCCTTTATTAGTTGCTAAGTAAGTTTCATCCTTATAATCTACAATATCATAAGTAGCGGCTCCTTTAAAAATTGAATTAATTGGACTTTCAAATTCTATTTTAGCAATGCCAAAATCCAACCCCAACCACATATTACCTCCGTTATCTGCCTTCATAGATAAAACAGTATCGTCTAATAGCCCTTTTCCTGAATTTATTTGTTTTATTATATTGCCTTTGTTTCTAACCTGAACAAAACCATCTGCCACAGTGCCTAAACAAAAAGAAGTTTCATTATATGTATTTCCAGTAAACAGACTCCTGCCTAGTAAGGATTCGGATAGCAATACCTTATTTACCTTTGTGCCATTAAAATTAAATAGCTCTCCATCCAACATTACGAAATATAAGAGGTTGTTATGAACAAACATTTTTCTTACCTCCCTATTTTTAAACTGCTTAATTTTTTTTACAGAAACTAGTTTTAAGTTCTCTAAATAGCCTAACCTTCCATCATTAAACACTAGCCAAATAGCATTATCCCATTTAACCATAGAACCTATTTTATAGTATAAATCAGAAGTTAATGTTTTATCATTTTTGTTATAGCTAATGATTTCATTTTCGCATTGAAAAATGACATGCTCTTCCAAAGTTTCTATATTCCAAACAGGGGTACCACTAGTTTTTCCCAAACTTGTAAACTTATAATCACCATCAAGCTTAGTAAAAAATCCTAATTCATTACCACCACACCATATCGTATCATTATCTGCAAGAACAGCTCTAACATCACCAGGTTCAGACATGGTTTTAAAACCCCAATCTCCGTAAACATTATAAAGTAACCCATTAGAGTTTCCAAAATAAACAATACCAGCTTTGTCTATATCAATATCCCAATTCTGTCTTCCAGCTCCATAGTCATTTTTATCATAATTAATAACATTTGGCAAACCTCTTTGAGAGAAAGAAGAAGACCAACTAATCAAAAGAAACAACAATAAAAATAGCTTACGCATACTGCTTAAAATTAAATTCTGTACAAATTAAAAACATTAATTTACAATTTAGAGTCAAAGTTACTTAATGTATAGTATATACAACAACCTTTTTTCTGTTGTAGACCATTTGTAGGCATGTTTTTTTCAAATATAAGTGACTCAAGTTCTAAATTTGTCATTAAATTTTTTTATATTGTTACTAACTTTTATTTAAGACTAAATTAACTATTAAGACTAAATTAAATCAACTATGAAGAACAATTTTTTAAAAGTTAAAAGAATGCATTTATTTACTAAAGTTAACGCTATTATAGTACCATTCAATAAATGGTATAGGGTATGGTTAATGGTTTTTGCGCTTATCGGAATTTTGTCATGCGACAGATCAACAGATGACGAATCTATTGTAGCCGCACCTTCAAATTTATCAGTATCAAGTGTTGTGGTGGGTACAGATGATAGCAACCCAAATGGAGATGGTAGTGGAAAAGTTGATTTTACAATTTCAGCTACAGATGCTACCTCGTATGAGGTAGAAATCAATAATGAAACTATAGAATTAACGCAAACTACGTTTAGCTATATATTTACCAATGGTGGAATAAATGACTATTCAATTAAAGTCACGGCATTTAATTCTACTGGTTCCACAAGTATTACTTATTCGATAACAGTCTTTGTATCTAGTGGCGGACTTCAATTAGTTTGGTCTGATGAGTTCGATGGTAACGGCGCAGTAGATTCTGCAAAGTGGAATTATAATACTGGTGGCGGTGGCTGGGGAAATAATGAAGAACAAACCTATACTTCTGATCAAAGCAACGTCGTTATAGAAAATGGTATTCTTAAAATTAATGCAAAAAAAGAAAGTGCGATTGCCACGACGTATTATTTTGATGAATTAAGCCTTTTAGATTCCGGTGATAATGTAGTGTCTGTAATAGAAAATTTTGAAGGAGTTACACCTTCACTTAATGAATTTGATGGTGCTACTATTCAGGTAATTGATAATCCAAATACATCTGGAGAAAACACGACATCTAAAGTGGTAGAATTTGAAAAAAACGTCGGCGCTAGTGGTAATTCAGGAGTGTGGTGGGATAGAAGTAGTGCAATTGATCTTTCTGTTAATAACAAACTTAGCTTAAAGACCTGGTCTCCAGAAAGTGGTATAGTTGTTAGATTAAAATTAGAGAATTCTGCAAATGGATCTGAATTTCATTTGGTTGATGCAAGCACATCAGTTTCTAACGGATGGGAAACATTAACATATGATTTTAGTGGTGCTCCTGCATATAATTACGACCGTTTAGTAGTGTTTTTTGATCACGGAAATACTGTGGCTAATTATACGTCTGCAAGAATAAAAACTGAAGGCCTTTACGATTTTACGTATGGCACTGTGGAAGTAAGAGCAAAATTACCAGCGTCACAAGGCACATGGCCTGCTATATGGCTATTAGGTTCAAATTTCGGTTCTGTTGGTTGGCCAACTTGTGGAGAAATAGACATCATGGAACAAGTAGGTTGGAATAAAAACAAAGTACTAGGAACTTGCCATTGGTCTAATAATGGTAGTTATGCTGGTTTTGGTTTAGAGGCTTCAGTTTCTAATTCAACAAGTAGTTTTCACATATATAAACTTGAATGGACAGAAGGTTCTATTAAAATTTCCGTTGATGATACTGAATATTTTGAAATGACAACCAACAACAGTATGCCTTTTAATAAAGACTTTTTCTTTATTCTCAATGTTGCCTTAGGTGGTAATTTAGGCGGGACAATAGATCCTAATTTCACACAAGACACGATGGAAGTAGATTATGTAAGAGTATATCAATAATGCAATGAACCGTGAGTATTTGTAAGGGTTATAAAGTAACCCATAGTCATTCTTATCATCATTAATAACATTTGGCAAACCTCTTTGAGAGAACGAAGAAGACCAACTAATCAAAAGAAACTATAACATAAAAATAAAAGATAAATTTGCTATAATAGAGATTGATGCAATGCTATTCAAACCATACAAATTCAGCTTTAATAAATTAAACTATGATAAAATCGACTAGACTACTATGTATACTGATTGTTTTTGGTTTATTAAACTCTAAAATAAATGCTCAGGTCAATTTAAAAAAAACAGACAGTACTTGGAACTTAATGGTTGATGGTAAGCCCTTTGATGTAAAAGGAGCTACATTTGGTCATGACAATGATATAGAAAATTTCGACTCCTATTTTAAAGATTTACAATTTTTAGGTGTTAATACCATTAGAATTTGGGGTACCAACGATAATACGATTAAGTTACTTGATGCAGCTCATAAATATAATATCAAAGTACTGATGGGTATTTGGATGAGACATGGCAAACCTGGTATGGAAGGAGATGATAACTTTAATTACCTGGAAGATACCAAAGGAATGGAAGCTATGTATAAAGGAGCCATTGAGGTTGTTGAAAAATACAAAAACTACCCTGCAGTATTGTCTTGGGGCGTTGGCAATGAAGTCTATTTAAATATAGCGACAGACCCTGAAAAAGAAGCCTATTCTAATCTTTTAGAACGTATTTGCAGTAAGATTAAAACACTAGATCCTAACCACCCTATTACCTCTGTTGAGGCTTGGACTTTTGGAATGGATTGGTGGCACAAGCTAGTCCCTTCTATAGATATTTATGGATTAAATAGTTATGGTGCCGGTGCCAGTTTATTAGCTGAAGAATTAGAAAAAAGAGGTATTGATAAACCTTACATCATTACTGAATTTGGAGTGACAGGCGAATGGGATATAGATTATAAAAAGAACGGTATAAAAGTTGAACCAAATGACCAGCAAAAATATGATGCCATTGCTAAAGGGTATCATGATTGGATTAAAAATAAATCATCTTGCTTAGGGGTTTATGTGTTTCATTATGGTAGTGGTAATAACTTTGGGTCGCCGTGGTTACTGACACACCACAACGGCATGTACCGACCACAATATTGGGCTATTAGAAAAGCTTATACGGGAGAAAAACCAATAAATAATGTTCCAGTAATTGAAACTTTTGAACTGCCAGTTTCTAGTTATAAAAGTGGTTCATGGGTACCAGTAACCTTAAAAGTTTCAGATATAGAAAATGAAAAAACAGAAGTAAATTTTTATTACAATCAGCGTATAGGAAGCCGTAAATTAAAAGATCAATTAACACCTCTTAACTTCAGAACTAACAGTAGTGGTAGTTATTTAATTCAATTACCAGATGTTGATTCTGCCATAAAAGTATATGTTAATGTTAAAGACACCTACAATAATGTAGGTATTGCATCAACATCTATTGCTATAGATAATGGCTCAGAAAAAAAGCAAAAATATTTAGTACCTAAAGCTACATTACCCTTTTATGTTTATAAAGATGGTGAAGACATGCCATATTTCCCTTCGGCTTATATGGGTAACTATAAAGCTTTAGAAGTAGACACTAAAAGTAAGACCGATATACATTCCGGTTCAGCATCATTAAAAATCAGCTATAATCAGGTGTATGATTGGTACGGTATTGGTTTAGTTGACCCTGCAGATGATTGGGGTGATATTTTAGGAGGATATGATATTTCCGGAGCCGAAACCTTTAGTTTTTGGGCAAAAGCTAGTGATAAAAATATTACTGCTACAATAGGATTTGGGCTAATTGGTAAAGGCAAACCTTATCCAGATACAGCTAAAAAATCTATTGAAGTAAAACTATCCACCAAATGGAAACGTTATACCATTAAGTTAAAAAAATTAGATATGAGTTGTATTCGTTCAGGGTTCGTAATTTTTTCAAGTGGTTCTGGGGCTAACCACGACATTTATTTTGACAATGTAGTTTTTGAGTAATTAAAACAACATCAATAAAAGTAAATATAAAAAAGCCTTTTAGTGTTAAAGTGTTCTTAATTGAAAAACCCCCGCAGTTACTGTTGGTTTTTTTCTTTAATTAAAAATGCTGTACAAATTTACAATACACAAAGACCACATTTATCTAGCAATATGCTAACTCCAATACAAATGCACAAGCAAAACAAACTTAAAAGAAAACAGTACAAAATAAAAAATCTGAACAATATTAATATTGTTCAGATTTAATTTATAAATTTAATTCTTTAATAATCTGTATCGATTAGTAAAGACTAGACAGCATTAGGGAATAAAAAAGCTCCCCAGTGAAGTACTCGAAAGTTTTAAAGAAGGAACAGGAAAGCCACTTATTTTAGAGTAGCTTTTTCAATCTTTTAAAATTGTTAAGGATAAAATCGGCATTTTCTAAAGTTTGGCCTTCTACCATTGGATTTTTATATCCAAAAACATAAATACCCGCAGCATTTGCCGCTTTTATACCATTGTCTGAATCTTCAATAACAATACAATTTTCTTTAGGCGTATTTCCTAAAAGTGCCGCTTTTTCAAAAATTTCAGGATGTGGTTTGGATTCCGTTAAATCTGCACCACTAATCTTGGCTGTAAAATAGGTGTTTAAATTGAATCTATTAAAAACTCTATCGATATTCACCATGGCAGAGGAAGATGCCAATACGAGAGTAATTCCTTTGTTATAAAAATGTTTTATCAATTCTTCTACACCTTTTACCAAATGTAAAGTTGGGTCGTTTTCAAAGAAATTGACATATCGTTTTCTTTTATTTAAAACCAATTCTTCTGGATTTAAATCCAACTTAAAATGCGCTACTAACTTCTGAAATGCATTTATGGTAGAAGAGCCTGTTAGGGTTTTATAGAGTTCATCTGAAACAGTAACACCGATAGAAGTAAAGGTTTCATAATAGGCTTTTTTATGAATTTCTTCCGAATCGATAATTACACCATCCATGTCAAAAATGACACATTTAATATTTTTAGGGATCATTATTTTTATTTTATTATCTTCATTTATAAATCTTTCGCAATTCAATCTAAAAAACGCATTTTAAGTTCCTGCGTTGGAATGCTACAACTTTCTTTCTTACCAAACCATTTATAGCGGTTTTTGGCAATGAAATCATAAACAAAATCTCTAAAACCTACTGGAAAAACCCAAAGTAGTTGTGTTAATTTCCAAAGGCCTCCAAAACTATTGATTATTTTTATTACGGCGGTAGATTTTACATCATAAGAAGTCCCAGGTTCATAAAGAATAAGAGTGTCAATTGTGTTCGTTTCAATTCCTAAATGATTTAAAATATTTAGCCCACTTTTAGATTGTATAGCTGCAAAAATAAAGTTCTTATCTTTGTCGTATCGAATCACTTTTAAAACTGTATTGTTGCATAAATTGCACACACCATCAAATAAAATAATTTTTTTGTTATTGGGTATGTCAATCATTTATTTAGTTCAAAATTTAGCCCTACAAAGATACTTTATCTTTTTTTTACAACGCTTGTAACATTTGTTTTAATTGTACGTCTTAGGTTTGTAATTGATCTATTTAATTGTGTTTTTACAAAAAAATAGTAGGAGTAATCTAGCGCATTCGTGTTTTTAACTAAAATTAACCAATCTATGATAAAAATAGAAAAACTACATAAATCGTATCCAATTGGAAAAGAGGCTTTACATGTTTTAAAAGGAATCGACTTACATATTAAAGAAGGCGAATTTGTTTCTATTATGGGGTCTTCAGGCTCTGGGAAGTCTACATTATTAAATATTGTTGGGTTGTTAGACGAACATGATAAAGGAGATTATTTTTTGAATGGACAATTAATCAAGAATTTAAATGAGAAAAAAGCGGCCATCTTAAGAAATAAATTTTTGGGATTTGTTTTTCAATCATTTAATTTAATTTCTTACAAGACCGCTTTAGAGAATGTTGCACTGCCCTTGTATTATAAGGGAATGAAAAGAAAAGAGCGCCTAATAGTTGCCATGGATTATTTAGACAAAGTGGGTTTAAAAGACTGGGCAAATCATTTGCCAAATGAACTTTCTGGAGGGCAAAAACAACGTGTTGCCATCGCAAGAGCTTTGGTTACTAAACCAAAAGTTGTTTTAGCAGATGAACCAACAGGCGCATTAGATTCTACGACATCAGACGCTGTGATGGATTTACTAAAAGATATTAATAATGAAGGAATGACTGTTTTTGTAATTACCCATGAAGAGGAAATTGCAGCACAAACGAGTAGAATCGTGCGTTTAAAAGATGGTGTTATTATAAGTGATGAATTAACCAAAGTAGCGAAAGTAATTTAAGGATGTTTGATTTAGACCGTTGGAGAGAAATATTTCAAAGTATCAATAAAAACAGGTTGCGTTCTGTAATGTCTGGTTTTACGGTGGCTTTTGCCATTTTATTATTTACCCTACTTTTTGGTATTGTCAGTGGATTGAGCAATTCTTTTAATAACGCCTTTAATGATGATGCTAAAAACTCAATGAAAGTGCGTGTCTGGAAGACTTCTAAACCCTACAAAGGATTACAAACAGGAAGAAGAATTCAATTGAGTAACGAAGAATACAATTATGTTAAAGATGAATATGCAAATAAAATTGAATATCAAACTGCTAGAATCTATAAAAATTTTACCATAAAATATAAGAATGAAGTAAACAATTATAATATAAGAGCTGTAAATCCTGATCATCAATTCTTAGAAAAAACAATTATTGATGAAGGCCGTTATTTAAATGAAAGTGATTTAAAAGGAAAATCGAAAGTTATTGTTATCGGACGGTTGGTGAAAAAGGATTTATTTGGTGAAAAGCAAGCACTTGGAAAAAGAGTAAATGTGAATGGAAGTTCCTTTTTAATTATTGGTGTTTTTTCTGATGAAGGAGGAGATAATGAAGAAAGAATTGCATACATACCCGTTAGTACAGCTCAAATGATGTATGGCAATAATGATCATATAGGCCAAATTTTATTGGGATATAATCCAGATTTAAGTTTGAATGCAGCCATTGCTTTTGGTCATAAAATGGAGCGTGATTTACGCAAAAAAATGAACATCCACCCAGATGATCAAAGTGCACTTTCCGTTCAGAATATGGCAGAAGCAAACAAAGGTGTTGGTATGTTTATGGGAGCTTTGTATGCTATTGTGATTTTAGTAGGTTCAGGAACTTTAATTGCAGGGATCATTGGTATTAGCAACATTATGATTTTTGTCATAAAAGAACGCACCAAAGAATTTGGAATTCGAAAGGCTTTGGGCGCAAAACCCGCATCAATCGTTGGTATGGTAGTGCAAGAATCTGTTTTAATTACCACAATCGCAGGTTATTTAGGATTATCACTAGGAACCTATATCTTAACATTAATAGAAGATAGTTTGGAAGCGGATTATTTTATTAAAGACCCAAGCGTAAGTCCTATAATTGTTCTGGGAGCAACTGTTGTATTAGTAGCTTCAGGATTAATTGCAGGATATCTACCTGCAAAAAAGGCAGCGAATATTAAACCAATTGTAGCATTAAGAGCAGATTAATTATGAAGTTTTTATTTGATTCGGACACATGGCAAGAGATTTACGGAAGTATTCGTAAAAATAAAATAAGAACGCTAATCACTATCATTGGAGTTTTATGGGGCATTTTCTTGCTCGTCGTTTTACTAGGAGCAGCAAGAGGAATGGAAAATGGATTTAATAAACTCTTCGGAAATTTTGCTACAAATAGCGTCTTTGTCTGGACACAATCTACAGACATCCCCTTTAAAGGTTTTCAAAAAGGAAGAAGATTTAATTTAAATACAAATGATATTGAAGCTTTAAAATCAGAGTATTCAAAAGAAATTAAATTTTTAGCACCAAGAAATCAAACAAACAATTTAGTCATTCATAATTTTAAATCTGGTAATTTTAAAGTTAGTGGAGATTATCCAGTATTGGATAAAATTCAAAAAAAGAAATTAATTTACGGCCGTTTTTTAAACGAAAACGACATACTTTCTAACTCAAAAGTTACAGCGATTTCAGAAGATATGTACAAGCAACTTTTTGATAAAGATGTATTTCCAATAGGAGAGTACATTAAAATTAATGCTATAAATTACAAAGTTATTGGTGTTTATGAGCCTTCAAACACCATAGATATTGATGGAGACACGGCTTATATTCCTTTTACAACATTCAGGAAAGTATACAATAAAGCCAATAAAATTGATTGGATGATGATTACTGCCCATGAAGGAACGGACATCGCACAAATGGAAAAAGATATTTTACGAACACTAAAAAGTTTGCATAAAGTTCACCCAGATGATAAAAGAGCTTTTGGAAGTGCTAACTTAGGTGAAAATATAGGGAAAATTACTGGTTTTTTAATAGGAATGCAGTTCCTTACATGGTTTGTAGGTCTTGCAACTTTAATTGCAGGTGTTTTTGCAATTGGAAATATCCTATTAATTACGGTAAAAGAGCGAACAAAAGAAATAGGAATTAGAAGAGCCTTAGGCGCAACTCCAAAAAGTATTCGACAACAAGTTATTTTAGAATCTGTTTTTTTAACGACAATAGCGGGCATGTTAGGAATTGTGTTTGGAGCATTGGTTTTATTTTTCATAGATAGGGCTTTGGGTCAAGGACCAGATGCTGTACTGATAAATCCCACAGTAAATATTCCTATAATTATGATTGCCTTTGTAACCCTTGTAATCCTTGGGACTTTAATAGGAATCATACCAGCCCATATGGCAACAGTAGTGAAACCAATAGAAGCATTAAGAGAAGAATAAAAAAATCAACAAATTATGAGCAAAAGAGCAAAAATTATTTTAATTATTATCGTAGTGTTTTTTATCGCCGCACTCATTTGGTTCGGAAAAAAGAACAAAAAAAACAGTATAGAATTTGAAACTGAAAAACCATTTAAAACAACCATTGTTAAGAAAACAGTAGCAACAGGAAAGGTAATCCCATTAGAAGAAATAGAAATTAAGCCTCAAATTGCCGGTATTATCGATAAAATAATCTTGCTGGAAGGCGCGAAAGTCAAAAAAGGAGATCTAATTGCAACCTTAAGAGTGGTGCCAAATGAACAATCTTTATTGAGTGCAAAAGGCACCTTAGATAATGTTAGAATTCGGTTGAACAATGCCGCAGTTTCCTACAAAAGAAATAAAAACCTATTTCAAAAAGGGGTGATTGCTAAAGCCGCATTTGAAGCAATTGAATTGTCTTACAACCAGGCAAAGCAAGATTTAAAAAATGCCCAAAACAATTATCAAATCATTAAAAAAGGGTATTCTGGTTCAGGAGCCTCTGCAAACACAAACATTCTAGCACAAATGACGGGTACTATTTTAGAGATTCCAGTTAAAGAAGGAGATCAGGTAATTCAGTCAAATAATTTTAATGCAGGAACAACCATTGCGACTATTGCAGACATGACAAAAATGATTTTTGAAGGAAAAGTAGATGAGTCTGAAGTTGGAAAATTAATAAATGGTACTGATATTGAAGTTTCAATCGGAGCTATCGAAAAAATGAAATTTTTAGCAAGATTAAACTTCATTGCACCCAAAGGAACAGAAGAAAATGGGGCTGTTCAATTTAAAATTAAAGCAGCTATTTCTTTAGATGATGCCTTCTTTATTAGAGCAGGATACAGTGCCAATGCTGCTATTGTTTTAGAAAAAAAAGACAGTGTTTTATCTATAAAAGAAGCCTTACTAAAATTCGATAAGAAAACTGAAGAACCTTATGTTGAAGTAAAAACAGCAACAGGTACTTTTGAAAAGAGTCTCCTGAAATTAGGCACATCAGATGGAATAAATGTAGAGGTTTTAGAAGGTATAACGATAGATGATGAAATTAAAATCTGGAACAAAGCAGCTAAGGAGGATAAGAAAAAAGAGAATTGATAGTATCACAGAGCGTTCTAAATGTTTTTTAGTAAAATAAAAGTGTTTTATTTTATTGCTCAAAGATGCTTTTAAATATAAAAAAGTCATTATATTTGCGGACTTAAAAATAAACAATAAATATTTAATTTATGAATCATTACGAAACTGTTTTCATTATGAATCCCGTTTTATCTGATATTCAGATAAAGGAGACAGTACAAAAGTTCGAAGATTATTTAGTTTCCAAAGGAGCTGAAATGATCTCAAAAGAAGATTGGGGCTTAAAAAAATTAGCTTACCCAATTCAAAAGAAGAAAAGTGGTTTTTATCACTTATTAGAGTTCAAAATTGCTGGAGAAGAAATTTCTGCATATGAGTTAGAATTTAGAAGAGATGATAGCGTCATGCGTTACCTTTCAGTTAGATTAGACAAACATGCTGCTGCTTGGGCAAAGATTAGAACTGAACGTGTTAAATCTACTAAAAAATAAGCTATGGCAACAATTGAACAACAATCAAAAGGTGGTAAATCTGCTGACGTTAGATATTTGACGCCATTAGATATAGACACTAAAAAAGAAGCAAAATACTGTAGATTTAAAAAGAAAGAAATCAAGTATATCGATTATAAAGATGCAGACTTCTTAATGTATTTAGTAAACGAACAAGGTAAAATTTTACCAAGACGTTTAACAGGAACCTCATTAAAATATCAACGTAAAGTTGCGCAAGCAATTAAAAGAGCACGTCATTTAGCGTTAATGCCTTACGTTGGAGATTTGTTAAAATAATAAAGAAGTAGAACATGGAACTTATATTAACACAAGACGTAGAAAATTTAGGATTTAAAGATGATGTTGTATCTGTGAAAAACGGTTATGGTAGAAACTTTTTAATCCCTACAAGACAAGCAGTTTTAGCGACTTCATCTGCAAAGAAAGTTTTAGCAGAGAACGTAAAACAACGTGCTTACAAAGAAGCTAAATTAATTGAAGATGCTACTAAAATAGC
>CATITK010000077.1 GCA_949545755.1 Polaribacter sejongensis | reverse complement strand
AAGGTAGAAAGAGTTACAGGTAAAGTAACCATTGCAGATGCAGATATTGTTGTTTCTGCAGGTAGAGGTCTAAAAGGACCAGAAAACTGGGGAATGGTTGAAGAATTAGCAACTATTTTGGGAGCTGCAACCGCATGTTCTAAACCGGTTTCAGATTTAGGATGGCGACCACATGGTGAACATGTTGGTCAAACAGGAAAACCTGTTGCGTCAAATTTGTATATTGCTATTGGTATTTCTGGAGCAATCCAGCATCTTGCAGGTATCAACGCATCCAAAGTAAAAGTAGTAATTAACACAGATTCTGAAGCCCCTTTCTTTAAAGCGGCAGATTATGGTATTGTAGGGGATGCTTTTGAAGTGGTGCCTAAATTAATTGAGAAATTAAAAGCTTTTAAAGCTTCATAATATTTTTAAAGTATCATTCCTGTCAAAAAAAAGAAACTATATAAAGAATTTAGAGAAAATATTTATTCCATTACAAGTCCCCCAATTATTTAAATGAATCGTTGTTTAAAAACGGATTAAAATTTAATTTTGATCCGTTTTTTATTAATCCGTATTTGAAATCCAACCTAGAGCTAAGTGAGTAACTTCAGTCCTTTATCTAAATGGTCTCAATAATAATTCTATATTTTTTAAAGAAATATGGGTTTTTAAGCTATTATTTTCATTAAATTGTGCTCTCTAAAAAGTTTGTGAAATAGCAATTTTAAAACGTTACAAATATTTTTAGCTTTATGTTTGTAAATATTATGAGTTTATTAAAATTAAAGATAAAAGGTATTTCCTACAGTCAGACTCAAAGTGGCGCTTATGCTTTGGTATTGAGTGAAGAAGAAGGAACGAGGACTTTACCAATCATTATAGGTGCTTTTGAAGCACAATCTATTGCGATTGCTTTAGAAACAGAAATTAGACCTCCAAGACCACTGACACACGATTTGTTCAAAACTTTTTCAGACCGTTTTTCAATCACGGTAAAAGAAGTGATTATTCATAAATTAGTTGATGGTGTTTTCTTTTCAAGTTTAGTTTGTGAAAGAGATGGAGTAGAAGAAACAATAGACGGAAGAACTTCAGATGCTATTGCAATTGCAGTTCGTTTCCAAGCACCAATTTATACGTATGAGAATATATTAGAAAAAGCGGGTGTTTTTTTAAAAATAGAGGAAGAATTTGGAATAGAAACTCCAACAGCATCGGAAGAAGCTTCATTAGAATTAGAAGAATTAATAATAAAAAAAGAAAGCACTTTTTCAGAGGTCTCTTTAAAGGAACTTCATAATCAATTAAACACCGCAGTAATTGATGAAAACTATGAATTAGCAGCTAAAATTAGAGATGAAATAAGTAAACGTTCCTAAATCTTACACTCACTACAATTTTTTTGGCGTCAGTGGTAAATAGTTATGGGAATGTTATCTTCAATTCGTTAATAACTTTTAAATATATTTAAAAAGCTTCATCAATACTGGTTGGAGTTTTTTTTATTTTTACGATGGCTTTTTTTTGATTCTTTAGAAGAAGCAACAATTAAACGTTTACATATAGAAATGAAACAATATCACGATTTAGTAAAACACGTTTTAGAGAACGGAAATGAAAAAGGAGATAGAACAGGAACGGGAACAAAAAGTGTTTTTGGACATCAAATGCGTTTTGATTTAAGTGAAGGTTTTCCAATGGTTACCACGAAAAAATTGCATTTAAAATCGATTGTATATGAACTACTTTGGTTTATAAAAGGAGATACGAATATTAAATATTTGCAAGATAATGGCGTGAAAATCTGGAATTCTTGGGCTGATGAAAATGGAGATTTAGGACCTGTTTATGGACATCAATGGCGAAATTGGAATAGTGATGAAGTAGATCAATTGAAAGATGTAATTGCATCTCTAAAAAACAATCCAAATTCTAGAAGAATGATGGTTTCTGCATGGAACCCTTCAGTATTGCCAGATACCAAAGTTTCTTTTTCTGAAAATGTTGCAAATGGTAAAGCTGCTTTACCTCCTTGTCATGCTTTCTTTCAGTTTTATGTTGCAGATGGTAAATTATCTTGTCAGTTGTATCAAAGAAGTGCAGATATATTTTTAGGAGTTCCTTTCAATATCGCTTCTTATGCATTGTTTACAATGATGATAGCGCAAGTTTGTGGATATGAGGCAGGTGAGTTTATACATACTTTCGGAGATGCACATATTTACAACAACCACCAGGAACAATTAGAATTACAATTGTCTAGAGATATTAGACCGCTCCCAAAAATGAAAATAAACCCCGCGATAAAAAGTATTTTCGATTTTTCTTTTGATGATTTTGAGTTGTTAGATTACAATCCACATCCACATATCAAAGGCAAAGTTGCTGTTTAATAGAAAAGAAAAAGAGCTTTCAGATTAATTAAAAGCTCTTTTTCTTTTGTAAAATTCATGTTAGATGCTTAACACGCTGTTTTCAGCGCCTGCAAAATCATTCCAAGCAAAATAATCTGCCTCTAGTTCATTTACATAAGCCCCATCAATGAGGTATCTAAATTCATATGAATTTCCAGTTTCTAAATTGACTGTACCTTTAAAAGATCCATTTTTCAATTTCTTCAATGGAGATGTTTCCTGATTCCACTCATTAAAACTACCAACAACGACTATTTTTTTAGCTTCTTTAGCAGGGACCGTAAAAGTTACTTTACAAACTGGTTTGCTTTTTAAAAATTGTTTTTTAATTCCCATAATTATTTTTTCAAAACTTTCGGTAAATGTATAGAAGTATCTTAAGACATTTTTGGATGTTTCGTATGAATTTTGAAGAATTATCAGTTTATTAAAATCTTGGAATAAATTCCGACTAATTTGATATAAAAGGCAAACTAAATTGTGTTTTGTTTAAAAAAAAAGCAATTTCTTTTCACTTGATTTTCAGGGTTTTTAGCTCGAAAACGTATTCGTAAACAGATAAAATTGTCTTAAAATGCGTTAAAAACATCAAATCTCTCGAGAATTACTTTAATTTTGCTTAAAATTTTAGGTTTTATGATTACAATGATTGCAGCAATTGCAAAGAATAATGCTTTAGGAAAAGACAATGATTTAATTTGGCATCTGCCATCAGATTTAAAACGTTTTAAAAAAACAACCTCAGGGCATCATATATTGATGGGTAGAAATACTTTTGAGTCTATTGGTAAACCATTACCAAATAGAACGACTATCATTATTACTAGAAATAAAAACTATTCCAAAGAGGGATGTTTAGTTGCGCATAGTCTTGAAGAAGCAATCCAAATGGCAGCAAAGGATGCTGCTATTTATATTATTGGGGGTGCTCAAATTTACAAAGAGGCTATTGATAAAAAATTAGTTGATACTTTAGATATCACCCAAGTTCATCATGAGTTTGAAGCAGATGTTTTTTTTCCAATAATAGATTTAGATTTTTGGGAAGAAACGAAAAGAGTCGATTTTGAAGCAGATGAAAAAAACAAATATAATTACAGTTTTATAACCTATAAAATGAAAACTAATTAATTCTGTTTACTCTAAAACCACCGCCTAAATTCATGCGATATTTTTGCTGAGCAAATAAAAAATAATTAAAGAGTTTGTAATTTACGTCATATCCATAATCTGTGTTAGCTTGATAATCAATGCTGTTTTCATACACGTTAGGATTAAATTGACTAGGGTTTTGAACTCTATTATTCCAAGCAATTACCCATGCCCTATTTCTAGTTTCTAGATAGAATTGAGAATAAAAACCTACTGGTTTAGCAACAGAATTTAAAAAAGTAGTAAATCCAATATCAATAATTATAATTTCATACTCTAGACTATCATTAGCAATAACGACAGGTTTTTCTTTTTGAATGCTGTTTTTTTTTATGGGAGATACACTGCAAGCAGACACAAGGAGTCCAAAAGAAATGAAGAAGAGTAATTGTTTTAATAGTTTCATAATCAGTTGCTTTATGAAAAGTAAAGTTGCGAAAATTATTTCAAAATTGGTTGATTTTTATTTTTTTAACATTATTTTTCAACCTCAAAAAAAGAAAAATGAAAAAGCGGTGTTTTTGGGTAACAGAAAGTAAATTATATCAAGAGTATCATGATGAAGAATGGGGAGTCCCTGTTTATGACGATACTACTTTATTTGAGTTTTTGCTACTAGAAACATTTCAAGCAGGCTTAAGTTGGATTACTATTTTAAATAAAAGAGAAAACTTTAGAAAAGCTTTTGATCACTTTGATTATAAGAAAATTGCAATATACCCTGAAAGTAAATATGACTCTTTACTCCAAGTGTATAACGTCAGCAAAAAGTGAACTAGTTATCACTTTAATATAAGAGAGAGGTTTTATTATTTTTACAAACCTTTAAATCTTAAATGATGAAAAACAAGAAAAGTGCCAGTGCTT
>CATITK010000076.1 GCA_949545755.1 Polaribacter sejongensis | reverse complement strand
GGTTTATTTCTATTTAGAATCAATTAATGAGTATCTCAAAAAATCAATTTAAATTAATAACAAGTTTATCTCAAAAAAAGTATAGACAAAAGCATAAATTATTTATTGCTGAAGGTATAAAAGTAGTTCAAGAAATTTCAAATTCTTCATTTGAGATTGAAACTCTTTTTTGTACAGAAGATTTTATTACGGATATTTCTAATGAAAAAATCGTTCGGATTTCAGAAAATGATTTAAAGAAAATTAGCAATTTAAAAACACCGAATAAAGTTTTAGGCTTGTTTAAAATACCAGTGGAAAAACCACTAAATAATCATGGATTAATTATTGTTTTAGATGCAATAAGTGACCCTGGAAATTTGGGTACTATTATTCGTTTGTGCGATTGGTTTGGTGTCGTTACTTTAGTTTGTTCAAAGCAAACGGTAGATTGTTATAATCAAAAAGTAGTGCAAGCAAGTATGGGGTCTTTAACGAGAGTTTCTATTCATTATAAAAGCTTGTCAGTATACTTGAAAGAAACAAATTTACCAACTTTTATTGCAGATATGAATGGTGAAAATGTGTACAAAATGAATTTGCCGAAAGAAGGGATTCTCATCATGGGTAATGAAGCAAATGGCGTTTCAGCAGAAATAAAAAAGGAAATTATGAATAAAATTTCTATTCCAAGATTTGGCGAAGCTCAAGAAACAGAGAGTTTAAATGTAGCAACAGCAACAGCTATTCTATTGAGTGAGTTTAAGCGAAATTAGTTGTTTGTTTTATTTAGTAGCCTATTGCTAATTCTTACTCAAAAGCAAAAGTTATAAATACAGCCCGAGTTCCTAAATAGTTTATTGGAGCTGTCCATCGGCTATTAGGATCTTTGTCGTATTTTATTTCATTATTTATTGCGAAGATTCCACGAATAGAAGGTGAAAATTTAAAGAAGTACAAATAAAGGTCTATTCCCACACCAACTTCATACATAAAGTTGGAAGTTTTTAGTCTAAATTGCCCTGCAGCGTTATCGTCTTGATTGTCTTCATTACTCGAGAAATTGTAGTTATATGAAATTCCAGCCAATACATACGGGCGAATATTTTTATACCGATCTGAGCTAAATTTCAAGATGAAAGGAAGGTGTAAATAAGTAGAACTCACTTCTCTAACACTGTCTTTAGCAGGTGATAAATAATTAAAATAAATTTCTTTAGCATTGGTGATTAGACCAGGTTCAAATCGTACGTTTATGTTTTTATGTAAACGAAAATCTGCAATTAAACCAACATTAAAACCAGTCGTTGGTTGAATAATAATATTGGGATTTGGAACTGTACCAATATCGTTTAAACTTATTTTGTAGTCATTTTTATTTATCCCTAAATAAAAACCATAATGTAATTTTCTTTTATCAAAACTTGGTAAATTCTCTACTTTATCTCTTTGTGCAAAAAAAGCAATAGAAGTAAGCAGAAATAGGTTTATTACAAGAAATCTTTTATTGATCATTGTTTACGTGCAGTATAGATTGTAGCAACTCCGAAAGTTACTGGTCTGTCTTCTGTATGTCTAAACCCATTTTTTTGTAAAATATTGTTGAAAGCTTTTCCATAGGGAAAAGAATTTGCAGATTCAGATAAGTAAGTATAGGCAACTTTGTCTTTAGAAAATAGTTTGCCAACAATAGGTAAAAATAAATTAGTATATAATTTATATCCTTGTTTAAAAGGAAATTTTGTTGGGTTTGATGTTTCTAAAATAACTAAAACTCCTGTTGGTTTTAAAACTCTAGCAATTTCTGTGATTCCTTTATCTAAGTTAGCAAAATTTCGAACTCCAAAGGAAACTGTAATAGCATCAAAAGTAGCGTCTTTAAAAGGCATTTCTTCAGAATCACCAACAATCATCTCTATTTTTTCTGATAAATTTGCTTTGGCAATTTTTTGCTTACCAACTGCTAGCATGCCTTCAGAAATATCCAAGCCGATAATTTTATCAGGTTTTAATGCGGCCATCATTAAAGCTAAATCTCCTGTTCCAGTAGCAATGTCTAAAATTTGTTTGGGATTATCTTTGCGAACAATTTTCAATACTTTTTTTCGCCATTTGACATCAATTCCTAAAGAAATAACTCTATTTAACCCATCGTAATTTTGAGAAATGTTATCGAACATTTGAGCAACTTGCTCTTTCTTTCCTAATGTTGAATTCTTATAAGGTTTTATCATATGTTTTTTATGCGCTAGACTATAAGTTAGAAGCTTTTTAGCAGATAGCTTATGCCTGTTATTTATAGCAGAATTAACCGTTAATTGCTACTACTTCATTAATTTTATCAGGCAGCATTTCTTTGAGTAAGTTTTCTATTCCGTTTTTTAAAGTAGCTGTAGAAGAAGGACAACCACTACATGCACCTTGCAAAACGACACTTACTATTTTATGTTCTTCATCATAAGAGCGAAAAGCAATATTTCCTCCATCACTAGCAACGGCAGGTTTGATATATTCATCTAAGATATCTACAATTTGTGCTGAAATCCCTTCTAATTGAACTTTTGGCGATTCAGCTTTATTTTCTAGAGCTGTTTTTTCTTCTGTTGGAAGTTCTTTAATAATTGTTTTTCCAGAAACTAAATATTCACGAATAAAAGTTCTTACTTCCGTAAATACATCATTCCATTCTACCATGTCATATTTGGTGACAGATATATAATTATCAGAAATAAAGACTTCTTTTACAAAAGGAAAATTGAAAATTGCTTGTGCTAGAGGAGATGATTTACTTGCTTCATCAATGTTTTTATATTCAACATCAGTTTGCGTTAAAGATTTATTGCTTCCAAATTTCATTACCGAAGGGTTTGGTGTTACTTCTGCATACACTTCAATAGCTTCTTTTTTAGAAGTTGGTGTTTCATTTACAACAATACCCCCACCATTTAAATAAGCTTCAATTTGAGTGGCAACTTCTTCCTGAACATCTATCCATTCTAGAATATCGAAACGTTGGATAGCAATAAAATTTGCCGTAACAAAGACTTTTTTCACAAAAGGTAAGTAGAATAACTCTTGGGCTAAAGGCGAATTTTTAGCCTCATCAATATTGCTATATTCATAGCTTCCACCATTAATTAAAACTTTATTAATATTAAACTTTATAATGGTATTATTTGTAGTTTCTTGAACTGTGATTTTTAAGTCTTGCATGCTGCTATTAATTGAATTGCAAAATTAAGGCAAAAAAGGGAGATACGGTTCTTTTTAAAGTCATAAAAAAGGCGACTTTAAAAGAATTGATAAATTAAACACCAAATCGCTCAAAGGCGCGTTTTAGATTTTTTATCAAAGCTATAAATTTATGGTTACTGTAGTTGTAAAAATTCGGTTATCTATTTGTAACTCTATTGGATCTACTTCAGGAAACTGCTGATATATATTGTATAAAGAAGTTCGATTGTTGTTGCTATATGCGAAATCTAACTTGAAATTTCCAAAATTATAGCCTCCCCCAAAAGAATAACCTTTTAAATTATCTGAAGCAATAACACTTCCAGATTGCTTAAAATCATTTAAATCTATAGGAGATTTATGAGGACTTTGTTCAAATTTATAACCTCCACGAATGCTAAACTTATCAATACGCCATTCTGTGCCGATGTTTAACGCATGTGTATTTCTTAATTGATTTTTAAAAAATTGATTTTCAGGCGTAAAATTACCATTAAATAATTTTATGTTTTTATAATTTTTGTTGCTGTAGTCAAAACTTAACAAACCCTTTTTTCCAAAAATAAACGCAGCACTTGCGGTTAATTTACCAGGAGTTCTTATGCTGTAATCTATGAGTTGTCTATTATTAGATTCTGATAAAGGCTCTTCTCCTTCTGGAAAAAAAGTTGTTTCTCCGAAGTCTATAGAGCTATCTTGGTTGTAATTTGTGTCTTGTGAAATTTCGGTATACCAAGTTGGCGTTTGATAAGCAAGACCAAATCTAAAATTTGGGTGTGCTTTGTAGATAAAACCTCCATTTGCAGAGATGCCTGCTCCAGTAGTAAAATTTTCCTGATATAATTCTACATCTAATTTATTTCCATTTTCATCACTATTAAACTCTGTTAAAAAAGATTGTTGAGAAAAATTTAAATCATAGAAGTTAAGTGCGAAACCTACGTGTAGTTTTTTTTGGTGCACTGCCGAAAAAGCAATATTTAATTCTGTTATTTCTCCTCCAAAATTTGTTTCGAAAAACTGACCAGCTGTATAATCGTATAGCGTTTTTGGGTCGTTTAAATCAAATGGATTTGTGTCAAATCTAGTGACTGCCTCATTACCTTCCGCCAAAAAATTACCTGAAAAATCTTTAGTTATTCTATAGTTAAAGGCAATGGCAAATTTACTCCATGTTGTTTCATATGCACTATCAAAAACGAAAACAGCACCTGCGTGCGATAGCTGTAGAAAATTATTATTACTAGTTAAAGTTTTTCTATCGTTATAGTCAGCGTCTCCATAAGAAGCAGCGGTTTCTGAATTTCTGGAATTAAATGTACCCGAAAAATAACTGTTGTTAAATACAGATATGCCAGCAGGATTCACATTGATGGCAGAAATATCACCTCCTAATGCTCCAAAAGCACCACTCATTGCAATAAAACGTGCACTACCAATATTGTCATTTTGCGAAAACAAAACTCCTAAATCTTGATACCCTAAAGATTGAGCAGAAGACGTCATTATTGCTGCGAAAAAAATCATGATTGTAATAAGTCCTTTCATACGAATGTTTGTTTGTAGTGTTTTTTAGTTTTATCTCCTTCTTCTTGATGAAGTTGCGCTTCTAGACGAGGAGCTTCTAGAGCTACTTCTACTAGGTGTGCTCCTGGTTGAAGAATTTCTTGTAGGTGCATTATAATTGGCACTGCTAGTCCTTCTTGTTCTTGTGGTAGGATTTGTTGATGTGTTTCTGCTTGTAGCACTATTTCTAGGTGCGGTTGTAGATCTTGTCGATCTTCTAGTGGTCGTATTTGATTTATTTGTGCCTGACGCTGACGGGTTTGAAGATCTTCTTACAACGACAACTTTTCTGTTGTTTTTTGTATTTGAATTAACATTTGCACGATTCCTTCCATTACTGGAAGAAGTTCTTCTAGTGCTTGAACTTCTTGAATTTGTTGTAGCGCTTCTGGCAGATGTGCTGCCTCTTCTGCTTGCGGTATTTCTCCTACTAGCGTTGGCTGAGCTATTTCTTCTGTAAGTGCTACTGCTTGCAGTTCTTCTTCTTCCGTAACTGTTGTTTCTGTAATAGCGATTATTATAACCTCTGTATGGATTTATATAGCTGTAGTAATTAGGTTGATAATAATACGGATTGTAAAAACCTACGTTCCAAGCATAATTATTATGGTATGGGTGCCAATATGAATTGTAGTTCCAGGAAAAACCATTATTTCTCCAGTTTCTATTTCTCCAAGTATCATAATATCCATAGCCAAAATTATTATTCCAATAAGGGTTACCTGTTACGTTAATAACCAGACGATTATTATCATTTTGGTTCCAAGGTTGACTTGCGTTGTAATTTAAATTTTCTTCAGCAACTTGCTGATCAACATAAATAGTGTCTACAGGATTATAATCATTTTCAAAAACAGCAGTATCCGCTGTTGTTTCTGAACTTTTTAATTTCTTTAAAAAATAATTTTCTTCATTTTCATTCTTCGCATCTTCATCAATAATAATGACTTTTTTCTTTGCGCTAGTTGTTGTTTGATCACCATAAATACCATCATTATAAGACGCACTTTGGTAGGTTCCACAAGAAATCAACACGAAGTTCACTGCAAGTATAAATAATAGTTGGTTTAGGTTGGGCTTTGCATATCGTAGTTTCATGAGGAATATATTTAGATGATTACTTTTTTTATTAATTAAATTTTGCTAAAAACTCTTTAAATTATAGTAGTTTTGTGCTGCTTTTGTATAATAAATACTTTTTTTTAACAAAACTTTCACTTTAAAGGTACCAATATTTGTGCCAAACTTTTAACTATGAGTAAACATTTAACAAAAAGAGCCGACGATTATTCTAAATGGTATAATGAATTGGTTGTAAAAGCTGATTTAGCTGAGAATTCTGCAGTTAGAGGCTGTATGGTTATCAAGCCATATGGTTTTGCTATATGGGAAAAAATGCAAGCAGAACTTGACAGGATGTTTAAAGAAACAGGACATGAAAATGCTTATTTTCCACTGTTTGTTCCCAAGAGTTTGTTTGAGGCTGAAGAAAAAAACGCAGAAGGTTTTGCAAAAGAATGTGCTGTTGTTACACATTATCGTTTACAGAATGATCCTGACAAACCAGGGAAATTAAGAGTAGACCCTGAAGCGAAGTTAGAAGAAGAATTAGTCGTTAGACCAACTTCTGAAGCAATTATATGGAATACCTATAAAGGCTGGATTCAATCTTACAGAGATTTACCTTTACTAATAAATCAATGGGCAAATGTTGTTCGTTGGGAAATGCGTACTCGTTTGTTTTTAAGAACTGCAGAGTTTTTATGGCAAGAAGGACATACTGCACATGCTACAAAAAGTGAAGCAATTATAGAGGCAAAACAAATGCAAGATGTGTATGCAGAATTTGCAGAAAATTTTATGGCAATGCCCGTAATTAAAGGGGTGAAGTCTGATAGCGAACGTTTTGCAGGAGCAGAAGATACGTATACCATTGAAGCGTTAATGCAAGATGGGAAAGCCCTACAAGCAGGTACAAGTCATTTTTTGGGTCAAAATTTTGCAAAAGCTTTTGATGTGAAGTTCACAACCAAAGAGGGAAAAAAAGAACATGTTTGGGCAACCTCTTGGGGTGTTTCCACGCGTTTAATAGGTGGTTTAATTATGACGCATTCGGATGATTTTGGATTGGTTTTACCTCCAAAATTAGCACCTATTCAAGTCGTAATTGTTCCTATTTATAAAAGCGAAGACCAACTAGAAGCTATTTCAGAAAAAATGAATGTAATTGTAAAAGAGTTACGTAAGAAAGAAATTTCCGTTAAGTTTGATACGAGAGATACTTATAGACCTGGAGCAAAGTTTGCAGAGTATGAATTAAAAGGAGTTCCTGTAAGAATTGCTATTGGGAACAGGGATTTAGAAAATGGAACGCTAGAAATTGCAAGAAGAGATACTTTAGAGAAACAAACAGTTGCACAAGATGCTGCTGTTTCTTTTATTGAAAATCTTTTGGAAGAAATTCAAGATAATTTATTTAAAAAAGCAATTAATTTTAGAACAGTCCATACTACCGAGGTAACTACTTTTAACGAATTTAAAAGCGCTATAAAAAATAAAGGAGGCTTTGTATCTGCTCATTGGGATGGAACAGAAGAAACAGAAGATAAGATAAAAGAGTATACAAAGGCAACAATTAGATGCATTCCTAACGATGTTAAGGAAGAGGTAGGAGTCTGTGTTTTAACAGGTAAACCGTCCTCTAGAAGAGTGCTTTTTGCAAAGGCGTATTAATTTCAAAAAAAAATACATTTTTTTTTGAAAAATTATTGCAGAACTTAAAAAACCTTGTATATTTGCACCCGCAATTGAGAGACACTTTAGTTGTTATGGTCCGTTCGTCTAGGGGTTAGGACGCATGGTTTTCATCCATGTAACACGGGTTCGATTCCCGTACGGACTACAAAGTTTTAATAAAAAAACTAATAAAATTAAGAATTATGGCAAATCATAAGTCAGCAATAAAAAGAATTAGAAGTAACGAAGC
>CATITK010000075.1 GCA_949545755.1 Polaribacter sejongensis | reverse complement strand
ATATTTCCTGTTGCTACAGGAATGGATGAGCACAAAAGAAATGCCCTCGATTTTATTGAAGCAACTCGATGGGTAAGACAAAATTTACCCAATGTTTCTGTAAGTGGAGGTGTGAGTAACGTCTCGTTTTCTTTCAGAGGAAACAATGGTGTGCGAGAAGCAATGCATTCTGTATTTTTATACCATGCAATTCAAGCAGGGATGAATATTGGAATTGTAAACCCTGCGTTATTAGAGATTTATGACGATATTCCAAAAGATTTATTAGAACATGTAGAAGATGTAATTCTTAACAGAAGAGACGATGCTACGGAACGTTTATTAGATTTTTCCGAAACTGTAAAAGGCTCTAAAGTAGAAAAAGGGTTGGATTTGTCTTGGAGAGAAAATCCAATTCAAGACAGAATTACACATGCTTTGGTGAAAGGGGTTGATGCCTTCATTATTGAAGATGTAGAAACGGCAAGGCAAGCGGCTGAAAAACCAATTGATGTCATAGAGGGGCACTTGATGATCGGAATGAATGTCGTTGGAGATTTATTTGGAGCAGGAAAAATGTTTTTGCCACAAGTGGTGAAGTCTGCCCGTGTGATGAAAAAAGCAGTGGGTTATTTGAATCCATTTATTGAAGAAGAAAAAGGAGAAGAACAAAGAGCTCTTGGAAAAATTTTAATGGCA
This sequence comes from Polaribacter sejongensis, assembly GCA_949545755.1. Classification (GTDB taxonomy): domain Bacteria; phylum Bacteroidota; class Bacteroidia; order Flavobacteriales; family Flavobacteriaceae; genus Polaribacter; species Polaribacter sejongensis_A. The sequence goes on along the minus strand of CATITK010000075.1, from coordinate 4,147 downwards.
ACTGTAAAAGGAGATGTACACGATATAGGTAAAAATATTGTGAGTGTTGTTTTAGGTTGTAATAATTATGAAATTGTAGATTTAGGGGTGATGGTTCCTCCAGAAAAAATCATTGAGACTGCCATAAGAGAAAATGTAGATGCGATTGGTTTGAGCGGATTGATTACGCCCTCTTTAGATGAAATGGTTTATTTAGCCAAAGAAATGGAACGTCAAAATTTTGTTTTGCCTTTATTAATAGGCGGGGCTACGACCTCAAAAGCACATACTGCGGTTAAGATAGATACACAGTATAAAAATGCTGTAGTGCATGTAAATGACGCATCAAGAGCTGTCACTGTTGTAGGTGATTTACTAAACAAGAAAACGAGCCATTTATATACCGCTAGACTAAAGAAAGAATATGACGAGTTTAGAAACAAGTTTTTAAAGCGAGGGAAGGAAAAGTCCTATGTTTCTATAGAAGAAGCGCGAAAAAGAAAATATAAAATTGATTGGGAAACCTCAAAAATAACAAAGCCAAGAGAATTAGGAATTCAGGTTTTAGAGCAGTTGAGTTTAAAAGAATTACTTCCGTTTATAGATTGGAGTCCGTTTTTTAGAAGTTGGGATTTACATGGTAAATTTCCAGCTATTTTAACAGATGAAGTAGTCGGAGAGCAAGCTTCAATAATGTATGAAGAAGCGCAAATAATGATTCAAGAAATTATTGCAAAACAATTGTTAAAACCAAAAGCAATCTTTGGATTGTTTGAAGCAAATACGGTGAATGACGATGACATTTCTGTTCAGAAAAAAGGAAAAGAAGTCGCGATTTTTAGAACTTTACGTCAACAATTAAAAAAGCGAGAAGGAATCCCTAATATTGCATTGTCAGATTTTATTGCACCAAAAGAAACTCAAAAAACAGATTATATGGGTGCTTTTTGTGTCGGTATTTTTGGTGCACAAGAATTAGCAGACAGCTATAAAGCAAAGGAAGACGATTATAATGCAATTATGGCACAAGCAATTGCAGACCGTTTTGCAGAAGCAATGGCAGAATATTTACACAAGCAAATACGAACAAAACATTGGGGGTATGATGCTGGTGAAGCACTAACTAATGATGATTTAATTAAAGAAGAATACAAAGGAATTCGTCCAGCACCAGGATATCCTGCGTGTCCAGATCATCTAGAGAAAGAAACGATTTGGGAATTATTAGCTGTTGAAGAAAAAATTGGAGTCACCTTAACAGAAAGTATGGCAATGTGGCCAGCAGCAGCAGTTTCTGGATACTATTTTGCAAACAAAGAAGCGAAATATTTTGGTTTGGGAAAAATCACGGATGATCAAGTGAGTGATTATTCAACAAGAAAAGGGATTACCAAAGAGAAAGCAAGAAAGTGGTTGCATCCTACTTTAGCAGAAGAATAATTTGAAATCTGTGAGGTTTTTTTAATCAAAGAGCGCGGATGCGTTAGCGTTTAAAGTGACCTCCTTTTTTGAGGAACAAAAAAAAAGTAAAACGAAAAGCGCGACCCTTGTGGTAACGGCAAAAAAAATGAGTTTAACGTTGTAAAATAAAGGTTTCGTGAAAACGAACAACCAAAAACAAACAACCAAAAACGAACAACTAAATAAAATGAAAGTAACAGATCATATTAAAAATGCCAACGGTAAAACATTATTTTCTTTTGAAGTAATACCACCAAAAAAAGGAAAAAATATTCAAGATTTATATAATAATATCGATCCTTTAATGGAGTTTAATCCGCCTTTTATAGACGTTACGACTTCGAGAGAGGAGTATGTTTATTTAGATAAAGGAAATGGGCTTTTGGATAAAAGAATTACTAGAATGCGCCCAGGAACTGTAGGAATTTGTGCTTCTATTATGCATAAGTACCAGGTAGATGCGATACCGCATTTATTATGTGGGGGCTTTACGAAGGAAGAAACAGAGTATGTCTTGGTAGATTGCCATTACTTGGGATTAGACAACGTGATGGCTTTGCGGGGAGATGCTATGAAAGACGAGCCTTATTTTACGCCAGTAAAAGGAGGGAATGCCTTTGCAAGCGATTTGGTGGCCCAAATTTCGAATTTAAATAAAGGACAATATTTACACAACGATGTACATGTAGAGTATCATTCTGATTTTTGTATTGGTGTTGGAGGGTATCCAGAAAAGCATATGGAAGCGCCTTCTTTAGTTACTGATTTAAAACGGTTAAAAGAAAAAGTGGATGCGGGAGCAGATTATGTAGTAACCCAAATGTTTTTTGATAACAATAAATACTTTGCCTTTGTAAAAGCAGCCAAAGAAATAGGAATTAATGTACCAATTATCCCTGGAATTAAACCGCTAGCAGTGAAAAGACATTTACAATTATTGCCTCAAGTCTTCAAAATAGATTTACCTCAGGATTTAATAGATGCGGTAGATAGTTGTAAAGATAATAAAGCAGTAAGAGAAGTTGGTGTAGCGTTTGCAATACAACAATCCAAAGAATTATTAGCGGCAGGAGTGCCTGTTTTACATTATTATTCTATGGGAAAAAGTGATAACATACAAAGGATTGCTTCTGAATTATTTTAATAACGAATTCTAAATTTTTTAGATTTTCTTTTGTTTATTTGTAAGCATAAGTACTATTGATAGACAAATAAGAAAAAGCAATTTTTTTAAAAACACAAAAGTAAATAAAATGACTACTTTTGTGTTTGAGATTAAAATTAATAATTTAAAACAAATATAAGATGGCATTAGAAATTACAGATGCAAACTTTGAAGAAGTAGTATTAAAATCAGACAAACCTGTATTAGTAGATTTTTGGGCAGCTTGGTGTGGACCCTGTAGAATGGTAGGGCCAATCGTTGATGAAATTCACGTTGAATATAATGGCAAAGCTGTTGTTGGTAAAGTGGATGTGGATGCCAATCAAGAATTTGCAGCTAAATATGGAGTAAGAAATATACCAACTGTCTTAATTTTTAAAGATGGAGAAGTGGTAGACAAGCAGGTAGGTGTTGCGCCTAAAAACGTATATACTGGTAAAATTGATGCTGCTATATAAAACAAATTAAAGTGATAATACAGAAAAGGTTTGGCTAACGTCAAACCTTTTTTTATTTTCGGTACCTATGATACACCTTTCAGAAGTTCAATCATCAGAAATAAAAAACTTAGGACTGCTTGCAAAACAAGTGGTAGAGGGTTTTATAACAGGAATCCATAAAAGTCCATTTCATGGTTTTTCAGTGGAATTTTCTGAGCATAAATTATACAATAAAGGGGAAAGTACCCGGCATATCGATTGGAAATTATTTGCAAAGACAGAAAAACTGTATACTAAAAAGTATGAAGAAGAGACCAATTTACGGTGTCATATTATTATAGATAATTCTGCCTCGATGGCGTATCCTATTGTAAAAAATCAAGATGTAAAGACACTAAATAAAATTGGTTTTTCTGCCGTTGCAGCAGCTTCTTTAATGGAGATTTTAAAAAGACAAAGAGATGCTGTTGGTTTGAGTATTTATTCAGATACATATGAATATTATGCTCCTGAGAAGGGAAGTGAGCGTCATAGAAAGATGTTATTACATCAGTTGGAGCAGTTGTTGCTTTCGAAGTCAAAAGCAGCAACAGAAACTTATAAATATTTGCATGAGATTGCAGAAAAAATACACAAGCGTTCTTTGATTTTTCTTTTTACGGATATGTTTCAGACCACAAAAGAAGAAGGGGAGCTCTTTGAAGCTCTAAAGCATTTAAAATTCAACAAACATGAGGTCGTTTTGTTTCATACGTATGATGGGGAAACAGAATTTAACTTCAATTTTGATAATTCGCCCAAAAAGTTTGTTGACGTTGAAACTGGTGAAACGATTAATGTATATGCAGAAAACGTGCAAGAAAAGTACACCAAGTTCGTGGGAAATTATTTTAAAGAATTGAAAAATAAATGTTTACAATACAAAATAGATTATGTTCCTGTAGATATTCACAAAGGGTATTCAGCGGTTTTGACCGCTTATCTAATAAGTAGAAAAATAAATAAATAATTTTTTGATTTTATATTTGGAAGTATAGAAATCTATGTTATATTTGCATCCGCTAAGAGCAACGGTCTGGTAGTTCAGCTGGTTAGAATGCCT
>CATITK010000074.1 GCA_949545755.1 Polaribacter sejongensis | reverse complement strand
TTAGAATCAAGGCTCAATCCTCTTTCTTTTCTCATAGTTACCCAAGATTTAATAACTTTAACACCCCAGTCAGGTTTATCTAATTGCACTTTATCACCACTTTTATTCATCCATTCTTGTAACAAGACTGTCATTTCTTCAACTTTGTTTTTATATTTTGGATCATTTGCTAAATTGTTCATTTCTAATGGATCTTTTTTTATCTCAAAAAGTTGAGTTGTTTTCTTACCTTCAGCAAGGTATTTGATAAGTTTCCAATTTTTAGTTCTAACTCCTCTTTGAAAATTTTTGTACAAAAAGTATACAGATTCTCTAACTGTTGCTTTTGAATCTTTAAGAATTGGTAAAAGACTAAGGCCATCAATAGTTTCTGGTTTTTCAACTCCAACTATATCTGCAACTGTTGGAAAAATATCATTTAAATACACCAGACTTTCTGTACGTTCTCCTTTTTTGATCCCAGGACCCGAAATTACCAAAGGCACTCTTACACTATGGTCGTAAAGATTTTGCTTGCCCAATAATCCATGCTGTCCTGCTGCTAATCCGTTATCTGATGCAAAAATAATAATTGTGTTATCTGCATGCCCACTTTTCTCTAAAGCCTTTAATATTTTACCAATATTATCATCGACTTCAGAAATCATAGCGTAATAGGCTGCAATTTCTCCTTTGACAGCTTCTTCCGTTCTTGGAAATGGTAATAAGTTTTCATCTCTAATAATTAATTCCCCATTATCAAAAGGATGTTTCGGGAAGAAATTTTTAGGCAATGAAATATTAGATGTATTATACTTTTTTTGATACACTTCTGGCGCCATCCTAGGATCGTGAGGTGATGAAAATGCTACATAAGCGAAAAAGGGTTTTTCTTGCTTATAGTTTTCTAAAAAATCAACTGCAGATTCTCTAAATATCACACTTGAAAACTTGTCTTCATATTTGATTTTGCTTTTTGGATATTCTCCAGTCTCATCAAAATCATGTAAAGGGACTTTTAAATGATTACTCATTCCTCCCATAAAAATATTAGCACCAGTAGTGAATGATTTAGCAAACGCTTGTTGTCCATTATGCCACTTACCTGTTTCAAACGTAGTATAGCCTGCACTTTTTAATACTTCCGGCATTGTTTTATCGTTTGTATCAATTGCTCCAGAAACTTTTGCTAAATTTTGAACATACCTCCCTGTCATTAACATAGCTCTACTAGGTAAGCAAACTGCACCGCTATTAGATCCCATGATATGGGCATGGGTAAAGGAAGTACCGTTGTTTACCAATTTATCCATATTTGGTGTGTAAACCTCTTTGTTTCCTAAAGAATTTATTGCACTGAAACTTTGATCATCAGTTAACAAGAATAAAATATTAGGTTTCTTTACTACTGTTTCAATCTTAGCGTTACTTTCACGTTTATAGGTAGTTTTACAACCTACAATTACGAGTACCATCAAGAAAAGAACAAATAATTTTTGATGTAATTTCTTCATATTTATATTTTAATTTTTTTATTGTTAATCCCAATATTTTTCCCTTACTTTCATTAATTCCGGATATATTTCATCAGTATCCCCAACATCTTCCTTCAACTTGAGCAATTCCTCTTTCAGCTGCTTTACAATATCTATGTATTTAGGGTCTTCATAAATGTTGTTCATTTCCTTGGGGTCATTTTTAAGATCGTACAATTCCCAATAGGGTTCAGTCGGTGTATTGTAATAATTCTCTTTTAAACTGTTGTTAGTGGAATCTAGTTGTAAGCCATAAAAAAATATCAATTTATAATCTTCAGTTCTTATTCCATAATGGGCTGGGTTGTAATGATGTGCCATATGCATCCAGTAACGATAGTACATCGATGTTCTCCAATCTTCGGTTGTATTTCCGATCAGGTTACCCCTAAAACTTTTCCCTTGCATGTAACTAGGTACTTTCTCAACTCCTGCGTAGTCTAAAAAAGTAGGTGCAAAATCAACATTTAGGGTCATATCAGAATTGCGTTGCTTCGGTTTTATTTCTTTAGGATAGCGCATTACAAAAGGCATTCTTAAAGACTCTTCATACATCCACCTCTTGTCAAAATAATCATGTTCCCCCAAAAACTGTCCTTGATCGGAAGTATAGATGACAATTGTATTTTCTGTTAGCCCGTTTTCATCCAAGTAATCTAGAATGCGCCCCACATTTTCATCGATTGCAGCAACTGTGCGTAAATAGTCCTTTAGATACTTTTGATATGTTGCACTTACTTTTTCTTTATCGCTCATTCCCGATACATTTATCGGACCTGTTGGCCATTTTTCACTCGTTACCTGTGCCAACATATTCCTTCCGGGATTTCTTGATGAAATTGAGGAACCATATTTTTCTCCATGGATAGGACCATGGTTTTCATTAGTATATAAACTTTCGGGTTCGGGAATATCCACATCTTTGAATAATTCCGCATGCCTTTGGGCAAATTCCCATAATCCGTGGGGAGCTTTATGGTGTGACATCAGGAAAAATGGCTTCTCCTTATCACTATTATCCATCCAATCTATAGTTTGGTCTGTAATTACATCCGTAACATAGCCTTCATACTTTTCTCCTCCTTTATTGTGATCTTTCCAAGGCTTTCCTTTTTCTTTCAATAAGGGATTGTTGTACTTTCCCTGTCCAGGCAATACGTTATAATAATCAAACCCTGTAGGCTCTGTATGCAAGTGCCATTTTCCGATCATTGCAGTTTGATACCCTGATTTTTGAAGGATTTTAGCTATATTCTCCCTTTCTTTGTCAAAATCGTCATCTAGTGTTTTTACACCATTATTCTGACTATACTCTCCGGTCATTATGACCGCTCTACTTGGAGTGCATATACTATTGGTACAAAATACATTATCCATTAATACCCCTTCAGATGCGAGTCTATCAATATTTGGTGTTGGCGCAATATTCGCTAATCTTGACCCATATGCACTTATTGCATTAGTTGTATGATCATCAGACATTATAAAAAGGATGTTGGGTTTTTTGTTATTGTCACCCTCTAAATTCTTATATGTTTTACAACCAACAAGTGCAATTGTGAGCAGTCCTATGGTTAATAATTTATGTTGTAATTTAATCATGGTTAATAAATTATTATCTTAATTTCTAATTTTTTTTTGTGAGTAGTTTAATAATGAATTAAATACAAGTCTAATAACATTATGTTGCGAAATTAGCTATCAAAAGGAAAAATAGTAATACAAAAAAAGATATTTACTAACACAAATTTTACATTTTCTAATTTATTGCTTCTTTTTGATATTGGTTAACAATATTAAATACAAAACTTTTCATTATTTAAGGATAATTAAAAGAAAGCCCGGTCTTTGTGCTTAAACATTTCGAGCTACTCTTAAATTTAGCTGAAGACCCTAAAAAAAATAAGCTTCAGAAACAGATTTATATTTAGTTATAAATAGAAGATACACTTATATCCTTTCTTTCCCCTTTATAAAAGTCACAAAGAAAACGTTTCGTGTATGCAATTGATTTTTTTAACTTATCAAAATGAAGGATCATAAAATTGATAATTCAAAGGCAATCGTAGGTGACCCCTTTTTTGTTGTGCTGAATTAAAATGTTTGTTTCCTTTCTTAAGCTCCTTTTCCCAAAGAGGATCCTCAAATGAAGTTGGTAATTTAGATCCTGTTTTCTCTAAAAGCTTTTGAAACTCAGCTCTTTCTTTTTTGAAATTCTCATCATGCGTAATGTTTTCATATCCTCTTCCATCATATGAAT
>CATITK010000073.1 GCA_949545755.1 Polaribacter sejongensis | reverse complement strand
ATGGAAGGTATTGCTCGTCAGCCAGAAGCAACTGGAAAAATTCAAACAGCAATGATTATTATCGCTGCATTATTAGAAGGTTTAGCATTTGGTGCATTATTCTTAGGAAAATAATCCAAGTAAAAACAAAAAATAGTGTTCTGTAACGATTGGTTACAGAACCTATTTTAATTAAACAGAAAAAACAAAAAAATTAATTAGTTTATAGAATGGATACTTTATTAAACGATTTTTCACCAGGGTTATTTGTAGTTTCGTTGATCTTATTATTAGCGTTAATCGCTTTAATGGTAAAATTTGCTTGGAAACCAATTTTAAACTCTTTAGAAGAAAGAGAATCTGGAATTGAAAATGCATTAGCAGCTGCAGAAAATGCGCGTAAAGAAATGCAAAACTTACAAGCAGACAATGCAAAGCTTGTAAAAGAAGCAAGAGCAGAAAGAGATGCCATGATGAAAGAAGCAAGAGATATTACAGATAATATGATTGCTGTAGCAAAAGAAGATGCAAAAGAAGTAACAACCAAGTTAATAGAAAATGCCCAAGCTTCAATTCAACAAGAAAAACAAGCAGCTATTGCAGAATTGAAAAAGAATGTTGCAGAATTATCTATTGGTATCGCAGAATCAGTAATTAAAAAAGAATTATCTAACAAGACTGAGCAACTAGAGTTAGTTGAAGGAATCTTAAAAGATGTTACTTTAAACTAGTAAGAGCATGAAAAACGCAAGAGCAGCAATACGTTATGCAAAAGCACTCTTAAATCTAGCGAAAGATTCTAAAGAGGAAACGCTTGTAAATGACGACATGTTATTTATCGCTACTACAATTTCTGAAAATGATGAATTTGAAGTAATGCTAAGAAGCCCTATTGTAAAATCTTCAGATAAGATTCAAGTTTTAAACGCGTTATTTGGAAGTAAAGTAAACAACATTACACTTGGCTTATTTCATTTATTACAAGACAATAAAAGAATTGCAATGCTTCATGCTATTACAAAACAATATGCAATCATTTATGATTTTGACAAACATCTGCAAGTTGCAAAAGTAACGACAGCAGTTCCTTTGACAAAAGAAATAGAAGCTCAAGTATTGGCTAAAATAGTAACCTTAACAGGTAAGAAAGCAAATTTAGAAAATGTAGTAAATGAAGCTATTTTAGGAGGATTTATTTTACGTGTTGGAGATATGCAATATGACGCAAGTATTTCTAATTATTTAAACGAATTGAAAAAGGAATTTGACAATAGTCATTATATTCCAAAAATTTAATTATACATCAAATTATAAAAGATGGCAAGTATCAAACCAGCTGAAGTATCAGCAATTTTAAAAGAACAATTAACAAATTTTGAAGCAAAAGCTACTTTAAACGAAGTGGGAACTGTTTTACAAGTAGGAGATGGAATTGCTCGTGTTTACGGTCTTTCTAACGTTCAATATGGAGAATTAGTAGAATTCGAAAACGGATTAGAAGGAATCGTATTGAACTTGGAAGAAGATAATGCAGGTGTTGTATTATTAGGTGCTTCTACTTCAATTAGAGAAGGTTCAACGGTAAAACGTACAGAACGTATTGCTTCTTTAAAAGCAGGTGAAGGCATTATAGGACGTGTCGTAGATACTTTAGGAAACCCAATTGACGGTAAAGGACCAATATCTGGTGAAACCTATGAAATGCCTTTAGAGCGAAGAGCTCCTGGAGTTATTTTTAGAGAGCCAGTAACAGAGCCATTACAAACCGGTATTAAGTCTATTGACGCAATGATTCCTGTAGGTAGGGGTCAACGTGAATTGATTATTGGAGATAGACAAACTGGTAAATCTACCGTTGCTATTGATACGATTTTAAACCAAAAAGAATTTTACGATGCGGGTGTACCCGTTTATTGTATTTATGTTGCTATTGGTCAAAAAGCTTCTACGGTTGCAGCAATTGCAAACATGTTAGAAGAAAAAGGCGCGATGACTTATACTACTATTGTAGCTGCAAATGCATCAGATCCTGCAGCAATGCAAGTTTATGCACCATTTGCTGGAGCTGCAATTGGAGAGTTTTTTAGAGATACTGGTAGACCCGCTTTAATTGTTTTTGATGATTTATCTAAACAAGCAGTTGCATACCGTGAGATTTCTTTATTATTAAGAAGACCTCCGGGACGTGAGGCATATCCTGGTGATGTATTTTACCTTCACTCAAGATTATTAGAAAGAGCTGCAAAATTGATCAATGATGATAAAATTGCAAGTGAAATGAACGATTTACCAGATTCTTTAAAAGGAATTGTAAAAGGTGGAGGTTCTTTAACTGCATTACCTATTATTGAAACACAAGCAGGAGATGTTTCGGCATATATTCCAACAAACGTAATTTCGATTACTGATGGACAAATTTTCTTAGATGGAGATTTATTTAATTCAGGGGTTCGTCCAGCAATTAACGTAGGTATTTCTGTATCTCGTGTTGGTGGTAATGCTCAGATTAAAGCAATGAAAAAAGTATCAGGTACTTTAAAGTTAGATCAAGCTCAGTATCGCGAATTAGAAGCGTTTGCAAAGTTTGGTTCTGATTTAGATGCAGCTACAATGAGTGTGATTTCTAAAGGACAACGTAATGTTGAAATTTTAAAACAAGCTCAAAATGATCCTTACTCAGTAGAAGATCAAATTGCAATTATCTATGCAGGTTCTAAGAACTTATTAAAAGAGGTTCCTGTAAACCAAGTAAAGAAATTCGAAAGAGATTATATCGATTACTTAAACGCAAAGCATAGAGATACTTTAGATACATTGAAGTCTGGTAAATTAACTCCAGAAACAATTTCAGTATTAGAAGCTGCAGCTAAAGAAATTTCTACTCATTTCGCATAAAACATAGTTGTCATTCCCGCTTGCGCGGGAATTTCAAAATTCCAATAGAATGGCAAACTTAAAAGAAATACGTAACAGAATAACCTCAATTGGTTCTACAATGCAGATTACATCTGCCATGAAAATGGTATCTGCTGCAAAGTTGAAAAAAGCACAAGATGCAATTACGGCAATGCGACCGTATTCATCTAAACTAACTGAATTGTTGCAAAATTTAAGTGCAACTTTAGATAGTGATGCAGGTGGAGTATATTCAACTCAAAGAGCAGTTTCTAAGGTTTTATTAGTTGTTGTGACTTCGAACAGAGGTTTGTGTGGTGGTTTTAACTCATCAATTACAAAACAAACGATTAAAACTGTTCAAGAAAAATACAGTGATGCTGAAGTAGGTTTATTTATTATTGGTAAAAAAGGGGGAGATCTTTTGTCTAAACAATTTAACATTGCAGAAACAAGAAACGATATTTACGATGATTTAACTTTTGATAATGTAGCGGAAATTGCAGAAAAGTTAATGAGTTTGTATGCTGAAGGAACCTTCGATAAAATTGAGATTATTTATAATCAATTTAAAAATGCGGCAACTCAACTTACCCAAGTAGAGCAATTTTTACCTATTAAACCAATTGATGGAGGAGAAGTTGCTGCCGTAAATTCTGATTATATTTTTGAACCTTCTAAAATAGAAATTGTTGAGGCTTTAATACCAAAGTCTTTAAAAACTCAACTATATAAATCTCTGAGAGACAGTTTTGCTTCCGAACATGGGGCACGTATGACTGCGATGCACAAAGCAACAGACAACGCAACAGATTTAAGAGACGATTTATTATTGACCTATAACAAAGCACGTCAAGCAGCAATTACTAACGAAATTTTAGAAATTGTTGGAGGAGCGGAAGCATTGAACAATTAGACGTAACTTTTGTGGAGTCAAATTTACCTAACAAGTGGAAGCCTTGAAAAATTAGACTTTTTTATCATTCCTACGCAAGGGCGGAATTGACACTTTAAAATCATATAGTAAAGAGCTTATCAGCAACCGATAAGCTCTTTTTTTATATTCCATAATAGCATTTTATTAGTAATTTAAAAGAGGAATCCAATTATTATTATTTACGCTGATAGTTGCCTTTAGTTTTTCACAATGTGTAAGCACAATTTTTAAAACAAATCTCTATTTTGAAATTGGATTAGCATTTCGTGTATAACAGTCGGATTTAGACTTAATTTTAATTAATTAGCTCAAAAAAAAAAGGAGCCTAATAGCTCCTTTTTACTTATTAAAATAAGTTAAGATTATAATCTAAATCCTAGTCTTAAGTTTCCTGTAATAGAACTAGCAAGACCGAAAGCTGTATCATTTGCAGATACAATACCTAGACCATATCCTATTTCAGTACCTATGTATACTTTTGGAACGATATAATACTCTGTCCCTAAAAATACGCCACCTCCTATTGTAATTATATCATCAGCACCATCATCAGCATATCCTAAAGTTCCTTGATAACCCCAATAAGTGGACAATCTTTCAGCACCAGAAAAATGATTTTCAATCCCATAACCAAGAGCTATTGAAACAGGAGTTGAAGCTCCATCAGATCCATCATTTGACAATGAAAATGACGCCGCTAATCTTGTTGCCTTCGTGTCAGACTTAAAAGTCCTCATCATTAAAGTTCCAGAAGTAGATTCTGCAAACATAGCTGTTCCTTGTAAATTTGGTGTAAATTGCATTTCAAATGCGACATCTCCAGCAGTAGGCTTATTAAACGTTCCTGCATTTGTTGTAATCTGTGCATTAACAAAAGATACTGTTGTTAATGCAATCATTAAAAGTAATTTCTTCATAAAAAAAAAATTTAGTTAATATTAGGTCACTAATATATAATTTTTATTGTAAATAATTATATAATTTGTAATTTAAACATTAAAAAATACACATATCACACTAAAACTCTTAAATTAAAGATCGTATCAAGTTTTTTTTACAAAAAAAAAGACAAAATTAAAATAAAGGGCTTTATTATTTAGAAGAAAATAAATCTCTAAGTTTATATAGATAGAACCCGTTGTGCATTATGATTTTTTATTTTGTCGTTGATAATCAATGTTTTAAAATTTATAGATTTTAAATAAAGTATCTTTTTTAGTGACAAATTATGATTATTCAAAAAAAATCACAACAAACCATAAATCAGTCAGTAGTGTTAAAATTGTTATTTATTTAAAAGTCAATAACATATGATTTTATTCATAATGCACAACGGGTATAGATAGATTATAATAGTTCTTTAATGAGAGTTTATAGTTTTAGAAACGCTTTTTTAAGTGCTTCCAATAAAAAAGGTTTTTGCAAATCAATATTCTTTTCCTATTTTACAGAATCCGCTACTTCCCTCTCAGTAACAACAATAATTTTAATAACATCTCCAAACTTTTTTCTAATTGCATCGACCAACTCCCATCCGTTCATTTCGGGTATACCAGTGTCTGATAATACAACATCATAAGGGTTGTTTTAAAGATGCGCTAAAGCCTTTTTTCCACTGTTTACTAAAGTACTTTTGTGAAATAAATTTTATCAAGCAAGCGAAAGCCTTGAAGAATTAGACATTTTTATCACTCCTTCTCAAGTGGATTGATACTTTAAAATTATATAATAGAGCGCTTATCAAAAACTGATAAGCACTTTTTTTATCTTGGCATAAAGTTTGAATTTGTTCTAAAAAAGAAAAAGATGAAGACAATTAAATTTTTACTTGCATTGACAATTATCCTTAATTTTTCGCAATGTGGAAGCACAAATTTTGAAACGAATCCACCTTTTGAAATAGAGTCAGCAGTATACTATTCTTGGACTGAGGTACAATCTGGGATTCGTGGTCTGAATGTAGTAATTCAATTAAAAGGTATAACTTCAATAGAATTCGATACCTGCTATTTTAGGAAGCGTTCAACTAAAATCGAGGTTAAAGGAAGCTCGCTTTTAATCACAAAATTTACGACTTCTCCAAAAAATGTTACAGATATTATTTTTCACTCAGATCCAATAAAAGAATTTAAGAATAAAATTTCTGAACCCAATAAATTTCCATTTAAATTGAAGGGAAATGAGGCAGTGCTTAGTTATCTATTAAACGGTGAAAAGAGGTACGTTAAAATTAAAGGCCTCAAAAAAAGAAATACAAACTCTTTTACGAAACTACAATAATAACTTAATTATCTAATTAAAACCACTAATTTTTAGTGGTTTTAATTTTTGGTACACATTTTGAAATTACCCAAACATACCTATAAAACTGAAGTTTATGAAGTTGATAAAATTACTTTTAATAATTATTATTACAGGAACACTTTTTAGTTCTTGTACATCCGAAAATGAAGTTCCCTTTGTAGACATCGTTTCTGAATACGATTTATGGTATGTAGATTATCATAGAACTAGAGGAAACGGAGATATCCCATACATTTCTAGAGCCTTTACACTTTCTTTTTTAGATGGCATACTGTATGCAAACAATAACATTGTAGATATAGGAAAAACTGGAGATGGTCTTGGAATAGATGTAGGGACCTACACTACTTTTAATGGGATATTGGAAACCGATCACGATTTAGATGGCGCAAATGACTTTGAAATTACTGTAATTTCTAGTAATGAAATAAAAATCTATAATTACAGACAAAACGTAAGTTACTATTTAATTGGATATCAAGTGAACCAATTTGATTACGATAAATTGTTTTATGAAAATATAGAATACTTTTTACAAGAGTATGTTGCTTGGGAAAAAGTGTCAATAGCAGGTGGAATTCCAAATGCCTTTGATGATGAAAATTATTTAGAATTTACACCAGATCCTCAACAACAAACACCAACTTTCCAAAGCTCTATAGACAGCCCTGGTAAAATATTAAGAAATATAACTTGGGATTATATTGGAGGATATGAAGTTTTTGACATCATAGATAATAAGGGACAAAATATAGAAGACCTTAAAAGTATCGAACTTACTTATGAAGGTGGTGATATTGAAGAATTTGAATTAAGCGTTATTAACGATGGAACCATAGAACTTTTTAATTATAAGTCAGAAACAGTATACGAATTTTCTGGAAAAGGGTTTACACAATACTTAAAAGGAGGAAAATCTAAAAAAGAAGCGAAAGATATTGTAAGGAATGCTAATAGAAAACGAACTAAAGTAACAAGAAAGATAAAGACAAGAAGAAATTTAAAATAAAGTTTGGTTAGTTCATTTTTGATTGGTTATTTTCTTAATAACCAATCAAAAAGAAAATCACTCCGAAAGGAGTGGTTTTTTATTTGTAACAACTAATAAAACAGCTTTTTTTTGAAAACTTATATATTAGAAAATACTTTTTTAAGCATTTCCAATGAAAAAGGTTTTTGTAAAACAATATCAATACCCTTTTCCTTTTTAACAGACTCCTCAACTTCCCATCCGGTAACAACAATAATTTTTATAGCATCTCCAAACTTTTTTCTAATTGCATCTATCAACTCCCATCCGTTCATTTCTGGCATACCAAGGTCTGTAAATACAATATCACAAGGGTTGCTTTCAAGATGCTTTAACCCCATCTTTCCGCTGTTTGCAACAGTAATTTTATGACCAATAGATTTGACCAATGTATCAACTAATTTTGTGATGATCAGATCGTCATCTACCCACAAAACGTTTAAGGAATCGTTACTTTTACTTTGATTAATTACCATTGGTTGCGCTACTTCTTGTTTCACGAATGGAAAAATAATTTCAAAGGTAGTTCCTTTTCCCACTTCAGAAGACAGTACCCTGATATCTCCTTGGTGACGATTTATAATACGATAAGCGCCACTCATCCCTAAACCTCTTCCTAATTCAAAACCTTTTGTACTAAAAAAGGGTTCAAATACTTTTTCTTTATTCACTTCCGTCATTCCAACACCAGAATCAGTAAAAGTTGCAAAGATGCCTGCTTTTTTTACACCTGTTTTTATAGACAGATTCCCTCCTTCTGGCATTGCTTCAATACTGTTCTTAATTAAATTATAAACAGCTGCTTTTAATTCCCCTCTATTGCAACGAATTCTCGGGATCTCTTTAAAATCGGATTGAATCGTTATGCTCCACCCCTCTTTTTCTTTTTTATCTTTCCAAAGGGGACGGGTCTGTTTCAAACTGTTTTCAATCAGCTCATTAAAATCAATCAATTCAACACTGCTATCTGCATATGCTATATTCCCAAACTTTTGCAATGCAACAACCCTACCAGCGATATCGCTGATAATAGATTCAATATTTTGTAACCCTATTTGGGTAGAATCTGACAACTCTTTTTGAAGTTTAATGACCTCCATGTTCCCGACCATTGCTTGCAGTGAATTGTTGAAATCGTGGGCAATAGAAGATGACATTTCCCCAATGGCTTTCAGTCTTTCGTGCTTCACAAGCTCTCTCTCAAAGATTTTTTGTGCGGTGACATCTTGGTCTACCCCTTGTAATATCATTACCTTATCTTCAGTATTAAAAGTAGATTCAATAGTACATTTTATAATTTTCAATTCCCCTTCTGGGGTATAAATTCGAAATTCAATAGTAAAGGAAGCTATTGAATCCATCGCTTTATTAATTGTAGAAGTAACTAATTCGACATCATCTGGATGAATTTGTTTGAATCCATTGTGTTTATAAGAAATTAGCGATCATTAGAGTGACACCTAACAACTTTTATGTTTAGACTTTAACGTAAAATATTAAACTAAATTAGTTTATTTTTCATAAAATCAAGTACTAAACAAAGACTAATTTAGAAAATGATTAAAAAATATAGCAACAGTAGTTACTTGCAGCCATTTGTCTAAGAGGGTTTTGTAAAATTTCTAAAGTCTATTATTTACTTTTATTTTGTCTGAGCTTAGTGAATTGTTATACTCCTAGTATTGTTTGGGGTAAAGAGTCTAAAACTCTATAAAGAACCACTTATAAGTCAAACTTAATTCCCTGTGCTAAAGGCAATTCATCAGAATAATTTACAGTATTTGTTTGTCTTCGCATGTACACCTTCCATGCATCAGATCCCGCTTCACGTCCACCACCAGTTTCCTTTTCACCACCAAAAGCCCCCCCAATTTCTGCCCCTGAAGTACCAATATTTACGTTTGCAATACCACAATCTGAGCCAGCATACGACAAGAATTTTTCTGCTTCTTTCATTTCATTGGTCATAATTGCAGAGGATAAACCCTGTGTAACACCATTCTGTTTTTCGATTGCATTCTCTATCTCACCAACATATTTCATGAGATATAAAATAGGCGCAAATGTTTCTTTTTGTACAATTTGAAAATGGTTTTCCGCTTCAATAATTGCAGGTTTCACGTAGCAACCAGATTCATAACCTTCTCCCCCTAAAACGCCTCCTTCAACTAAAACATTTCCTCCAGCAGCTATTGCTTGTTCAATGGCAGTTAAATAAGTGCATACGGCAGCTTGATCTATTAAAGGCCCCACATGATTTGTTTCATCTAAAGGATTCCCAATTTTAATTTGCTTGTAGGCACCAACAATTGCATCTCTTACTTTTGCGTACACCGCTTCGTGAATAATTATTCTTCTTGTAGAAGTACAACGTTGTCCACAGGTACCTACCGCACCAAAAACAGCTGCAGGAACCA
Organism: Polaribacter sejongensis; assembly: GCA_949545755.1. Classification (GTDB taxonomy): domain Bacteria; phylum Bacteroidota; class Bacteroidia; order Flavobacteriales; family Flavobacteriaceae; genus Polaribacter; species Polaribacter sejongensis_A. Next base: position 6,299 of record CATITK010000073.1, on the reverse strand, counting down.
CCACTTTTAAATCAGCAGACGGTGTGATGACAAGTGCATTGTTACCTCCTAATTCCAATAAAGACTTTCCAAAACGTTGGGCAACAGTTGTGCCAACGATTCTTCCCATCTTTGTAGATCCTGTTGCAGAAACTAACGGAATTCTAGAATCTGTAGTCATCATTTCACCAACCTTATAATCACCGTTGATAATGCAAGAAATTCCTTCAGGCATGTTATTTTCTTTCAAAATACCCGCAATAATATGCTGACAAGCAACAGCACATAAAGGCGTTTTTTCTGAAGCTTTCCAAACACAAACATCTCCACAAATCCATGCTAGAGTAGTATTCCAAGCCCAAACAGCTACAGGAAAATTGAACGCCGAAATGATTCCAACTACCCCGATTGGGTGCCATTGTTCTCTCATTAGGTGTCCTGGGCGTTCAGAAGGAATTGTTTGTCCGTTTAACTGTCTGGATAATCCAACAGCAAAATCACAGATATCAATCATTTCTTGTACTTCACCATAGCCCTCTTGTAAGGATTTACCCATTTCATAAGAAACTAATTGACCAAGGGCTCCTTTCTTTTGTCTCAATTTATTTCCAAACTGACGGACAATTTCGCCTCTTTTTGGAGCAGGTATATTTCTAAATGATAAAAACGCTTTTGACGCTGTTTCCATCACTTTTTCATAGTCTTCTTTAGTAGTCGCTTTCACTTTACCAATTAGCTTACCATCAACCGGAGAATAACTTTCTATAATTTCTCCATTAGAAAAATGATTAGAACCCGTAGCAGTTCCATTATTGATCTCTTTTAAACCGAGTTCTTCTAAGGCTATTTTAATTCCAAAATCTGTCATTTTATCTTGTTATTTTTGTTGTTCAAACTGGAAGAACGAATTTAAACATAATTTTTTCGACCAATCCATTATAAAAGCGAAAAGGAATTGGAGTTAACATTCTTTTCTTACAAGATGCAAAAAAATTAAAAAGGTTGCGGTAAATAATTCTATTTTTGCAAAAGCAGATGCAAAACAATATTTTCAACATACAAACTCCAGAAGATTTTCAGCAAGTTGCCTTAGCTGTTTTTAAACATCAATTTAAAAACAATAAAGTATACCGATCTTTTTGCGATTTGCTATACGTACATCCTTCTGATGTTCGTAGCGTTGAAGAAATTCCGTTTTTACCCATTCAGTTTTTTAAAAGTAAGAAAATACTTTCTTCTTTGGAGGAAGTGAAAGAAACCTTTACCAGTTCCGGTACAACAGGCACCCTAAAAAGCAAGCACTTTGTAACAGATATCAACCTCTACAGAGAAAGTTACCAAAAAGGATTTGCTCATTTTTATGGAAACATTGAAGACTATGTCATTTTGGCTTTGTTGCCAAATTATTTAGAAAGAAAGGGTTCTTCTTTGGTTTATATGGTGGAAGATTTTATCCAAAAAACTAAAAATCCGGAAAGTGGGTTTTACCTCAATAACATCGAAGAATTAGTCAAAAAACTAACAGCATTAGACAAAAAAGGACAAAAGACGCTTTTAATTGGTGTTTCTTTCGCTTTGTTGGATGTTGTAGAAATGCAACAATTCAACCTAAAAAATACGCTAATTATGGAAACGGGTGGCATGAAAGGCAGAAGAAAAGAGCTCGTTAGAGAAGAGTTACATCAGCTTTTACAAGACGGATTTGGAGTGACTAAAATTCACTCAGAATATGGAATGACAGAGTTATTGAGTCAAGGATATTCTAATGGAAATGGGGTTTTTGAAACGCCTCCCTGGATGAAAGTTCTTGCCCGAGATACAGAAGACGCTTTAACCATTCATAAAGCTGGAAAAACTGGCGGCATCAATGTGATTGATTTAGCCAATTACAATTCGTGTTCCTTTATTGCAACGCAAGATTTAGGTAAAGTACATAAAAAGGGAACCTTCGAAATTATTGGTCGTTTTGACAATTCAGACATTAGAGGGTGTAATTTGATGGTTTTGTAAAATAAAAAATTAGTACTTCTTTTTTAAACCAACTAACGTAATACAAAAAGCGATGCTTATTAGGGTCGCTAAAAAAACATAACTCATCACTAAATTGCTAAAGTTAGAGATGGTTCCTAATAATACGGGTCCCACTAAAAAGCCAACAAAACCAATTCCTGAAACAATAGAGATGGCTAGAGAAGTTTCTATTTCTTTATTCTTACCTGCTATTCTATATATTTCGGGTACAATTACGGAAAGCCCAAAACCTAAAATTCCAAAACCTAAAACACTTAAATACAAGCTGGAAGTTATAATGAAGAAATAAGCAATAAGCGATACGAGAGTTGCATATAATATGATTTTTTTAGAGCCCATTTTTTGACTAAATCCATCCCCTAAAAAACGACCAATAGTCATTGTTAAAGAGAAAATAATAAAACCCAAACCAGCTTCACTTTGAGAAACGTTCACGACTTCAAAAAGAAATAAATTACTCCAATGTTCAACAGCGCCTTCATTAAATAAAATGATAAAAGCGATTATAGAAATTGCGAATAAAGGTTTTATGTTTTTAAAAAAAGACGCATTTTTTTTTGATTTCTCCATCTCTAATCCTTTTACCTCTTCATAATTTTTAGACAATAATAAGCTCGTGAGTATGACAAAAACAGAGATTCCTAGCATGTGAATTTTTGGATTTGAAAAATGACTGATATAGATACTCCCAATTCCTGCGCCAATAAAACCTCCCAAGCTAAAAAAACCGTGAGCTGCAGACATAAAATGTTGCCGTGTTGTTTTTTCTATTTGAGAAGTTAATGCATTTAATGAAATATCCGTAAATCCTGAAAAAAGGCCAATCAATAATAAGGCACCACATAATAAAAAATAATCAGTTGCTAATAGCGGCAAGTTATAGACAATCGCTAGAAAAATAATTCCTATTTTGGTTGATTTTCCTACACCTATTTTTCTATTTATTTTGGGTACAAAGGGAATAGAAATTAACAAACCTAAAGCAGAGAAAAATAAGGCAAAACCTATTTGAGCATCGTCTAGATTGAATTTTAATTTAATAAAAGGAATGTAAAGAATCCATGTCCCTATTAAAATATTGATTGATGAAAAAACCCAAGAAGGCGCAAAATAAGATATATTAGAAAGAATTAAACGTAATGATTTCATTAAAAAATATGTTTTTTAGAAATAAAAGTTTTACTTTCTTTTATGATTCTTCACTGATCGCATTCCAACCTTGTGCTTTTAATTCAATTTCTTGGTTTGCTCTTGTTACTAGATTTAATCCTTGATTTTCTGTAGTAACATGCCCAATGATAGAAAAGTTAGGATTTCCCTTTATTTTATCAAAATCAGCAATTGGCACCGTAAATAAAAGTTCATAATCTTCTCCGCCACTTAAAGCCACCATGGTAGAATCTAATTCAAATTCTTCACAGGCAGAAATTACTTGAGGGTCTAAAGGCAATTTATCTTCATACACCTTACATCCTACTTTACTCTGGGTACAAATATGAAAAAGCTCTGAGGAAAGTCCGTCAGAAATATCAATCATGGCAGTAGGTTTTACCTCCATTTCTTTTAACAAACCAGCAATATCTTTCCGAGCTTCAGGTTTTAATTGACGTTCAATTAAGTAAGTATAACTATCTAAATCGGGTTGATTGTTTGGGTCCACTTTAAAAACTTGCTTCTCTCTTTCTAAAACTTGTAGTCCTAAATATGCCGCACCTAAATCGCCAGAAACAACAATTAAATCCGTTTCTTTTGCTCCATTTCTGTATACAACTTCCTCTTTTTCTGCTTTACCAATTGCGGTCACAGAAATTAAGATCCCTTTGGTAGATGATGTGGTATCTCCACCAATTAAATCTACTTTATACGTTTCACAAGCAAGCTGAATTCCTGCATACAATTCTTCAATTGCTTCTAGAGGAAATCGATTAGAAACCGCAATAGAAACCGTAATTTGTTCAGCAATTCCATTCATTGCATACACATCTGATAAATTTACGATCACAGCTTTGTATCCTAAATGTTTCAGGGGCATATAACTCAAATCAAAATGCACGCCCTCAATTAACAAATCTGTTGTAACCAGTGTTTGTCTTTCGGAAGCATCTAAAACAGCAGCATCGTCTCCAATTGCTTTTACTGTGGATGAATTTTCTACCTTAAAATATTTTGTAATATGATTGATTAAACCAAACTCGCCAAGTTCAGCCAACGATGTTTTTTGTGTATTTTTATCTTCTAACATCTTGCAAAGATAGGTACTTCTAAAAAAGGACAGAACTACTTTTACACCTATCTTTATTTATTTTAATTTTTTTAATAGTATTTTTGGTTGATATCCTTTTAATTATGAATCGTTTCGGTATTGTCTTGTTTTTATTTTTTATAAATGCCTATGCTACAACATCCCAAGAAATCATTAAAATTGCGGAAGCTGAAGCAAAGTCTGCCGCATCAAAAATTCATTTTAAGGAAAATCCCAACACTTCAAATTACGATATTACCTATCATAAATTAGAATTTTCCGTAGACCCTGCAGTGGCTGATATTGCAGGAAAAGTAACCACCACTTTTACCGCCTTAGAAAATTTAGCAACAATTACTTTCGATTTAGATGATGTGCTTGTTGTCTCTTCAGTTACTCAAAACGGAAATTCATTGTCCTTTTCTCAAAACTCAGCGGATGAATTAGTGATCACGCTTCAAAACACTTTAAATCAAGGAAACGCAACTTCTGTAGTCATAGAATACAATGGAACTCCCATAAGTAAAGGCTTTGATTCTTTCACTGCCTCAACTCATGGACCCGATTCAACGCCCATTCTTTCGACACTTTCTGAACCTTATGGAGCATTAGATTGGTGGCCTTGCAAACAAGATTTAAACGATAAAATTGATGTAATTGACATTTATATTACAGCACCAAAACAATACACTGCTGTTGCGAATGGTTTGGAACAAAGTACCGTTATCAGTTCAGAAAATAAAACAACCCATTTCAAACACCAGTATCCAATTCCTGCTTATTTAATTGCCATTGCAGTCACCAATTATAAAACCTATTCTCATACTGTTCCAAATAATGGCAACCCTTTTCCTATTGTAAACTATGTGTATCCTGAAAGTTTAACCAGTGCACAAAATAGTACGGGTATTACTGTGGATATTATGAATCACTTCATCAACCTCTTTGGAAACTATCCGTTTGAAAATGAAAAATATGGGCATGCTCAATTTGGCTGGGGCGGAGGAATGGAACACACAACCGTTTCATTCATGGGGAATTTTAGTAGAGGTTTGATTGCGCATGAGTTGGCACATCAATGGTTTGGGAATAAAATTACTTGCGGAAGCTGGAAAGACATTTGGCTAAATGAAGGTTTCGCAACCTATCTCTCTGGTATTACCATCGAACATTTAGATGGAGACATTGCCTTTAAAAACTGGAGAAACTCCTATATCAATTCGATAACCTCTTTAACTGACGGAGCCGTTTATCTCACAGAGAATGAGACCATAAATGTTTCTAGAATTTTTAGCAGTAGATTGTCCTATAAAAAAGGAGCAATGGTTTTACATATGTTGCGAAAAAAATTAGGCGACACCAACTTCTTTACCGCTATTAAAAATTATATTTCAGACCCTATTTTAGAGTATGGTTATGCTAAAACGATCGACTTATTGGCGCACTTAGAAGCTTCATCCGATTTAGAATTGGATGAATTTTTTAACGATTGGGTTTATAACCAAGGGTATCCTTCTTATCATATCATTTGGTCACAGCCAAACGCTAACTCAATTAACATACAACTAAACCAAACACAAAGTCATCCTTCTGTTTCTTTTTTCGAGGCCAATGTTCCGATACGTTTAAAAGGTACGAATGGAGAAGTAGTAGACTTCGTCTTAAACAATATCAATAATGGACAAACATTTATAGAAACTACAAATTTCACTGTTAACTCTTTAGAGTTTGATCCAGAATTTCATTTAATTTCTAGAGAGAATCGTAGTACTTTACATTTAGACAACAAAAACTTTATAACACAAAATATTTCTTTGCACCCCAATCCTGTAAATACTTTTTTAAAGATTAAAACAGCAAAAAACATCAAAATGATAAGCGCAATATTATACAATACTTTGGGGCAACAGGTTTTTAAATCTAATCATAAGCAACTAAATATTAGTGAACTTCGCAATGGAATTTATCATCTTAAAGTGATGACCGATTATGGAGCCTACCATAAAAAAATTGTTAAAAATTAACTTATGCTGATTTATAGATAAGT
>CATITK010000072.1 GCA_949545755.1 Polaribacter sejongensis | reverse complement strand
TTCAATACTTGAAAACCAGAAATGAATTTTTGTAAATCTCCAGCAGTAAACTGCTCTTGACCCGATACTGAAACAGAAACAGTTTCTCTATCAGTTTCATCTATTTGTTTCTTAAAACGAACTTGTTTTAAGTTTAATATAATTTCTGTAACATCTTCAACAATACCAGGAACAGTAGAAAATTCGTGTTCTATACCCTCTATTCTTAATGATGTAATTGCAAATCCCTCTAAAGAAGATAAAAGTACTCTTCTTAATGCGTTACCAACGGTTAAACCGAAACCTGGCTCTAAAGGTCTGAATTCAAATCTACCAGAAAAATCTGTAGATTCAATCATGATTACTTTATCGGGCTTTTGAAAATTTAAAATTGCCATTTTTTTCTTCGTTTTAATTGTTATTTAGTTGCGCGATTTATCAGTGTGAAGAAATACTTACAAATCCTTTGGCTAAATTTCAATATGATTAGTTTATTACTTAGAATATAATTCTACGATTAATTGTTCTTTGATGTTTTCTGGAATTTGTAATCTTGCTGGTACTTTTACAAAAGTTCCAGTTTTAGTATCTGTATTCCATGTTAACCATTCAAAAACATTGCTGTTAGAAGCTAATGCATCATCAATAGCTACTAATGATTTAGATTTTTCTCTAACTGCAACAACATCTCCTTCTGTTAATCTGTAAGATGGAATGTTAACAATTTCTCCATTAACTGTAATGTGTCTGTGAGAAACTAATTGACGAGCTCCACTTCTAGATTTAGAAACACCCATTCTGTAAACAACGTTATCTAAACGAGATTCACATAATTGTAATAAGATTTCACCTGTAATTCCTTGAGAAGAAGATGCATCTTTAAATAAGTTTCTAAATTGACGCTCTAAAATACCATAGGTATATTTCGCTTTTTGCTTCTCCATTAATTGAGTAGCGTATTCAGATTTCTTTCCTCTTCTTCTTGCATTTCCGTGCTGTCCTGGAGGAAAATTTCTTTTTTCGAAGTTTTTATCTTCTCCAAAGATTGCTTCGCCAAATTTACGAGCAATTTTAGTTTTTGGTCCTGTATATCTTGCCATTTCTTTTGTGTTATAAATAGGGATTATGAATTAAGGCTTTCTCCTTCGATAATCTTAGATCCTATCTTGTTAAAAATATAATTATTTTTCTGATAAGAGGTGTCGAAATTAATTCGACGTCAACTGAAACTAGTTCTGTTTAAACTCTTCTTCTTTTTGGTGGACGACATCCGTTGTGAGGAATTGGTGTAACATCAATAATTTCTGTTACTTCAATTCCTGCATTGTGAAGGGATCTGATTGCAGATTCTCTACCATTACCTGGTCCTTTTACATACACTTTTACTTTACGTAAACCTGCTTCTTTTGCAACATTTGCACAATCTTCTGCGGCTAATTGAGCTGCGTATGGAGTATTCTTTTTAGAACCTCTAAAACCCATTTTTCCTGCAGATGACCAAGAAATAACGTCACCTTTTTTGTTTGTTAAAGAGATAATGATGTTATTGAAAGATGCAGTTACATGCGCTTCTCCAGTAGCTTCAATTATTACTTTACGTTTTTTTGAACTTGCTTTTGCCATAATTTTTCAGTTTTAGTAATTTAGTTTTCTAATTTGATAGTAAAAACTATGCTTAGATCTTTATTACTTTATCTAACTTATTTT
>CATITK010000071.1 GCA_949545755.1 Polaribacter sejongensis | reverse complement strand
TTAATCCCTACAAGACAAGCAGTTTTAGCGACTTCATCTGCAAAGAAAGTTTTAGCAGAGAACGTAAAACAACGTGCTTACAAAGAAGCTAAATTAATTGAAGATGCTACTAAAATAGCAGATACAATTAAAGGATATGAAATTAAAATTGCATCTAAAACAGGTTCAGGAGACAAGTTATTTGGTTCTGTAAACAACATCGATTTAGCTGCAGCTTTAGCAAAGGCCGGAACAGACTTAGATAAGAAATTTATCAAAGTTGTTGGTGGTTCTGTAAAAAGATTAGGTAAATATGAAGCATCTGTAAGATTACACAGAGCAGTCGTTGCCGATATTACATTTGAAGTAGTTTCTGAGTAAGAAATTCTCTTTAAATAATTTTTTAAAAAAAGCTCGTTAGAAATAACGAGCTTTTTTACTTTTGCAAAATAAATTTTCAAATACTTACTTTTTCAACGTTAAAACAAATAATGAAATATAGACAACTTACCAAAGAGCAATTTGAAAATTTACATGAAGAATTTGCACATTTTTTAGCTACACAAAGTATCGATGCAAAAGAATGGAAACAGATGAAAGAAGAAAAACCCGCAGTTGCAGAAGATGAAATGAATGTTTTTTCTGATATTGTTTGGGATGATGCATTAACAAAAACATGCTATGTTGAGCATTTTTCTGAAACTTCTGTAAATTTATTCAAATGTGATGAAGAGGAAATTCATAGGTTAGCGATTAAAATCAGTTGGGATATCAACTTATTAGAACAAAAAGGATTTGAATGGTTAATGCAAAACCCAATGGACAATTCTGTAGAAATTTTCAAAGGTTCAAAACCTTATAATGAAGAAAGAAATACAGAGATTTTTGATTTGATAGAAAAAGGAAGTGCGATCTCCAAAGGAGAAATCTTTGAATACTTTGATCAATTGGTTTCATAACTTCGCTGTGAGGTTTTATTTACTTTCAATACTTTTGTAAAACCCTCCAGTTAAAATACCTTATTTTTTAATTTGAAGTAGTTTGACTCTTTTTCAAAAATATTACATGAAGATGAAAATATTAACTTTAAGTTTGTAGTGATGATTGATGAAAAAAGATTGCATTTTTTTGAAGGCTATTTAACAGACAAAAGAAAAAACCTCTTTAAAAGGGTTTTGGAAAAGAGAACCAAGCATTTTACGGTGGTTTTAGAAGATATTTTTCAATCCCATAATGCAAGTGCGGTCATAAGAACCTGTGATATTTTTGGGGTGCAAGACGTGCATGCCATTGAAAATAAATATACCAATAAGGTTTCTCGGCATGTGGCTAAAGGTTCTCAAAAATGGATTACTTCCAAAAGGTACAAGTCGGACGGAGATAATACTAAAATTTGTTTGGACAATTTACGCGAAAATGGATATCAAATCATTGCAACTACACCTCATAATGACTCCTGTTTACTACAAGATTTTGATGTTACAAAAAAATCAGCATTTGTGTTTGGAGTAGAAGCAGAAGGCGTTTCAGATTATGTAAAAGAACAAGCAGATGGATTTCTAAAAATACCAATGGTTGGTTTTACAGAGAGTTTAAATATATCTGTTGCAGCAGCAATTGTACTGCAAGACGTAACGACAAAACTCAGAAACTCTAATGTTGATTGGCAATTATCGAAAGAAGAAAAAGAAGTTTTGTATTTTAATTGGGTAAAAAAGACCATAAAAAATGTAGCGAAACTTGAAAAGTATTATGATGAAAATTTAAAAAAATGAATTCAAAAGAATACAAAACCTATCGTTATTCCTGAAAAATTTTGAATTTCAGTTTTCTAAAACGGATCACTTTTGAATACATTTTCAAGGAATTTTCTACTTTTAAGCAACGTGATTTTTGCTATTATGTTTCTTCTGCAAAAAGAGAAAAAACAAAACTAAAAGGATTAGAAAAAATTACTTAACGATAACTTTTTCAATAGTAGCTGTAGAATCACATCGTTTTACCAAAAGACTAATGCTTTTTAATTCTTTCTCACCAGCTATATAATATTCTGCACAAGGTTTTTGTCTTGGATTTCCTTTGCCAAAATCTACATCACCGGTTTTTAAAATTGTAGCGATCTTTAAAGTGTCAATGTCAAACTTTTGCATGGCATTTTTGGCGTCCTCAGAAAACAAACGTTCCTTAACTCTAATTGTCTTAAGTGTTCTTGCATCCATTCCATAATCGAAAGTAGCTTTTTTCTTTTGCCAGAAAAAGTAAACACCAATAGAGCCTAATGACAAACCAACTAAATAATAACCTATTCTTTTAATGAGCATTGTAAATTTTTGAACTACAAAGTTATGGAAAATGAAGTCGTTTTACCGAAATTTACAGAGAATTTTCACAGCGTTGTTTCAAGAAAAAAATAAATCAATTTAAAACTTCGCTGTTATTTTTCGAAATTACTTTGTGTATTTTGGTTTTGTATCTCTTTGCAATAAATAGTGTTAAAGAATCAACAAGTTAATATCACGATAAGGTAAATTAAACCAATCTGCTACCGTTCTGTTGGTAAGCACTCCGTGATAAAAATACATGCCATTTCTCAAGCTTTTATTAAAACGAGCTGCATTTTCAAATCCGCCTTCCTCAGCAATATTTAATAAATAGGGCGTAAAAATATTACTAATAGAGAGAGAAGCTGTTCTTGAATAACGCGCAAGAATATTTGGCACACAATAATGTACTACGCCATGCTTTATAAAGGTAGGTGCTGCATGAGTCGTTACATTAGAGGTTTCAAAACAACCCCCTCTATCGATACTTACATCAATTATTATAGCACCTTCTTTCATATTGGCTACCATTTCTTCAGTAGCCACAATAGGCGATCTGTTTTTTCCTCTAATAGCTCCAATAGCGACATCTGCTCGCATTAATGCTTTTGCAACGGATTTTGGCTGCAATGTTGAAGTATAAATAGGTGTATTTAAAGAATGTTGTAATTTTCGTAATTTGGTAATAGAGTTGTCAAAAACTTTGACTCTTGCACCCAAACCGATGGCTGTTCTTACGGCATATTCTCCTACGGTTCCTGCTCCAAAAACAACGACGCTGGTAGGTGGAACACCACCAATGTTTCCCAATAACAAACCATTTCCTTTGTTGGTTCCGCTCATTAATTCTGCAGCAATTAAAACAGAAGCTGTTCCTGCAATTTCACTCAACGATTTTACAATCGGATAGGTATCATGATCGTCTTTTATATAATCAAAAGAAACCGCCGTGATTTTCTTTTTTGCGATGCATTCAAAGTATTTTCTTTGCTGGGTTTTTAGCTGTAAAGAAGAAATTAAAATCGCTTTTGGATTCATATACTCAATTTCTTTCTGAGTGGGAGGTGCTACCTTTAAAACGATATTACATTTAAAAGCCTCTTCTATGTCGTAAGAAATTTTTGCACCCGCTTCAGCATATTCTTTGTCAGAATAGTTTGCATTCTCTCCAGCACCAGTTTCTATAACAATTCTGTGTCCGTGAGCACATAAAGCTGAAACCGCATCAGGAGTTAAACAAACCCGTTTTTCACCCAAGTAAGTTTCTTTGGGAATTCCAATAAACAATTCTCCTTTTTGCTTTTTAATTTCTAACATTTCTTCCTGTGGCAATAATTCTTCTTTGCTAAACGGTGAAAATGAACTCATAGTTTGTTTATTTTAGTTGAATGTTACGTTGTTCGTCCTCTAAAATAGTTAAATGAATTTGAACAGCACCTAAAGGTAATAAATTTTCTATGTTTTCTGGCCATTCAATCAAACACCAATCACCTGTGTCGAAATATTCTTCTATTCCCAAATCAAAAGCTTCCTCTTCCGCTTCAATTCTATAAAAATCAAAATGAAAAACTTTCTTTTTTTTTGAAGTTTGATATTCATTGACCAGTGAAAAAGTAGGAGAGGAGATGGGGTCCAAAACGCCTATTTGATTACATATTTCTTTAATAAGTGTAGTTTTACCAACACCCATTTGTCCATAAAATAAAAGCGTTTTGTTTTCTACTGATGAGATAATTGTTGTCGCAATTGTAGATAAATCGTCTAAAGAATAGTTTTTATTCATATTGTAAAAATATTAAATCAAATAGGTTTTTAAAACATATTAAGGTTATCTTTTTAAGATGTTTTTGCTTTAATATTTTAAAAATTAACCAGATAGGCACATAGAAAACATAGTTTTTTACTGAAAACTGCAACTGGGTTTACTGTCAACTGAATGCTGCCTACTTTTTCGGGCTATAAACAGCACAAGGAATAATCATTTCTTCTAAAGAAACACCTCCGTGTTGATAAGTGTTTTTATAATATTTTACAAAATGATTAAAGTTATTCGGATAGGCAAAAAACAAATCTTCTTTAGCGAAAATAAAAGCACTATTCATTGTTATCGTTGGTAAAAATACATCTTTTGGATTTCTGACAGCATAGACATCTTTCTCTTCATAAGAAAAACTTTTGCCTGTTTTATAACGTAGATTTGTACTGATGTTTTTATCACCAATTACTTTTGTAGGTTGCTTGCAGTTAATCGTTCCATGATCTGTGGTGATGATTAATTTTTGCCCTAATTGTTGTGCTTTTTGTATGATTTCAAACAAAGGGGAGTTTTTAAACCAACTCAATGTCAAACTTCGATATGCTTTGTCATCTCCAGCTAGCTCTTTTATAACTTCTAGTTCTGTTTTAGAATGTGATAACATATCTACAAAATTATAGACAACAGCGGTCAAATCGTTTTGTTTTGTCCTGTTATAATTATCCGACAATTCCTTTCCCTTTTTTAAGTTGGTAATCTTATAGTATTCGTGTTTTATATCTAAACTTAAACGTTTTATTTGAGCTGATAAAAATTCATTTTCATACAAATTCATTCCACCTTCATCTGTATCATTTTTCCAAAAATTCGGGTGTTTTTTTTCTATTTCAGAAGGCATTAATCCAGAAAAAATAGCATTTCTAGCATATTGAGTTGCCGTTGGTAGAATAGAAAAATAAGAATACTCTTCTTCTTTTTTGTAGTGATTATTAATGATTGGTTCTAATATTCTATATTGATCATAGCGTAAATTATCAATAACAACCCACAAAACACCTTGTTCTTTACTTAATTCTGGAACTACATAATCTTTAAATAGCGTATGCGAAAAAGTAGGTTTGTCGTGTGCTGTTAAATAGTCTTCATAGTTCTTTTTTATAAACTTAAAAAACTGATTATTAGCTTCTTGTTTTTGACTTTCTAGAATCCCTAACATTCCTGAATCTCTAATGTTTTCTAATTCTAATTCCCAGTGAATAAGTTTTTTATAGAGTTCAACCCAATCTTCATAAGAATTTACCATTGCCAAATCCGTTGAAATTTTTCTAAATTCTTGTTGATAGCTTAAAGTGGTTTTTTCAGAAATTAAACGAGAATGGTCTAAATTTTTCTTTAAACTAAGTAAAATCTGATTTGGGTTTACAGGTTTAATCAAGTAATCTGCAATTTTAGCTCCAATTGCTTCTTCCATGATATATTCTTCCTCACTTTTTGTAATCATTACAACAGGCAAGTTGGTTTGTTTTTGTTTAATTTCTGCAAGGGTATCTAAACCCGTTAAACCAGGCATGTTTTCATCTAAAAAAACAATATCAAAATTCTTTTGACTAACCAAATCAATAGCATCTGCACCATTTGTACAGCTCGTAACTTTATAATTTTTGTGTTCCAAAAAAAGAATGTGAGGTTTTAATAATTCTATCTCATCATCAACCCATAAAATTTGTATACTGCTCATACTTTGTTTGTGATTTTAACATTGAACGCTAAATGTAACTATTTGTTATATTTTTTAGTGTTTAAAAGTAATAAAATATTGCCAATTTTGTTCTGCTACAGATTCATCAAGGCACTTTTGAATATAAATAAAAAGGTAACTATTTTCGCTTAAAAAAAATACTTATTTACTTAACCATAAAAATCAAATCGTATTTTTTTTATGAATTTATAGCATTAAGTCGTATTTTGCCATGGATTATAAAATCGCGCTTTTGAACACTAAAAAACCGAATAAATTAAAAATTTTGAATGATCCTATTTATGGATTTATTCAAATACCAACGACCTTAATTTTTGACATTATAGAACACCCTTATTTTCAGCGCTTAAGGAGAATAACTCAAATGGGGTTTTCTAATTTAGTGTATCCAGGAGCAAATCACACCCGTTTTCATCACGCAATTGGTTGTATGCATTTAATGCAAAAAGCGGTTAGAGGATTGCGTTTTAAAGAGGTGGAAATATCAAGTGATGAAGAAAACGCTCTCTACTGCGCTATTTTATTGCATGATATTGGACATGGTGCTTATTCTCATGCCTTAGAACATAGCATTGTTAATGGGGTTTCTCATGAAGAAATTTCTTTAAAATTCATGAAAAGCCTCAATGAAGAGTTTGAAGGACAATTAACCCTAGCAATTGCAATATTTGAAGGTAAATATTCTCGTAAATTTTTATGTCAGTTAATTTCTAGTCAACTAGATATTGATCGGTTAGATTATCTAAAAAGAGACAGTTTTTATACAGGTGTTACTGAAGGAAACATTTCATCAGACAGGTTAATCGCCATGATGAATGTGAAAGAGGATGCTTTAGTTATTGAGGAAAAAGGGATTTATTCTGTAGAAAAATTCTTAATTGCCAGAAGACTAATGTATTGGCAAGTATATCTACATAAAACAGGGTTAGTTGCAGAAAACATGTTGGTGAATGTTTTGAAAAGAGCCAAGGAATTAACAGAAAAAGGAATAGCACTCTCTGCAAGTTCCCCCTTAAAGTATTTTCTCTATCATCAAATATCTGAAGTCAATTTTAATGAAGAAACTTTAAACATGTTTTCACAATTAGACGATTATGATATTTTATCAGCCATTAAAGAATGGACAAATCACGAAGATAAGGTACTCTCTTTATTATCAAAAATGATTATTAATAGAAAATTACTTCGAATTGAAATTCAACAAAGTGAATTTGAAGAAGTAATTTTACAAAAAAAAATAGAAGAAGTTTCAAAAAAATTGCAGCTTTCAGAAAAAGAAACTAAATTTTTTGTTTTTTCAAACAAGATAACAAACCAAGCCTATCAACAGGAAAAGCCTATTTATATTTTAAAAAAAGAAGGAAATCTAAAAGATATTGCGAAAGCTTCAGACCAATTAAACCTTCAAGCGCTTACAAATCCTGTGGTTAAATATTTTATTTGTTATCCAAAGTAACAATGATATTAGCCAAATCACTATAAATTTTATATTTTTGCTTTTAATGAAGTTTACAGCACAACAAATAGCCGATATTTTAGAAGGAGTAATCATAGGGAATCCCAATGAAGAAGTTTCTAAAATAGCTAAAATCGAAGAAGGAGGAAAAGGGGCTTTAACCTTTCTTTCCAATTCAAAATACAGTCCATTTTTATACACCTCAAATGCCTCTGTTGTTATTGTCAACAAGGACTTTGAGCCAGAGAAAAAAACAGCTTCAACACTTATTAAAGTAGAAAATGCATACGAATCTTTTTCTAAATTATTAGCATTTTACAATCAAGTAAGGAATAATAAAATTGGCATAGAACAGCCGACGTTTATTTCTAATTCGTCTAAAATTGGAATTGATGTCTATCTAGGTGCTTTTTCCTACATAGGAGAAAATGTCGTTATTGGAGATAATGTAAAAGTTTATCCGAATTCATATATTGGAGACAATACAACCATTGGAGATAATTGTGTTCTTTTTTCAGGTGTAAAAATATATTCAGAAACTGTTATAGGGAATAATTGTAAAATTCATTCTGGTGCTATTATTGGTTCTGATGGATTTGGTTATACACGCGATAAAAATGGCGTTTATGAAGCAATCCCACAAATTGGAAATGTTATTCTTGAGGATAATGTTGACATTGGTTCTTCTTGCACAATAGACAGAGCTACTATGGGGTCAACGATTATAAGAGAAGGTGTCAAACTAGACAATCAAATACAAGTAGCTCATAATGTAGAAATTGGAAAAAACACAGTTATAGCTGCTCAAACAGGTATTGCCGGTTCAACAAAAATTGGTGAGGATTGTACAATTGGGGGTCAAGTAGGGATTGCGGGGCATTTAAATTTAGGAACTAATTTAAAGATTCAAGCACAATCAGGGATTTCAAAAAATTTGAAAGCGCATGCTGTTGTTCAAGGAACTCCTGCATTTGATTATAATGACTATTTTAAATCGTATGTTCACTTTAAAAACCTTCCAGAGTTAGTTGAAACTGTAAGTAAAATAAAAAAAGAAATTAATGCCGAAAAAGAACTAGAATGAGTACAAAACAAAAAACGATAAAAAGAGAAATAAGTTTATCTGGTGTTGGTATTCACACAGGTAATACAGTAAAAATGACAATTAAACCTGCGCCTATAAATCATGGTTTTGCATTTAGCAGAATAGATTTAGAGGGATCGCCAATTATAGCAGCAAAAGCAGAGTATGTTGTAAACACACAAAGAGGAACAAATCTAGAAAAGAATGGGGTTCAAATTCAAACTTCAGAGCATGTTTTAGCTGCTGCTGTTGGATTAAATCTTGATAACCTCCTTATAGAATTAGATTCTTCTGAGCCACCAATTATGGATGGTTCTTCTAAATTCTTTGTAGAAGCTTTAGAAAAAGCAGGAATTCAAGAGCAAGATGCTTACATTAATGAGTATGTTGTTAAAGAAATTATTTCTTACAAGGATGAAATTACTGGGAGCGAAATTATTTTAATGCCTTCAGAGGAATACCAAGTCACTACCATGGTAGATTTTGGCACAAAAATATTAGGAACTCAAAATGCAACTCTAGATAAGATTTCAGATTTTAAAGAAGAAATTGCTGCCGCAAGAACGTTTAGTTTTTTACATGAAATTGAAATGCTTTTAGAAAATGATCTCATTAAAGGAGGTGATTTAAACAATGCTATTGTCTATGTAGATAAAGAATTGTCTCCAAGAACCATGGAAAAATTGAAGAAGGCATTTAACAAAGAGAACATTACAATTAAACCTAATGGTGTTTTAGATAATCTTACTTTACACTGGGCTAACGAAGCTGCCAGACATAAATTATTAGACGTAATTGGAGATTTGGCATTGGTAGGAACCAGAATTAAAGGGAAAGTAATTGCAAATAAACCAGGTCACTTAATAAATACACAGTTTGCTAAAAAACTAGCGCAAATTATTAAGCAAGAAAAAAGGAATAATATTCCTAAATACAATTTAAATGAAACTCCTTTGATGGATATTCATCAAATAATGGAAGTTTTACCACACAGACCTCCCTTTCTATTGATTGATAGAATCTTAGAACTTTCTGACACACATGTTGTAGGAATGAAGAATGTGACCATGAATGAAAACTTTTTTGTAGGTCATTTTCCTGGTTCTCCAGTAATGCCTGGTGTTTTACAAGTAGAGTCAATGGCACAATGTGGTGGTGTTTTAGTCTTAAATACGGTTCCAGATCCAGAAAATTATCTAACTTATTTTATGAAGATGGATAAAGTGAAATTCAAACAAAAAGTTTTACCTGGAGACACTATTATATTTAAGTGTGAATTAATAACACCAATACGAAGAGGTATTTGTCACATGCAAGCCTATGCATATGCAAACGGAAAAATAGTTGCTGAAGCAGAATTAATGGCACAAATATCAAAAATTAAATAATTATGAATCAACCATTAGCGTACGTTCATCCTCAAGCTAAAATTGCTAGAAACGTAGTAATTGAACCTTTTACCACAATTCATAATAATGTAACAATTGGTTCTGGAACATGGATAGGTTCTAACGTAACGATAATGGAGGGGGCAAGAATTGGAAAAAATTGTAGAATTTTTCCTGGAGCAGTTATTTCAGCAATACCTCAAGATTTAAAATATGATGATGAAGAAACAACTGTAGAAATTGGAGACAACGTTACTATTAGAGAGTGTGTTACTATAAATAGAGGTACAACAGATAGAATGAAAACAAAGATTGGTAACAATTGTTTAATTATGGCGTATTGC
Organism: Polaribacter sejongensis; assembly: GCA_949545755.1. Taxonomy (GTDB): domain Bacteria; phylum Bacteroidota; class Bacteroidia; order Flavobacteriales; family Flavobacteriaceae; genus Polaribacter; species Polaribacter sejongensis_A. The sequence goes on along the minus strand of CATITK010000071.1, from coordinate 724 downwards.
CATGTTGCACACGATTCTTTTGTTGGCGATAATTGTATTTTTTCAAATAATACCACTTTAGCAGGCCACGTTACTATTGGTGATAATGTTGTTTTAGCAGGTATGGTTGCTGTACATCAATTTGCATCTGTTGGGAATCATGCATTTGTTACCGGGGGCTCTTTGGTTAGAAAAGATGTTCCGCCGTTTGTTAAATCTGCAAGAGAGCCACTTTCATATGTAGGTATTAATTCTGTAGGTTTAAGAAGAAGAGGGTTTACAACAGAAAAAATTAGAGAGATTCAGAATATATATAGAATACTATTTCAAAAAAATTACAATAATACTCAAGCAATCAATATTATTGAAGCAGAAATGGAAGCGACTCCAGAACGTGATGAAATCGTTCAATTTATTAAAGATTCGCACAGAGGAATTATGAAAGGATATTATAAAACTAATTAAAAATAACCATGGCAACTACATCAGATATTAGAAACGGATTGTGTATTAAATATAATAATGACATTTACAAAGTAATAGAATTTTTGCATGTAAAACCAGGTAAAGGCCCCGCTTTTGTAAGAACAAAATTAAAAAGTGTCACCAATGGAAAAGTTGTTGATAATACGTTTCCTGCGGGAAGAAAAATTGAAGATATTCGAGTAGAAACACATAAGTTTCAATATTTATATAATGAAGGAGAAACCTATCATTTTATGAATGAAAAAGATTATTCTCAAAT
>CATITK010000070.1 GCA_949545755.1 Polaribacter sejongensis | reverse complement strand
TTTTCTACGTCCAAAGTAACCTTTTGCTGCCTTCAATATTTTTTTTCTTCTTTTTCTTGAGGCTACTGAATTTACTGATCTTGGCATAATTTTAATGTTTTTTGTAGTAGGCGGTTTCTATAATTGTTCGTCTTTAGGTTTCAGTTGTTCGTCAACTTGTAACTTAAAATTCATAACTTAAAACTCTTTTTCTTGTTTTGCCTAACTCCATGGTTAATAATTAAATTCCCTTTTAAACTTATTTTAAGTTTAATTGTTGCTTAATGTTAGACTCATCAGATTTGTGTACCAAACCATCATGAGTTAACTTTAATTTACGTTTTTTAGACTTCTTTGTTAAGATGTGACTTTTAAACGCGTGCTTTCTTTTGATTTTTCCAGTACCAGTAACTTTAAATCGTTTTTTGGCACTAGATTTTGTTTTCATTTTAGGCATCTCTCCTTCGTTTTTAACTTGCTTATTATTGTTAACCTACAGGGTTAAAAAACCTTGCAGAATTTATATTTAATCCAAACTAATTCCTTCCATTTGGAAAGGTTAGGAAGGTATTTATTTTACTTTTTTAGGTGCAATAAACATAATCATACGTTTACCTTCTAATTTTGGTAATTGCTCTACTTTACCATATTCTTCTAATTCTTGGGCTAATTTTAATAATAAAATTTGACCCTGTTCTTTAAAAATAATAGAACGTCCTTTAAAAAACACAAACGCTTTTAGTTTTGCTCCTTCTTGCAAGAACTTTAAAGCATGTTTCTTTTTGAATTCATAATCATGCTCGTCAGTCTGAGGCCCAAAACGAATCTCTTTAATAGTCACTTTTGTTGCTTTTGACTTTAAAGCCTTTTCTCGCTTCTTCTGCTCATACAAGAATTTCTTGTAATCAATAATTTTACAAACAGGTGGTTTTGCTTTTGGTGATATTTCAACCAAATCCAATTCCTGCTCATTGGCTAATTCTTTAGCTTTCTCTAAAGGATATACACCAACTTCGATATTATCGCCCACAAGACGAACTTCGTCAACATATTTTATTTTTTCATTAATTCTATGTTGATCTTCTTTGATTACTCTTAACGGTCTTCTCGACCTGCTTCTACGAATTGCTATGACTTATGAATTTTAAGTTTAACTTATGGTTGTTTTCCAACCTTTTTATTCTTTTTTATTGAATTCCAAAATTAATTAAAATTTCTTCAATGTTTTACTTTCTTCAGCTTTAATTAAAGAAATAAATTCTTCAATGGTAAATGTACCAATATCTCCTTCGCCGTGCTTCCTTACAGAAATTGTGCCGTCTTGTTCTTCCTTTTCACCAACAATCACCATGAATGGTATTTTGCTAACTTCTGCATCTCGTATTTTACGACCTGTTTTTTCACTTCGGTGATCTACGAGGGCGCGAATTTCGGAATTTTCTAACGATTCTAAAACTTTTTCTGAATATTTCTGATATTTATCACTGATTGGCAATAAGATAACTTGGTCTGGAGTCAGCCAAAGTGGGAAATTACCTCCCGTGTGTTCCAGCAATACTGCAATAAACCGCTCCATTGAGCCAAAAGGAGCTCTGTGAATCATGACCGGTCTGTGCAATTGATTATCTGCTCCTTTATAGGTTAAATCGAAGCGTTTTGGTAAATTATAGTCAACCTGTATCGTTCCAAGTTGCCAACTTCTGCCTAAAGCGTCCTTTACCATGAAGTCTAATTTAGGTCCATAAAAGGCTGCCTCCCCTTCTTCAATTACAAAATCTAAACCTTTGTCTGTTGCTGCACTTATAATTGCATTTTCTGCAATCTCCCAGGTGTCAGTATCTCCTATATATTTATCTGGGTTAGTTTTGTCTCTTATAGAAACTTGTGCTGTAAAGTCTTCAAAACCTAAAGAACCAAACACATATAATACTAAATCAATAACATCCTTAAATTCTTGGTCTAATTGTGCTGGAGTACAAAAAATATGAGCATCATCTTGTGTAAAACCTCTTACACGCGTTAACCCATGTAATTCTCCACTTTGTTCATATCGATATACCGTACCAAATTCTGCAAAACGTTTTGGTAAATCTTTGTAAGAATAAGGCTTGAAGTTATATACTTCACAATGGTGTGGGCAGTTCATTGGTTTCAATAAAAACTCCTCCTCCATTTTTGGCGTCTTGATTGATTGAAAACTATCTGCACCATATTTTTCATAATGCCCAGAAGTTACATACAATTCCTTCTGTCCAATATGAGGTGTCATCACCATTTCATATCCTGCTTTTTTTTGAGCCTTCTTTAAGAAATCTTCTAAACGTCCTCGTAAAGCAGCACCTTTTGGCAACCATAAAGGTAAACCTGCACCAACCTTTTGAGAAAAAGTAAATAATTCTAATTCCTTGCCAAGTTTTCTATGATCACGTTTTTTTGCTTCTTCTAGTAACTCTAAATATTCAGTCAGTAACTTTTGCTTTGGAAAACTAATTCCGTAAACTCTGGTTAATTGATTATTCTTTTCGTCACCACGCCAGTATGCACCTGCAACACTCATTACCTTAATAGCTTTTATGATCCCAGTATTCGGCACATGTCCTCCTCTACATAGATCACTAAAATTATTATGGTCACAAAAGGTAATGTCTCCATCCGTTAAATTTTCAATTAGCTCAACTTTATACTCATTATTTTCTTCTTTATATAATGACAATGCAGCTGCTTTAGATACAGATCGTATCGAAAACTCATGTTTTCCACGAGCAATCTCTAAAAACTTAGTTTCTATTTGTTTAAAATCTTTATCAGAAATAACATCAGCACCTAAATCTACATCATAATAAAAACCAGCATCAATCGCAGGGCCAATCGTTAGTTTTGCTTTTGGATAAAAACTCAAAATAGCCTCCGCTAAGACATGAGCAGAAGAATGCCAAAAGGCTTTTTTACCACCAGCATCATTAAACGTATACAAAATTAATGAACCATCAGTGGTTAAAGCAGTCGTGGTTTCAACTGTTATGTCGTTAAAATTTGCAGATATTACGTTTCGTGCAAAGCCTTCACTAATGCTTTTTGCAACATCCATTGGAGTACTATTTTTAGCAAACTCCTTAATAGTTCCGTCAGGTAAAGTAATTTTAATCATTTAATCTATCCTATTTATGGGCGCAAAGATATTAGAAAACAATTTTTCACACAATATATATAGGTACTTATTAATATCCGTATTCTTTCTAGGTGCTTCCGTGTCTGTTTATGGCTTATTTGGGTTTTCTGTGGTATTTTTTTATGCTCAATTACTTTTGGTAACCTGTTTTTTCGCTAAAAAAGGCAGGTACCACAAACTGTTTTAGGATTTTTTAGTCTAAAAAGTTGGAGGACATCTATTTTTATTTGAAGGATTTCAATGTTTGAAATTTCTAGCTTGGTGCTGTAATTTCAATTCAAAAGGAGTGTTACCTTATATATAGTTGTTTTTCGGTTATTTTTTTTCACCTCTCTATAGAGGTTCGTATAAGAAGCTTTTTTTTTCTTTAGCAGTACTAGAATACTTTAATAATTCATGTATTTATTACTTCGATTTTATAAGGTAATAAAAAACCCAAAAAAACAAGGTATGTAAAACACTCAAAACAATGCTTTTAGGAGGTGTAAAAAAAAAGATTTAAAAAAGAGTAAGAAATAAGTTGTGGGATTAAAAAGGGGGTGTATATTTGCAGCCGCTAACGGGGTATTTAGGTTGGTTTAG
>CATITK010000069.1 GCA_949545755.1 Polaribacter sejongensis | reverse complement strand
CGTGTAATTTCTAAAATAGGAAATGCTACTTTAATGACGAATATTACAACTGCTTCTGGTTTTGCAACCTTTGTTTTTGTGAAAAGTAGCTTGCTCCGTGAATTCGGAATTTTAGCTTCCGTAAATATCATCAGTATTTTTATTTTAGCATTACTAATCATCCCCATTTTATATAGTTTTATGCCACTTCCCAAAAAGAAGCACTTGAACCATCTTGAAAAAAAGTGGATTGAAAATGTGGTGAATTGGATGGAAAAAATGGTAAAAAAACAAAGAATTACTATTTATTTTACCACTGTAATTGTTATTATTTTAGCAATTATTGGCGTTTATAAAATTAAAGTTTCTGGCAGTTTAATTGAAGACATGCCTAAAAGCTTGGAGTTTTATAAAGATATTAAATTCTTTGAAAGTGAGTTTGGTGGTATCATGCCATTAGAAATATTAATTGATACAAAAAAAGAAAAAGGAGTCCTAAAACTATCCACTTTAAAAAAGATGGAGAAAATAAATGAAGCTATAGAAAACTTCCCTGAACTCTCAAAACCTATTTCCGTCACCAATCTAGTAAAATACTCTAAACAAGCTTATTACAAAGGAAATCCTAAATATTACCAGCTACCAACAAGTCAAGAACAAAGTTACATTTTTGCCTACACCAAAAATTCAAACAATGAGACGGGTATGCTCAAAAATTTTGTAGATAAGACAGGACGTTATGCAAGAATAACTACTTTCATGAAAGACATTGGTACTGAAAAGATGAGTATCATTCAAGAACGATTAAAAGCAGTAATTGCAAAAGAGTTTCCTTCAGAAAAATATGAGGTATCTCTAACAGGAAAAGCATTGGTGTTTATAAAAGGAACTAACTATTTAATTAAAAATTTAGTTATTTCGTTGTCTTTGGCAATTTTGTTAATCGCAATTTTTATGGCCTGGATGTTTCGGTCTCCACAAATGATTTTCATTTCCTTAATTCCAAACATACTACCATTATTAATTACGGCAGGATTAATGGGTTTCTTCAATATCCCTATAAAACCATCTACAATTTTGGTATTTAGTATCGCTTTTGGTATTTCTGTGGATGATACAATTCACTTTTTAGCAAAATATAGACAAGAGCTAATTGCCAATAAATGGAGAATAAAACCCTCTGTATATTCGGCTTTACGTGAAACTGGGGTGAGTATGTTTTATACTTCAATTGTATTATTTTTTGGCTTTTTAACGTTTACACTTTCTAGCTTTGGCGGCACAATTGCTCTAGGAGGACTTGTATCCATAACTTTATTATTAGCAATGGTATCTAATTTATTGTTACTACCTTCTTTACTGTTAACTTTTGAAAAGAAAATTTCGAATAGAAAAGTGTTTAAAGAACCCAAAATGAAGATTTTCCCGCCAAACGAAGAAGAAGGATCAATTATAAAAAAATAATTGACTTAATTTTAGAAGTGTCTCCAGCACAATATTTAAAATAAACTACTTAAAAAATAGCATTGTTATTTTAAAAAAATATCTTTACTTTAGTAAGAATAACAAACATTAATATCATTATGATAAAAAACAGTGTTTACGAACTTTTAAAATCTGACGGGTTATTACCTCAAGAAGTACAAGTAAAAGGATGGGTTAGAACCTTTAGAAGCAATCGTTTTATTGCTTTAAATGATGGTTCTACTATTCATAATATTCAATGTGTTATCGATTTTGAAAGCACAACAGAAGAAACACTTAAAAGAATTAATACAGGAGCTGCTATTGCTATAAAAGGGAATCTAACTGAGAGTCAAGGTAAAGGACAAACCGTAGAAATTCAAGTTTCAGAAATTGAGATTTTAGGAGATTCTAATCCAGATGCATATCCCATTCAACCTAAAAAACACAGTTTTGAATTTTTAAGAGAAAATGCACATTTGCGTGTAAGAACAAATACTTTTAGCGCAATTATGCGTGTCCGTTCAAAATTATCTTTTGCTGTGCATCAATATTTTCAGGAAAATGGGTTTAATTACGTTCATACACCAATTATTACAGGTGCTGATGCGGAAGGAGCTGGAGAAATGTTTAGGGTTACAAACTTTAAAGACAACGAAGCTCCAGTAAATGAAGAAGGAGAAATTGATTTTACGAAAGATTTTTTTGGCAAGGAAACCAACCTTACAGTTTCTGGTCAATTGGAAGCAGAAACCTTTGCAATGGCATTGGGAAAAGCCTATACTTTTGGACCTACTTTTAGGGCAGAAAACTCAAATACAACAAGACATTTAGCAGAATTCTGGATGATAGAACCCGAAGTGGCTTTTATGGATTTGGAGGGCAACATGGATTTGGCTGAAGACTTCATCAAATGCGTTTTAAAGTCTATTTTAAAAAGTTGTAAAGATGATTTAGCTTTTTTGGACCAACGTTTAACCCAAGAGGAAAAAAGTAAACCGCAAGCTGAAAGAAGTGACATGAGTTTGTTAGAAAAACTTCGTTTTGTAGCCCATAATAATTTTAAAAGAATTTCTTACACGGAAGCTATTGATATTCTTCGGAATTCAAAACCCAATAAAAAGAAGAAATTTCAATTTCCAATTCATGAATGGGGTGCAGATTTACAATCTGAACACGAACGTTTTTTGGTTGAAAGACACTTCAAATGTCCCGTAATATTATTTGATTATCCAGCAGACATCAAAGCATTTTATATGCGTTTAAATGAGGATGGAAAAACAGTTAGAGCGATGGATGTGTTGTTTCCAGGAATTGGAGAAATGGTGGGAGGTGCTCAACGTGAAGAAAGATATGATGTTTTAGTAGAAAAAATGAAAAGGATGAATATCGATGAAAAAGAATTGTGGTGGTATTTAGATTTAAGAAAATTTGGAACCGCAGTTCATTCTGGTTTCGGTTTAGGATTTGAAAGATTGGTGCAATTTACCACAGGTATGAATAATATTAGAGATGTAATTCCTTTTCCAAGAACACCTCAAAATGCGGACTTTTAATCGCATCTTAACCTTCCAAAAGGGAAGAAAAGTAGTATTTTAAATTTTAAGAATATTGTATATTTAAGTTCATGTTAAAACAAAGTTTACATTACAAATTATTACAAAAATTATCTCCACAACAAATTCAGTTGATGAAGTTAATTCAACTGCCTACGCAAGCTTTTGAAGAACGCTTAAAACAAGAAATAGAAGAAAATCCTGCATTAGATACTGGTAAAGAAGAATTAGATGCAATAGATGATGATTTATCTAATGAATATGATAATCTAGAGAATGAAAAAAATGAAGCGGAAGACATCAATATTGATGAATATTTGAGTGATGATGAAATACCGAATTACAAAACACAAGCAAACAATTATTCAGCAGATGATGAGGAGAAAAACGTGCCTTATGCGTCAGGAACAAGTTTTCATCAGTCTTTGAAAAACCAACTAAATACGTATCATTTTAATGATGAAGAACTGGCCATTGCTGAGTTTTTAGTGGGGAGCATTGATGATAGCGGCTATATTAGAAGAAATATTATAGACTTAGTAGATGATTTAGCTTTTACAGCAAATGTTTTTACCACAGAAGAAAAAGTAGTTTCAATTCTTAAAAAGGTAATTCATACGTTAGACCCTATTGGTGTTGGTGCAAGGAACCTAAAAGAATGTCTTATTATCCAACTCAAACGAAAAGAATCTACCAAAACAAGAACTTTGGCAATTCGAATTTTAGAGACTGCCTTTGATCATTTTGTAAAAAAACACTATAAGAAACTTCAAGAAAAGTTTACGCTTTCTGAAGAAGAACTGAAAGAAGTAAATACAGAAATTTCTAAATTGAATCCTAAACCAGGGAGTTCATATGCTGGTAATAATAAAATTGCAGAACAAATAGTTCCCGATTTTTCTATCAAACTTATTGATGGTGAATTGGATTTGATTTTAAATGCTAGAAATGCTCCAGAATTACGCGTTTCTAGAGAATATAATAACATGTTAAAAGGATATCAGGAAGCTAATGTAAAAAGCAAATCACAAAAAGATGCGGTGTTTTTTATCAAACAAAAACTGGATTCCGCAAAATGGTTTATTGATGCAATCAGACAACGCCAACAGACACTTTTGGTAACAATGGACACCATCATGCAATACCAATATGATTATTTTTTAACAGGGGATGAACGCAAGTTAAAACCCATGATTTTAAAAGATATTGCTGACAAAATTAACATGGATATTTCTACGGTTTCTAGAGTTGCAAATAGCAAGTATGTTTCTACTCCTTATGGTACAAAATTAATTAAAGAATTCTTTTCTGAATCGATGAAAAACGATAAAGGTGAAGATGTTTCAACGAAAGAGATAAAGAAAATTTTAGAAACAGTAATTTTAGAAGAAAGTAAGAAAAAACCTTTAACAGATCAAAAATTAGCGGAAATTTTAAAAGAAAAAGGATACCCAATTGCACGAAGAACAGTTGCAAAATATCGAGAACAGTTAGATTTACCTGTCGCTCGTTTACGAAAAGAAATTTAGTGAAATTTTACAAAATTATATCTATTATACTAAATCCGATTGTAATACCTACAATTGGAGTCTTATTGTATTTCATCTTCTTACCCAATATCTTTAGCAGTCAGCAAAGACTTACTGTACTGGGCTTAATCTTTACAACAACTTACTTAGTACCTTTATTAACTTTACTACTTTTTAAGAGGTTAAAACTGATAAAATCTTTTAAAGTAGAAAGTATTCGCGAAAGAAAAATTCCGCTTGGAATAATGACGATACTGTTCTATTTTTTAGCCAATACATTAAAAGGCATTCCTAATTTATCTGATTTAGGATTGTTATTTGATGCAACCACCTTAAGCTTAGTAATTGTTTATATTTTGTTCGCATTTAAAGTAAAAATAAGTATACATTTAGGATCATTAGGAATTATTACAGGCTTCTTTTTTGTAATAGACTCTTTATACACTCAAAATTTAGGTATCGTAATAATCGGTGCGTTCCTGCTCTCTGGTTTGCTCGCTAGCGCAAGATTGCATTTAAAAGCACACAAACAGACCGAAGTATATTTAGGGTTTGTCATAGGATTTATATCGCCAATTATTGTTTTCTGCTTTTTATAGAAAGTAAAAAATCAAGCCGAACTTTAACACTTTAGTACGAATTTCTTCTCCATTGATTGTACCGTTCTCAAAAATAGGTGTGAGGCCATAAAAGACATTGATATTAAATGCATCATAACCCGCAGATAAGGTTAAGCCATATTGAATTTTTTTATAATTTAAGACATTCTCATACTTAAAGGTACGATTACTCGGAGCATCAAACTGAAATTTATTGGAGATATTATAAAGGAACTTAATTCCTGCATATACTCTCCAAAAATCATATTTCTGAGCCGTGGAAGTTCTCCATCTTAATTCTAAAGGAAATTCTAAATTGTGAGATGTAAACAAATTTGCTTTAATGGAGGGGTCACTACTAAAAATAGTTGCATTGTTGAGTTCTTCTACTTTTAATTTATGATTAAAAAAATCGAATCCATAACCAACTCCTCCTGCAACAGAAATAGTACCTTGTTTATTTAAAATTAAATCTTTTATTAAGCCTGCAGAAAGTGAATAAGAAAAATTACTTTTAAATATTGGGGATGGTTGCTGATAAAACTGAGCATAAGTGATAGATAGATAAAACTGGTCGTCAGCATATCTATCTCCTAATTGTAACGTGTCTTTTTGGGCAAAAGATATGGTTACATAAAATAATAAAGAAAGATAAATTAAGGGTGTTTTCATACTTAAATTAAACGTACCCTAAAGATACAATATTTCACTTCTTAGTTATCTGTTTTGAAAAAAAATCAAAAAAAAAGGATAATTCGAATGAATTATCCTTTTTATAAATTCTATTGCTATAATTAATCTGCCGTTTTGGAAGCAGAATAACTAATTTTCAATGCATTTACGTCTCTTAATTTCAATCTAATATCGATAATAGTTCCAACACTAGATTCTTTATCTGCTTTGATAGAAGTCGTCATAAATGGAACCTCAGCTTCTGACACTTTGGATCTTGCATTGATAATAAATGCAGGAACCTCATCGGCTGTAGAAATCTTATCATTTAATTGAATTCTATTAAAACTACTTCCATATTTAAGATCCTTCGCTTTACCAATATAAATGGTACTCACTAAGCTTTTATGCTCTAATTTCTTAACTTCTGAAGCAGAAGGTAATCTTGGATTATCAATTTTTAAATCAGTTTCTCTCATGGTAGTTGTTACCATAAAGAAAAATAACAACATAAAAACGATGTCTGGTAAAGCAGCAGTATTCACCGCTGGCATTCCTTTTTTCTTTTTTCTAAATTTAGACATATTGTTAAATTTTAAAAATTAATTTGTTGGTTCTGCATCCGAAATAATTTGAGGATAACTTGTTTTGATATCTTCCACTTTTTTCTTTAGACTTTCGTTCTGTTTGTCTTTCTTGTAAGCTTCTTCAAGTTCAGGAAAAGGGGTTTTGTATTTTTCCATACTTAACCTATTTCTCAACTCTCTGTATGCTTTCAACAACTGATCTTGAACAGCTAGATACGTTCCATATTCTGTTAATCTATCACTCTGTACTGAAATAATTGCTTTGTTGGGATGATCTGAAGATTTTTCACTTCTTTCACCTTTACAATAGTTACATGGTCCAGTAGCAACACCCTCTTCAACTTTACCTTCACCTCCACCATTGTCTATAAAAGTAATTGTAGCTTCTTGAAGGTCTTTAATATCCATTCTTTCGCCTTCAACTAAAAGCTCATTATTTCTATTAATGTTTACTTCAAAAATGTTCTTTTCTTTGATAATTGGCGGCACGTAATCTGCTGGTGGTTTTTCAGATAGTTTTTTTGAGACTCCTGAATCCACATTCATGGTTGTCGTTACTAAGAAAAAGATTAACAGCAAGAAGGCAATATCTGCCATAGAACCTGCATTAATTTCTGGGGTCTCTCTTCTTGCCATATTGTTATGATTTTATTAATCCTTTAACTAAATCTAATATAAAAAAGCCAAGACCAATGATACCCAGTATCATACTAAACCAAATTCCAGTTCCTACAAGTCTATTGATTGATGAGCCTGCTTCTCCTCCTTCTAAAATTACATCTGCATTGTCTAGTACTACACTGCTGTCTGCAATGAAATAAGCGGTCACAAATAGCAAACACAATACAGCCAAAGCTAATAAAGTTTTCTTTAAGCTTTCTGGATTTTTGAACAACCCGAGTAATGATAACACGATGGTTACCCCTATCGTAAAGTATAATAAGTATTGTGAAAAATACACAAGTGGACTTACTACTTTATTTGCGACATCAACATCGTCTTGAACAGCTCCTTCTCCTGCCATAAGCACTCTCACAAGTAAGATAATACCAATGACAGCAATTGCTGTTACAGCGTATGTGATAATTTTTGTTATTTTATTATCTTTCATAAAAAAATATTATTTATACTTTACTAATAAATCGATTAAAGAAATAGAAGCATCTTCCATATTATTAACAATACTGTCTACTTTAGAAACAATATAATTATAAAAAATCTGTAAGATAATCGCTACAACTAAACCAAAGACGGTTGTTAATAAAGCTACTTTAATCCCCCCTGCAACAACAGCTGGTGAAATATCATTTGCTACAGCAATTGCATCAAAAGCTCCAATCATACCAATTACAGTTCCCATGAAACCAAGCATTGGTGCTAGAGCAATGAATAAAGATAACCAAGAAATGTTTTTTTCCAACAATCCCATTTGAACACCTCCATAACTTACGATTGCTTTTTCTGCAGATTCTACACCATCGTCTACTCTATCTAAACCTTGATAAAAAATAGATGCTACGGGTCCTTTAGAGTTTCTACAAACTTCTTTTGCAGCTTCTATACCGCCAGAACTTAGGGCATCATCTACACTTGCTACTAATTTCTTAGTATTGGTTGTTGCCATGTTTAAATAAATAATTCTTTCAATTGCAATTGCTAAACCTAAAATTAGAGCGACCAATACAATTCCCATAAAACCTGGACCTCCTTCAATAAAACGAAGTTTTAATTCTTGGTGGAAAGTTCTTGCTTCCTCTGTTGTTACTTCTTGTGCGAAAGTTGATTGAATTGCTCCAAAAAACATAAATCCTAATACGGATAAGGCATTTACTACTTTTTTCATCTCTTTGATAATTAATTTTTATTAGTTAACGGGTTAAAGATATACGTTTATAATTCAAAAAAAAAAATTTGAAAGATAATTTCTATACAATTATTTATAGATTTTCCTTCAACCTTATTTTTTCTGACAGCCAAGTAACAAAAAAATAATGAGGATTAAAAAAAAATTAATCTATTTAACTAATAAAAACTGATTTTATTGAAATTAAATTAAAAAAAGGGGCTGTTTGTTCTATTTGCTCAATAATTATTTATGTTTAAATTGATGCAACCAATTTTAAAGCGTTGGTTTATGATCTTTGATCACCCTAATAGTTCCTTCGGTGTAAACTAATAACATATTCTATTTTATAGTCATTCAAAAAAAGATAACGAATGCTACACCAAAATTATACTAATTTTAAAAAAAAACAAAAATTGGGTCTTAAAATGAATGCAAATCTGTTTCCAAAAAAGGTTCTTCTTAAGAACAAAAAAAAATGAGTTAACTTTCCATAGATAGCAAGACCATCCTCAACTCCATGAAAGAAAAAGAGCCATCTACTTTTTCTTTGAGTTCCGTTAGGTTTTTAAATGTAGTTTCCTCAATAGCTTTTGTAATCTTTTTGTAGCGTTTTATAGCAATCAATTCAAGAATATCGACTTCACCAGAAGGTATAAAACTTGCTAAATGACTTTCAATAGTTCCTGTAGTAAGACTTCTCTCTTTGGCAATCTCTTTTACTGAAAGTCCTGATTTAAACAACTCAAAACTAATTTGCTTGGTTGGTTTCTTGTTTTCTTTTTTTTGCTCGTTGAATTTATTAATTCCATTTTCTAAACAATAGCGCTCAATCGCTTCCAAAATTTCTACTCCATATTTAGTAACGCGTGTTTTTCCCATACCCGAAATTTTCAACAAGGCCGCTTTTGTTCTTGGTAATTCATCACACATTGCATATAACGTTTCTTGTGTGAATATCTGAAAATGAGGAATCGATAAAGATTTCGATATTTCATCTCTTAATTCACGTAACTTTATCGCTAAAATTGGGTCGCGTTTTGAAACTACCTTTTTCTTTACAGTTGGCGCTGTTTTTTGTAGAACAGCTTTTGCCCTCACCTGTAAATACTCTTGAACTTTAAAACCTACTGTTATTTTTTGCAAAGCAAACAACTTTTCTTCTAATTTTTCTTGAAGCGCATCAAACTGTTTAGAAAAGTCTTTTTTTACGGTTTTATTGTCTGTTGAAAATGAAATTGCATCCAAAGGTTTTTGAATATTTCCTTTCGTTTCGTTCAAGAAATAATTGATTGCTTTTGTAAATCTTTCTTGAATAGAAGTACTATTCTCTGGTAAGATATTTTCTTCTGAAATACCATTCAGTTGATTTTTAAATCCATTTGAAACTTTCATTAGAGCGACAACTCCTTCCTCTTTTATCATTTGTAAATGACCAATCACATCCCCTTTAATACTTGTTCTGTTTTTGTAGAAAATATCAATCAACCTTGTTATTGGATATAAAAAGGGCTGAAAATCGAACAATTCAGCAATTAAATTCAACTGAAAATATTTTTCAGATTCATTTAAAATAGTTTCATCAGGATGATTTTCTTCTACGCTTTCATTAAAAACACTGACTGTTTTATCGTTAATAATGGCGTTGCTTGTAATGGGTGTTTTCAAAACTAGCCCCTCTAGAGAAGTACACCTACTCAGAGCTACATAAGTTTGTCCGTGTGCAAAAGAAGCTTCAGCGTCTATAATCGCTTTTTCAAAGGTTAAACCCTGACTTTTGTGAATGGTAATTGCCCAGGCTAAACGCAAAGGAATTTGTGAAAAAGCACCAATCATCTCTTCTTTTATGGCTTTGGTTTCTTCGTCAATAGAATAATTGATGTTCGTCCAAGTTTCTTTTTCTGTAACTATTTCATCAATTTCGTTGGCACATTGTACTGTGACACTTTCCCTTGAAATATCGGTAACAATTCCTATTTTCCCATTGAAATATCTTTTTTCAGATGAAGAATCATTCTTGACAAACATCACTTGGGCACCAATTTTTAATTCTAATTTTTGCGAATTTGGAAAGGCATTTTCATTGAATTTTCCAGAAATTTCTGCTTCAAAAAAGGTACTTTTATTTTTGAGTTTATTCAATTCAAAATTGTTAATCAAATTGGCTCTATTGTTATGTGTTGTTAGCGTAATATATCCCTCTTCTTTGGTTGGGGAAAAGGCTGGGTCATAACGTTCATTTAAAATTTTTGCAGATTTTTCTGACAAATTATCATTTCTGATTTCGTTTAAAATGGTGATAAAATCTTCATTTTTCTGGCGATAAATATGTTTCAATTCAATAGAAACCACGTCTGCCTCCTGGTAGGCTTTGCTACTAAAAAAATATACAGTATTGTAATGTTGTTGTAGTAAACTCCATTCATTTGGTCTCACAACGGGCGCTAATTGTTGTAAATCTCCAATCATTAAAATTTGTGCACCACCAAAGACTTTATTTCGATTTTTATACCGTCGCATAACTTGGTCTATTCCGTCTAACAAATCTGCACGAACCATAGAGATTTCATCAATAATTATTAAATCTAACGATTTTATGATATCAATTTTGGCCTTGTTAAACTTTCGTTGTTGATTTGAAGTATTTGTAATTTGATTAGGCAAAATAGGTCCGAAAGGCATTTGAAAAAAGGAATGAATAGTGACTCCTTTTGCATTAATTGCTGCAACTCCTGTTGGCGCAACAATGACCATTCTTTTTAAAGATTCTCTTTTGATTTGATGTAAAAAAGTCGTTTTTCCTGTACCTGCTTTTCCTGTAATAAAAAGATTTCTATCTGTTTTATCAATAAATTGTAGCGCAAGTTCTAATTCAGGATTTTTTGACATTGTAGCTTTTTGATGCAAGGTAATAAATCGTCTTAAAAAAAATAATAGGATTTTAATTTTATTTGTAATATCTATTTTAAGAAAAAAATTTGAAAGTAAATATTGTGTTGGTTTCAGTTATAAAAAAAATAATGAAAGGTACTATCTCACTCTAAGTTTTATGATTACTTCATTTTTTGTAATCCCTGTATAATATGTATGCGCTATTGGGCTATTTTTTATGACCTGTAAAATGCTCCATCGTTTTATAAATACCTAGTACGGTTCCTGCAAACCAATCGAAAACATTAATAGACATAAAGCCTTGACCAAGTTTTGCTAATCTGTATATATATCCAGGAATAGTAACCATTCTTTTATTTTTTTCTATCGCTTTGATAATTGTAAGTGCTGCAATCTCTGGATCAAGAATAGGTATTTTTGACTGTACCCCATCAAACATTCCAGTATGGATATAATAAGGCATTATGGTCGTTACATTTATGTTCTTTTTTAATTGTTTCATTTCGATACGCAAACTATCTGACCACCCTATTAAAGACCACTTGCTTGCTGCATAAACTGACATTTTAGGATTCGAAATTAAACCACCAGAAGACGCAATATTACAAATATGTCCAGAATTCTGATCCAGCATACCTTTTAAAAATTCTTTGGTAATGAACATTGGTGCATTTGCATTAATCTCCATTGTTTTTAAGATGTCTACTGTGGTATGTTCATGAAAATACTTGCCTGCAACAATACCTGCATTATTTATCAATACATCAACAACCCCTATTCCTTGTTGTATTTTTTTAGCGGTATCTTGAATCTGGTCGATCTTAGAAACATCAACATTAAAACCTACAACATCTCCCTTACTTGCGAATTCCGAAAGCGTGGCCTCCATTTTTGATTGATTGACATCCCAAATGATCACTTTTGCTTCTTGCTCCAAGAGTAACCGAACCATAATTTTTCCAATGCCAGAAGCACCGCCTGTGATAAGTACTCTTTTGCCCTTCAATTGTTTCATTTTATAAAATTTTATAGAGACAAATATTCACTTTAATATAAATCTTCAGTTGCGAAGTTATCGGTTTAAAACCATCGCCACAAATGAAACTGTGGAAACAAAAAAATCCCAAGCATTTTGCTTGGGATTTTGAATATCTATTCTAATACTATTGAAATACAACCTACATTTCCAATGTTTTTGTAGGGTTATTGTCCATTAACAATTCAACTGGATTTTCTAACGCTTCTTTGACAGCCACTAGGAAACCAACAGACTCTCTACCATCTACAATTCTGTGGTCGTAAGACAACGCAACATACATTATTGGTTGAATTATTACTTCACCGTTTACAGCCATGGGTCTGTTTACAATATTGTGCATTCCTAAAATCCCACTTTGTGGAGGATTTAAAATTGGTGTAGACAACATAGAACCAAATACACCACCATTGGTGATTGTAAAAGTTCCACCGGTCATTTCATCAATGGTTATTTGTCCATCTCTAGCTCTAATTGCCAAACGTTTTACTTCAGATTCTACCCCTCTAAAAGATAAGTTTTCTGCATTTCTAATGACAGGAACCATTAATCCTTTCGGGCCAGAAACGGCAATAGAAATATCTTGAAAATCATTTTTAATTTGGAAATCTCCATCAATCATAGAATTTACGTCAGGAAATAATTTTAAAGCTCTTACGACTGCCAAGGTAAAGAAAGACATAAACCCTAAACCAACTCCATGTTTTGCTTTAAAATCTTCTTTAAATTGAGAACGTAAATCAAAAATTGGTTGCATGTTTACTTCATTAAAAGTCGT
>CATITK010000068.1 GCA_949545755.1 Polaribacter sejongensis | reverse complement strand
TTAGATTTAAATTTTGATGGATTAATGATTGAAACGCATTTCGATCCAGAAAATGCTTGGAGTGATGCTGCACAGCAAGTAACACCAGATTCATTAAAGCAAATAATGGAAGATTTAAAAGTGAGAAAAGAAACCAATACAGAAGCAGCTTATAAAAGTGATTTAGATAATTTACGTGCTCAGATCAATGTTGTTGATGGACAATTGGTAGATTTATTAGGAAAACGAATGAAAGTTGCTGACCAAATTGGTAGCTTAAAGAAAGATAAAAACGTAGCCGTTTTACAATCTAAACGTTGGAATGAAATCCTAGGAAACATGGTTTTAGAAGGAGAAGGGAAAGGTTTAAGTGAAGAATTTGTTTTAAAAATGTTTAAAGCAATTCACCAAGAATCGATCAATCATCAAGAAAAAATTATAAACGGATAATTTTTGGGCGTTACCACATAAAAAGTGGTTTGGTTTTTCGCTGTATCTTTTTTCTATAAAAGAAAAAAGTGTAAGAATATCAATAGTTATTCAGACAGCTTTAATCTTGAAAGCAGAGAGAAAACCTGAAAAGGAAGTGCTTCAAAGTTACTTATAGATTTTTGAGACCTCACCAATTTTAAATTCGGTGAGGTTTTTTTGGTTGTACACTTTCGCTATTTTTATCTTTGGTATAAAAAAGATGAATTCTAGGCAATTTTTCTTAAATCACTTTTTTATTCTCATCTTTGTACTAATGACAGGAACCATATACAAATCTACTGGAAGTTGGTATCAAGTAAAAGCTAAGGATGGCACTTTTTATCAATGTAGAATCAAAGGTAAATTTAGAATTCAAGGCATCAAAAGCACCAATCCAATTGCGGTAGGTGATCAAGTCGTCTTTGATTTAGAAAAGAAAGGTGATGAAGAAATAGGGGTTATTAAAACTATTTTAGATCGAGAGAATTTTATCGTAAGAAAATCGGTCAACCTTTCTAAACAAACCCATATTATAGCTTCAAATATCGATCAAGTTTTTTTATTGATTACCATTAACAATCCACCAACATTTACCACATTTATAGATCGTTTTTTGGTTTCAGCAAGCGCTTACAGCATCGATACGATTTTGGTATTTAATAAGATAGATTCTTATGAACTTGAAGAACGTGCAGAAATACTGTATTTAAAAGATATTTACGAAGCTATTGGTTACCGATGTGTTGAGGTTTCCTCCACTCAAAATAAAAATGTAGCCACCATTAAAGAAATAATGATGGGCAAAACATCTATGTTTGTTGGTCATTCCGGAGTTGGTAAGTCTACTTTAGTGAACGCCTTAGAGCCTTCTTTAGATTTAAAAACCAAAGAAATATCAGACCAACATAATCAGGGAAAACATACAACCACATTTGCAGAAATGTTTGATTTAAGTTTTGATGCTAGCATTATCGACACCCCAGGAATTAAAGGTTTTGGAATTGTAGATATTGATAAATATGAATTAGGCGATTATTTTCCAGAGTTTTTTGCTTTAAAAAAAGACTGTAAGTTTAATAATTGTATCCATACCAAAGAACCCCATTGTGCTGTAAAAGAAGCGCTGGAAGCAGAAGAAGTTTCTTGGTCTCGTTATAAAAGTTACCTTCAAATTTTAGAAGGGGATGAAGAAAAAGAGCATTTTAGAACAGATATTTGGAATGAAGAGGAGGATGCCTAAAAGATGAAAGTTGTTATTCAAAGAGTTTCAAAAGCCAGTGTTACTGTCAAAGAAGTAAAAGTAGCAGCGATTAAAAAAGGAATGTTACTTCTTGTGGGTATTGTTGAGGGTGATACGGAAGAAGATATCAACTTCTTGGTCAGAAAAATATTGAAATTGCGTATTTTTAACGATGAAAATGCAGTGATGAACAAGTCTTTAGGGGATATTAATGGAGAACTATTGGTTGTAAGTCAATTTACACTTCACGCATCTACTAAAAAAGGAAGCAGACCAAGTTATAAGAAAGCTGCTAAATCTAAAATTGCAATTCCATTGTATGCACAATTTATAAGAGCTCTTGAAAAAGATGCCCCTAAAAAAGTACAAACAGGAGCGTTTGGTGCTGACATGAAAGTTGCATTACTAAACGATGGCCCCATAACAATTATTATTGATTCGAAAGTAAGAGTCTAAATTTGTTTTAGTATCTAAGTTAAAAAAAAATATAATAATAATTTCCATGGAGAATAAATAACATATATTTGCTATGGAAAATAAATAAATAATTAACCTAAATTGAATCTATAAATGAAAAAAACAATTTTATCATTCGTCGTAATTGCATCATTATTAACGGCTTGCAAGGAAAGTAGGAAAGAGAAAGTAGCAATTAATCAAGCACAGAAAGTAGCGGTTACAGTTGCTGAATTAAATAATGTTGATACTTCAGTATCCGTTTTAAATTGGAAAGGAACGAAACCTGGAGGAGCACATAACGGAACTGTAGCTTTAAAAAGTGGTAGTTTATCACTTGAAAACGGAGTTTTAAAAGCAGGAGAGTTTGTAATTGATATGCAAACAATTACAAATGTTGATATGAAAGGAAGTGATGGGGCTGTAGGTATTGAAGGACATTTAAAATCGGCTGATTTCTTTGATATAGCTACCTACCCAACTTCAACATTTATAATTACGAATGTAGAAGATGTTCAAGGAAAACTAGCAGTTACAGGAAATTTACAAATTAAAGAGATCACGAAGAGCATTACTATTGCTGCAGCAATTTCTACAGAAAATGATGTTACTGTTTTTAAAAGCGAAATTTTCACTATTGACAGAGCCGTTTTTAATGTAAAATATAAATCTAAAAGTTTCTTCTCTTTAAAAGAATTAAAAGATAAATTTGTGGATGATCTAATAGAAATGTCTTTTGTTGTAAAAACAAAAGCAACTCCAAAAACAAAAGGATAATTCATATCTTTATCAAATCAAACCAAATGTCTAACTTAAAACTCATAAATTATGAAAACGTTTAAAATTGAAAGACCAACATGTGGATGTGGAAACACTTCAGATCCAGATGGTTATTGTGATGGATCACATTCAGCGAAATAGGAACTAGATTACGATATTATTTTAATAAAAAAACTCAGAACTTTTGTTCTGAGTTTTTTTATTAAGAAAAGAAAACCTTCAGTTAAGAACTAAATAGAAGTCGCATAAAAAATTAAAAAACCAATTTCAGACAAATTGGTTACTGTTTTTAGAAGGATATGAATTAGATTTGCAAAACAGTTATTCTATTGATTTTGTTATTTCAAATAAATGTAACAAGAGCGATACAAACTTAATTCGAAATTAGTTAATTTTGTTTACGGATAGATTGAATAATTGAGTTTGTTTAACGTATTTATAAGAAGAAATTATGAGCTTAGAAATTAAAGAATATTTAGAAAAAGGAGCTGTTGTTTTAGATGTAAGAACACAAGAAGAGTGGGATGAAGGTCATACAGAAGGAGCAGAACACATCGTTTTAACTGTAATTCCTGTAGAAGTAGAGAAAATAAAATCTTGGAATAAACCAGTCATTGCGGTTTGTAGAAGTGGTGCTAGAAGTGGTCAAGCGACTCAGTTTTTAACGAATCATGGAATCGATGTAATCAATGGTGGCCCTTGGCAAGACGTAGATGAACACATTTCTTAGTTTTAATTAAAATTCGAAAAAAGAAAACGCTTTTTTAAGTGTTCCTATTTTGATTTCTATTTTTTTTAGAAACTGTTGATGTTTCTCCGAACCTTTATTGAAAGGTTTATGGGCGAGTCCTTTTTGAATTGCATCCACTTCCTTCATGATTGGTTTTGACTTTTCACAAAGCCAAGTTTCTGAAAATTTTTCCCAAATATAGTTGATAGCCGTTTTATTTGGATGCACCATGTCTTCTGCATAAAAACGATAATCTCTTAATTCATCCAGCATAATTTCATAACTCGGAAAATAATGAATGTTCTTTGGAGCAGTGTCGAGAAGTTGATGAATTCCAGCAATTAAGTGTGCTTTACTCTGTGTATTTTCTATAAAACCGTCTTTTAAATGTCTTACAGGAGATAGGGTAAAAAGCACATTTATCTCTTTATTTATCAAATTTAAAAGTGAAATGATTGTCGTTAAACTTTCTGTAATTTCATCAACGGATAGCAATTCTTTTAAGAATTTTTTTTGCGGTATTTTATGACAATTTGCAACAATTGTATCCGTTTCAATATATCGATACACCCAAGAAGTTCCGAGAGTTATAATAATATGGGTTGCTTCTTTTAGCTGTTTATTGGTAGCAGTAATTGTCGCATTTAAGTTACATAAAAGCTCATTTTGATTCGCAGAACTTAAATTAGAATGGGCATCAAAACAATGCCAACGTTCATTTTGAAATATGAGATCTTCTGGTACATACTTTTTTTTATTGATTGCATGGGTAATGAGGTTCTCAATTGCTTTTGGATGAAAGAGGATTCCAAAAGGATTTTGATGCGTTTGAAATTGATAATAATTGAATTTTTTTCCAATATTTTCTGAAAAACAAGAACCTAAAAGCAGTAACTTGGAAGTGTAACTTATTTGGTTTTTTGAAGGTTTTTTTAGTGTAATTTTGGTTTGTAATTTCATTTCTCTATCACCCGCTAGGCTGCAAATTTTTATGATTCCTTTTGTTTCCTTATTATTAATTATACATCCGCTTTGTATTTTTACGTATTTGTGGGTCTTTTTCCATTTAGTATTTTAATAATTTTCTAGTTTTAGAAACCCCTTTAGATTGATAATGAACAAAGTAAGTTCCTTTAGTTAGGTTTTGCATGTTCGCTGTTAAATGATGTTGAATAGCACTATATTTTTGATTTGTAATTTGTTTTACAACAGCGCCAATACTATTATATAAAGTAATTTTTACATGTTCATTATTTCCAAAAAATTCAATATTTATGTTGTCTATTGTTGGATTTGGATATACATTAATTTCTAACTCTTTTGATAGAAATTTATTTGTACTAAGCGCTGCAGAGCATCCTTCTTTGAAAAGAGGTAAAGTACTAAAATCATTAAATAAAACCGAAGTAGCTTCTTGTTTGGTAGCACCTAAATAATCTGTTAAAAGGCTGCTGTAAATATTTCTAAAGTCATATTGCATTTGTACACCTTCTTTTTCATCTACAGCTGTATCTATTTGTGGAGCATCACCTAAAACTTGATTTTTTGCACACTTACCAAATAAAAATAAAGGAGCTGCTGTACCATGATCTGTACCTAAACTAGCGTTAGAACGAATTCTTCTCCCAAATTCAGAATACGTCATTCCAATTACTTTATCATCAATATTTAGTAATTCTAAATCATCTTGAAAAGCCGCAATTGCATCAGATAGCTCTTTCAATAAACTGCTGTGTTTCCCCTCTTTAACATTGCCTTCCTCAACTTGGTTGTCATGATTATCAAAACCACCTAACTGTACAATATATACTTTGGTCTTTAGTCCACCAGAAATTAATTTGGCAACATTTTTTAATTTTCCAGCTAATTTATTATTATTACTGTTTTCGTATTTGGTAGATAGATTTTTCCCTAAACTATTAGCATTTGTGACAGCTTCTGCATAGGCATTTGTTTGAATAATTATATTATTCACAAAATTTAAAGTGTCCCCATAACAATTAGAAGGAATTTCACCCGTATTAGAAACTAAAGCAGTTCCTGGTTTTTCAGGGTCTGACAATGCCATAGAAAAATTAGCATTTGCTCCTTGACAAGTTTCAGAGACTACTTTTCCTAAAGTAATTGCGAAAGGATGAGGGTTGTCTGTATTTGGATAATTTTCAGGGAATTCAGCATGGTTTTTATCAAAAAAACGACCAACCCAACCTGAAGAAACGTATTTGTCTGCACTTGAAGCAGAATTCCAAATATCTGAAGATCTAAAGTGAGATCTGTTTTGATTTGGGTACCCAACATTTTGTATGATAGATAAATTTTCTTGGTTCCAAATTTCTTTAATTCCTGTCATTGATGGATGTAAGCTTGTCTCCTCATTTAGAGGAAGTAAATCCGTTTCAGGAATGATGATGTTCGAGCGGACACTTTGTAAATTGTCGTATTGACTTAGATTGAAAACGGTGTTTAAACCATCATTACCCCCTTGTAATTGTACAAGCACCAATATATTTTCATTGTCTTCTGAAAATTGATATCCAGGAGGTTTTTCACCTGCAAATAGTGGAAAACCACTTAAGGTAATTGGTAAAGAAGCAGTCGCAATTGTACTTAATTTTATAAAATCTCTACGGGTTAGTTTTTTTGACTTCTTCATCCTTACATTATTTGAAATTCAGACATTTGCACCATTACAGCTATTAAATTTCTTAGCTTGTTCTCTACAGAAATTCGCATCGCTTCATCTTCTGGATTACTTAAAAATTTATTATATTCAACTGTCCATTCAAAATCTGGCAACCCAGGAATTAAAATTTCTTTTAAACTATCAATTTGGTTTTCTGTAATAGGGTAATTAAAGAGTTGATTCGATAATTCAGTAATTAAAATATTTGGGTCTTGGGCGTTTGTAATTCCTGCAGTAATTTGTAGTACAGGAACTAAAGGTGGAACTGTATGTTTTTTTCCATCAATTATTAAATTTCCACCAGTAACTAATATTCTACAGTAATCTAATCTGTTAGGAAGTAAATAACTATTGATCCAACTCTTATAAAATAGAGGTTCTTGATAATAAGCTTTCCATCCTGCAACATCTGGATGATGGAGTAACGATTGATTGAGACTTGAAGCTGCTAAATATAAAACCAAAGCGAAATTGTATTCTTCATAAACAGTGCTTTTTGGTGCAATAACCTGTAAAGATTTTGTTGCTGAAAACAGTAAATCAATAGGACTCTTTACCATACAAAACGTTTTCTCAAAGAAATGTTCTGATGCTAATAATTTTTTTAAAGCGGGTACAATATCGTAATCATTATTTCTGATTATTTCAGCCAAAGGAGCAATAATGTTTGTCTCGATTTCTGCTGTTATTTCGGTACTTACAAACCATTTATACAGTTTTCTAGTAATGAATTTTGAGCATTCCTCTTGCTGAAAAATAGTATCAATTAAATCTTTATATTCTTCTGCGCCATTTTCTAAAATGACAGCATTACCAAATCGGTGCGATAGGTTTTTATTTCCAGTTGTATGTTTGCTGTTTGAGAAATAAGAAGTTAAAGCATTTGCATTCGCCAACGAATTAACTTTCCAACCTGTTAGTACTTTTGCTATTTCAATAATATCATCTTCTGTGTAATTTGTATAATCTCCATTACCAATAGTTGCTCCTTTTCCAATAGTAAAAAGCTCTAATAATTCTCTTGAATAATTTTCATTAGGCGCCACATTTGTATTTTGGGAACCACTTAAATACAACAACATATTTGTGTCTACTGTTATTTGTTTTACCAATTCTTTAAAGTTACTTAACGAGTTGGTTCGTAAAATATTCAGGTAGTAATACTCTCTGTGAGGATTGCTATTTTCAGACACAAAATGATTGTGCCAAAACAATGTGAGTTTTTCGATAATAGATATTTCTGAATTCTGCATTTGCAGAAAAGACCACGCATACATCGAACGATTTCTGGATCTATAAATTTTATTTCTTTCTTGGCTTGTGGTTACATCAGGATATGCAGGTGCATTTACCCAGGTTTCACCATAATTTGCTCCTGGATCATTGATCTCATCATTGCTCGTATTTATACCATCTAATTGATATTTTAAAGGCGGTTCTGGCAGTGGTTTTTCTTCAAAAAGTATGTCAATAGTTTTAGATAAACCCCAGGAAACAGCTCTAGTAACTTCTTCCTGAGTTACTCCAAATGAAGCTCTTTTTAATAAGTGTCTTACTTCTTTTGGAGTCCAATCTCCAGAAAAAGTATCTAAATAAGGCATAGTCTGGTTTAAGTTTATGAAAACGAATGTATGGTTGTTACAAATTTAATGATTTTTTATGAAACACGCATTTAATTGATTTTAAACTAAGACTTTAGATTTCGTATATAGTTTATTATTTACACCAAATAATTTGTAGCATTTTCTAACGCCTTTGAAATTCCAGCGGGATTTTTTCCACCAGCAGTTGCAAAGAAATTTTGTCCACCACCACCACCATCAATCAATTTCCCTAATTCTCGAACAACAGTCCCTGCATGATAACCCCGCTCATTTACCAATTCTTTTGAAATATAACAGGTCAACATTGCTTTGTCTTTTGAGGGAGCAGTCGCAAACAATAAAAATAAATTTTTATATTCTTTACCAATAGTGAATGCTAAATTTTTAATTCCGTTGGCATCAATATCTATTTTAGTAGCCAAGAATTGAACACCATTAATTTCTTTCAACTGACCTTTTAATTCACCAGATAAGTTTTGCGCTTTGTCTTTTAGTAATTGCTCAATTTGTTTTTGTAAAGAAGCATTTTCATTTTGCAGTTTTTGTACCGCTTTTATGGGTTCTTTAGGGTTGTTTAACAACTCTTTAATTTCAAGTAAAGCACTGCTATTGTCAGTATAAAAATCTTTAACAGCATCGTTTGTAATCGCCTCAATTCTTCGAATACCTGAAGCTACAGCACTTTCAGATTTAATTTTGAAATGCCAAATATCTCCAGTATTTTTTACATGAGTTCCCCCACAAAGTTCAATGGATTTACCAAACTTTATAGTTCTTACAGTGTCTCCATATTTCTCACCAAATAATGCCATTGCACCCGCTGCAAGTGCTTTTTCCATCGTACTATTTCTGCTTTCTTCTAAGGCAAGTTTGCTTGTAATCCGTGCATTTACAAAATTTTCGATATCTCGCAATTCATCAACGGTTAATTTAGAAAAATGTGAAAAATCGAAACGTAAATATTTAGAATGCACTGCAGAACCTTTTTGGGTTACATGTGTCCCTAATACTTCTCTTAAGGCTTGATGTAAGAGGTGAGTAGCAGTATGGTTACATTCGGTTCTATTACGTTGCTTTGCATCTACGATCGCTTTGAAAGTTTCGTTAATATGTTTTGGAAGGTGCTTGGTAAAGTGAATAATAACATTATTCTCTTTTTTAGTATCTAGAATATAAAGAACATCATCTTGCGAAGTTTCTAAATATCCTTTGTCACCAACTTGACCGCCACCTTCTGGGTAAAAAGGCGTTAAATTAAATACAAGTTGATACATTTCGCCCTCTTTTTTAGAGGTTACTTTTCTGTATCTCGTAATTTTTACGTTTGCATCTAAAGAGTCATACCCAATGAATTCTTCTAATGGATCATCAATTAAAATGGTCCAATCATCTGTAGACATTTCACTTGCTGCTCTCGATCTCTTTTTTTGCTTTTGAAGTTCATTTTCAAATTCCTTTTCATCTAAAGTTAATCCTTTTTCTGAGAGAATTAAAGAGGTTAAATCGATAGGGAAACCATAGGTGTCGTACAATTCAAAAGCTTTATTACCAGCAACTTGATTTCCGGAAGAGTTTTCTATGATCCTATCTAACAAAAGTAAACCTTGATCTAAAGTTCTTAAAAAAGAAGTTTCTTCTTCTTTGATTACATTCTCAATTAATTGTTTTTGAGCTTTTAATTCAGGGAAAAATTCTCCCATTTTTTGACTTAAAACAGTGACCAATCTATAGATAAACGGCTCTTTTTTATTTAAAAAAGTAAAACCATAACGAACGGCTCTTCTGAGTATTCTTCTAATCACGTATCCAGCGCCCGTATTGCTTGGTAATTGTCCGTCTGCAATTGAAAAAGCAACGGCTCTTACATGGTCAGAAATTACACGGATGGCAATGTCTTGTGCCAAGTCTTTACCATATGCGATATTGGTAATTGTTTCAATTTCTCTAATTATAGGTGTAAAAACATCGGTATCATAGTTAGATTTTACGTTTTGCATGACCATACACAGGCGTTCAAAACCCATTCCAGTGTCAATATGTTTATTTGGTAAATCTTCTAAAGTTCCGTTTGCTTTTCTATTGTATTGCATGAAAACTAAGTTCCAGACTTCTACCACATGAGGGTGGTCTTTGTTAATCAAACGACTACCGTCTATTTTTGCTTTTTCTTCTGCAGAACGAATGTCTACATGAATTTCAGAACAGGGTCCACAAGGCCCTTGCGCTCCCATTTCCCAAAAATTATCTTTCTTATTTCCTTTTATAATTCTGTTTTCAGGTACAAATTGCTTCCAGAGATCGTAGGTTTCCGTGTCCATATCCAAATTGTCAGCATCCTTAGAGCCTTCGAAAACGGTTACGTATAAAATGTCTTTATCTATCTTATAAACTTCGGTTAACAATTCCCAAGCCCAAGCAATTGCTTCTTTCTTAAAATAATCGCCAAAAGACCAATTGCCTAACATTTCAAATAAAGTATGATGATAGGTGTCGTATCCAACTTCTTCTAAATCATTATGTTTACCAGAAACCCGCAAACATTTTTGAGAATCTGATATTCTATTCTTTTTTGGAACTCCATTTCCTAAGAAATATTCTTTAAACGGTGCCATTCCAGAATTTACAAATAATAACGTTGGATCATCCTTAGTTACCATTGGAGCAGAAGGAACAATTAAATGTCCTTTTTCTTCGAAAAAATTTAAAAAAGTAGCACGAATTTCTTGTGATTTCATAAAAAAGAAGTTTCCAACAAGTTGGTTTATGTTAAATTATTTTTAAATAAAACTACTAAAAAAAAGTAGTTGTAAAACATTTTGTAAATTTGTGTGTTGATAAAAATGAGT
>CATITK010000067.1 GCA_949545755.1 Polaribacter sejongensis | reverse complement strand
AGTATATAATCGTTAGAAACTTTTAAGTTTGTAAAAACAAGTTATTTTATGGAGAAACCAGTTTTATATTTAGAAAACGCTGATATTTATCAAAGAGATAATTTGGTGTTATCTAAAGTCAATTTAACAATACAAAAAGGAGGGTTTTATTATTTAATTGGTAAGACAGGAAGTGGGAAGAGTAGTTTGATGAAGACTTTGTATGGCGATTTAAAGCTGCAAAGAGGGATTGGGAATATTGTAGATTTTGATTTGAAAAAGTTAAAAGAAAAAGAAATCCCTTTTTTAAGAAGAAAAATAGGAATTGTTTTCCAAGATTTCAAACTATTAAATAACAGAACTGTTTTTGGAAATTTAGAATTTGTTTTAAAAGCCACAGGTTGGAAAGACAAAGAAGCGATAAAAGAAAAAATTAATGAGGTTTTAGACAAAGTAGGTATGAAAACTCAATATTTCAAGAAAATTTTTGAACTTTCTGGTGGAGAACAACAAAGAATTGCGATTGCAAGAGCTTTGTTAAATGATCCAGAATTAATTTTAGCAGATGAGCCAACTGGAAATTTAGATCCAAAAACTTCCATAGAAGTAATGGAGCTTTTGAATGAAATTCATCAAAGTGGAAAAACTATTTTAATGGCAACGCACGATTATCAATTAATTGTAAAATACAAACAAAAAACCTTGAAATGTGAAGGAGGAGCCTTGTTTGAAGTTGCGCAAAAAACTACTTTTTAATGTTGTCTATATTAATTCCTACATATAATTACAATTCTTTTCCATTAGTTGAAGTACTTCACAAGCAATTGGTCGCTTTCAAAATTTCTTTTGAAATTATCTGTATTGATGATGGCTCCAAAAGTAAATTAAATATAGAAAATCAAAAAATTAATCAACTTTCTTTATGTAGTTTTGAACTTCTTGAGAAAAACATTGGTAGAAGTGCAATTAGAAATTTGTTGGCCTCTAAAGCAAATTATAATTGGTTACTATTTTTAGATGCTGATGTTTTACCTAAAAACAATACTTTTATAAGTAAATATCTATCATGTATAAAAGAAGGGAAAAAAGTTTTTTGTGGAGGTGTCGCATATAATAGAACTCCTGATAATATAAATCTATTGCGTTACAAGTACGGTATTAAGTATGAGGAAATTAAAATAAATAAAAGAAATAGGAGTCCTTATAAATTTTTTTTTACTTCAAACTTTTTAATTCCAAAAGAATTTTTTGAACAGGTACAATTTGAAGAAATACTTCTAAAATATGGTAGGGAAGATTTATTATTTTCTTTAGATTTACAAAAGAGAGGATATAAGGTTGTTCAAATTGAAAATGAAATATACCATTTAGGATTGGATGATGATTTTACATTTGTTTCGAAAACAAAAGAAGCAATGGAGAACATTATTTTTTTAGAAAAAAAAGGATTGTTAGAAAAAGAACATGGAAGTCTCTTAAAAATTGTTAGCAAGGTAGAACTAATAGGATTATTAAAACTAGTAGGTAATTTATATCCGTTTTTTGAAAGAGTAGCAATAAAAAGAAAATCTATTTTTTATTTTAACTGCTTAAAAATTAGTTATTTGTGTAGAATTAAAATAGTTTTAAATGGGTAGGGATAAAATTTCAAAATTAATTTACCAAAATTTATTAGACAATAAAGCAGTACTAAAAAAGCAATTTTCCTCTCATAGTAGTCAAATTGGTTTCTTTTATTTGGATAACTTGTTGCCTAAAGAAGTTGCTTTAGAAATTTATAATAAATTTCCAACGGAAAAAGAAACTGTTCAAAAGAAAAATTTAAGAGAGCGAAAACATATTGCCTATCAAATGGATAAATATGATTCTTTGCTAGAGGAAGTTATCTATGCTTTTCAGTGTAAAAAAAATGTAGATTTAATTGCCAATATTTGTGGAGTTCGTGAGGTCTTTGCTGACGAAAGTTTGTACGCAGGAGGTTTGTCATTGATGGGGAAAGATAGTTTTTTGAATCCACATTTAGATAATTCTCATGACAAGGATAGAATAAGTTGGCGGGTTTTAAATCTTTTATATTATGTAACACCAGATTGGGAATATACATGGGGAGGTAATTTAGAGGTTTGGCCGAATGGGCTAAAAGAAAAGCAAATAACAATAGAAAATAAGTTTAATAGATTGGTTGTTATGACAACTCACCAGAAGTCTTGGCACTCTGTAAGTAAAGTGCTAACAAATAAGGTGCGATGTTGCGTATCTAATTATTATTTTTCTGAAGTCCCTTTGTCGATTTCAGATCGGTTTCATATAACGACATTTAGAGGAAGACCTCAAGAGAAAATTAAAGATGTTTTCTTACAACTTGATAACAAATTTAGAGCTTCTATACGTAAACTTTTTAAAAAAGGAATAAGAGAAAATCCACATCAGTATAAAAAATAATTACTCACAATTTCTAAAAATATTCAGTAGTTTTTCTTCTTGATTTTCCCAAATTAGTTCTTGCTTCGCTTTTTTTAATTCATTTGAAAAGTCTTTTTCCATCAAGGCTTCAATTTGCTTTGCAAGGAATGCTGGATTTCTATTTTTAAGAACTTCACCGACATGATGCTCTAGTGCGATTTGTTTCATTTCGGGTAAATTAGATACTAAAATTGGTACTTCTGCCTGGATGTAATCAAATATCTTATTGGGTAATGCAAACCGATAATTTAGCCCCAGATCTTCTTCAAAACTTACTCCTAAATTTGCGAGAGGTGTCAATTTGTGCAGTTTTTCTGGAGCTATTTTTCCTAAAAAATAAATTTTATTATCCAATTTTTTATTTTTTACACGCCCTATAAGATTATCAAAAATATCTCCATGACCAACAATCACAAAAATAGCATCATCAAGAAATTCCATGGTATCTATCATCAATTCTAAGCCTCTCCCTATATTAATTGCACCTTGATATAATATGATTTTTTTCCCCTTTGAATCAAAAGGAAAACATCCCAATTCGATCTCTTTTTTTGTAGGTAAATTAAGAATTGTTTTAAAATTAGCATTGTATTTTTCATTATAAAACTCCGTAATACTTCTACAAACTGTATAGGTTTGTTTAAGTTTTGGAAGTATCCAAGCTTCTAAAAGAGACCAACATTTTTTCACCAAAGGCTTATGGACTAACTCAGGGATTTCAGGAAATAGCTCATGGCTATCATATACTAGTTTTTTTCTTTGTAAAACACTCACCAAAAAGTTAGGTAATAATGTGTCTAAATCATTGGAAAGTAATACCTCTTTTTTAGAAAAAAGTAACATAAAAAATAAACGAAAATTATATTCCGCATAAAATAAAAACCCTTTGTTACATAGGAGTTTCATTCTTTTTGTGCGATAACTTCTATTTAGCGGAGTACTGTTTTTTAGTTTCCTGCCGATCAGAAGGACATTGAAGCCTTCTTTTTGTAATGTACAGCAAACCTTATCTACACGTTGGTCAGTTGAGAGGTCATTTGTTACAGAAACGAGTATTTTTTTCAATGGTTGTGTTTGCTTTGTAAAAGCAAAAATATGTTTTTATTATTTGATTGGATTTTAAAAGATGAACGGATCACTAAATTTGGAAACTCTTTTGTTATTATGGAAACAAAGGGACTAAAAGTCGAACTATTTTAGTGCTATTCTATTTGCAATTTAAGTCACAATGCTCATTTGTTGAGCGATTACTTACTGTTAATTCCTTGTGTAAACTTAGCATTTATAAACCATGTCAATAGTTCCATGTCGTTTTGTAAGTGATGGAGTGGGGGAAAAGGAGGCGATTCTAATTGTTAAAATTTAGATGATGTGTTTTTAAAATATTTACGCCTATTTTGGGTACTTTTATTTCTTGTTTTTTTGACTAGATCCGTATATATTCCATAAGGTTAAAGCCATATAAACAGTAAATATAATACCACCTACTATAAAAAATCCGGTATTCATGTTGTTCTTCTTTGTCTGATTGCTATTGCAAATAATAATATTGTTCCTGGCCAATGTGCAGAATATTGTGCTTCTGCTGTCATGCCCAAAATTCCGTAACCTACTGAATATAACAAGCAAATGAATGCTAAAATAATCGGGTACCACTTTAAAATAAAACTTTTCATCTTTTAATCTATTATTTATATTTAATCACTAAGATAGTTTATCTGAGGATATTATTAGAAAGAATTTGAATATTATTTTTGAATACCATTGAAAATAATTGTTTTAGAATAGTGATTATTGATTTCGATTGGCCGTTGTTTTGTCACTCAAAAGTAAAATGATATCTTTACATGTGTTTATTAAAACACACATACTTTTTTTACTTCAAAAAAACTATCCCCCACGTTATTTATAGTTTATAAATTTAATTTTAAGAAAAATGAAAAGATTAATTTGCCTCTTACTTTTGTGTTTTAGTGTTCAACTTACTAATGCTCAGAGTTTCAGAAAACCTTACAGACAAGCAAAAAAAGCTCTAAATAAAAAAGATTTTGTGACTGCTACGTTAAAATCCATAGCGTCTCTAAAAGTGAAAAACAATTTTAAAAAATCGAATGCTATTTTTGAACAAGCATTATCTCAAGTAAATGGTTGGGGCGCAAATTACATTAAAGATTTAGAGGCCAAAGCAATTCCTTATAAAGACCATCGTTCTGTAGCACCGATGAAAAAAATATTCATCACGTATGACAATCTAGAAAATGTACAAAAGAAATTACTAGAATTAGTAGCGGTAGCATCTTCAAAGCAAAAAAAGTTTATTGCATTGTATACTTTAGACTACAAGAAAAAACGACACGAAGCGGAAAACTTATTAAAAGCTTACCATACAAATGCAGCTGATGAATTCTACATTAAAGGGTTGGAAGTTTTCAATAATGCGGCTAATAAATACGATTATAAAGAAGCATATAAAATATTTTTAAATTCTAAAAGATTTGTAAAAGAGTATAAAGAAGTTCAAATGTATTTAGATAAATCTCTTCAATTAGGAACCCTAAATGTTGGTTATTTCCCTTTTAAAAATTTCACAGATACGCCTAGGGGGGAAAGCGCCATGGAAAACTTAATGAACAGTACCATCAATTTATTTGACAAGTACCGGTTTGCAAATTATTCTGACATCAGTAATAAAGTTGAACTCAGAAGGATAGGTGCAATTGGAGAAAAAGGAAGGGCACAATTAAAAAATATTGACGAATTTGTAGTCTTTAAATTTTTAACATATTATGCAGGTCCAACTGTCGTAAAAAGTAGAGAATTTCATGAAAACACAAAGGAAAAAAAGAAAAAAGATGGTACTGTTAAAACTTGGTATTGTAAAGGGTATAAATATGAAGTTGCTGCTTCTGGTGTTGTTGAAGTTGACTTAGAGTTTTTAGATAATAACGGAGATATTCTGAGTAGTCAAACAATAAGCGTAGAAGTAGAACATAAAGATAAGTTTTTTTTAGCTTCAAAAAATTCTGATAGAAGAGCTTATCCTATTTTAAAAAAATTTACGAGAACCATGCCTGAACCTTTTGATGTGGCTGGTGCTTTAAGAAATAGGTTTAATTCTAAAATAAACGAGGCTTACAAGAGGTATGACTAATACTTATAATTTGTACTGCATGTCTGTATCTATTTCAGCAGCCATCTCAAAATCTGCGTTCTGATTTCCAACAACAGAAAAATATATAGTGCCATGTTTTTCTAAAACACTTGGACTAGTCTGCCATTGTGTACCTTATACACAGCAACTTCTGTATTGTTTGTTCCATTTTTATACAAAAATTTGACAGTATTAAAATTTAAGTAAAAAATGAAAAGCCCACAACCCTACAAGGTTGCGGGTTCTACTGTAGCGTAGAAAGGAGCGAAGTCGAACTATTTTGGCGAGAATTTAAAAGAATTGAATAGTCTGAGATGAATCTACTTCAAAAATTTGTATAATAATAGTAGCGGATTTTATACACTTCCTTTTCGATTAAAAATCCCTTTTTATTTGCTTCTACCTTAACGACTAAACCGTTATTTTTTTTTATAAATTGTTATATTTAGTTGCTTGAATCATTTAAATAAATCTTAAAGTGATTTTAATATTCTTCAATCATTTTTAGTGAAGTTATTCCCGAAAAATCTGATTTTAAAAACACTACTTGGTGTATTCTTTAGAACTGAGCTTATATTTATAAGAAAAAAATCGAAAATTTAAACTTTTAGCATTGCAACCCCATTTTTACTGTTTAGGCTGTATAAGAACCACTATTTTAAAAACGGTGTAAAAAACGAACTCTTGTCTAAAACAGCTCCCCTTGTTAATCAATAATTAATATTAAATTAATAGTAATACTGTATAATTGATAGAAATTATAATCATCAAAATTAACCAATTATGAATAAAACTACACTAACCACACTACTGCTATTTACTTTTTTTAGCTTAAGCGTAATCGCTCAAGATACTGAAGATACTGTTTATGTTTCTGCAACAGGTGCTGGCTTATCTGATGGTTCAAGTGAGGCAAATGCCTACGGAAATTTCGGAAATGCACTTGGGCAAATAAACTCTGAAGGTGATAAACTT
>CATITK010000066.1 GCA_949545755.1 Polaribacter sejongensis | reverse complement strand
TTTTTGTATTGGAAAGTAATAGCCTTGCATTCCTTTATTTTTAGTTCTTTAATTTTTGATAAATTCTAATTCTAATTCCTCTAAAGATTTCCCTTTGGTTTCTGGTAATATTTTTAGGAGGATAAAAAAGCCAGCTAAAGCAATAATACCAAACAAGAAAAAACTCATTGCATTTCCTAAATTAGATAATTCCCATGGGAAAACAAGTTGCACTAAAGAACTAATTAACGAGTTGATAAAAGCAATGACACCAATTGCCAAACCTCGATATTTTAATGGGTATAATTCTGACAACAAAACCCACATAACTGGGCCTAAAGAAAATGCAAAGCAAGCAATAAAGCCTAGAATTCCTATCAATATTAAATTGGCATTAATGGTTGTTGCTGCTTCTAAAATTGCACCATCATTTTTACTATATACTTTATTTCCTAAAGCCGATTTTAAATCATTCTTAAAGTCAACATCATTATCGTATACCGTATCTGAAAAAGGTATTAATTTTTCAGCATCTTGAAACTCAAACTGATTGATATTTTTTTCTGTTAACTGATAAGTGGCTTGGTTAAAACCATACGCACACAATAACAAACTAATAGCTATTCCTGCTGTACCAATTAACAACAAAGGCCTTCTCCCCATTCTATCAATTAAATAGATTGCAACAAAAGTAAATAGTACGGATATAGTACTTAATAAAACCCCTGATGAAAAAGCAGCATCTGTTCCAATACCTGTTTGTTTAAATATGGATGTAGCATAGAAATACACGGCGTTTATCCCTGTGATCTGTTGCAAAACACCAACGATTAAACCAACAATTAAAATAAAACGCAAAGCAGGTTTTAATAAATCTTTAATCTTTAATGCAGCTTTATTTTGATCTGCAGCAATATTTGCTTCTATAGCAGCTATTTCGATACTTCCCCTTTCGCTACCATGAATTTGATTTAAAACTTTCTTAGCTTCTTCAAAACTTCCTTTTAAATATAGCCAACGAGGACTTTTAGGAACAAAAAACAAGAAGACAAAATAAATGACCGCAGGAATTAACTCCACTCCTAACATCCATCTCCACACGTTTTCATCAGTTAAAAACACACTTTCTACGCTATTGTAACTATTGAAAAAATAATTACTTAGGAATGCTGCAAAAAAACCAAAAACAATATTTAGTTGTTGCAAAGAAACTAACTTCCCTCTATTTTCTGCTGTTGAAATTTCTGCAATATAAATTGGCGCTAAAACCAACGCTGCTCCAAAAGCGACACCTCCAATAATTCGTGCGATGTACAACATCTCATAAGAAGTTGCTATCGCTGAAAAAATAGCAGAAATAGCATATAAAAAGGCAACAAAAATGAGTGTTTTTTTTCTTCCTATAAGGTCACTTATTCTTCCTGAAAACAACATTGCAAACATTGCTGCAAATGAAGGAGCACTTACCACCCAACCAGATTGTATTTCACTTAAATTAAATTCGGGACCCGCAAAGGACATTACTCCAGAAATAATTCCGGCGTCAAAACCAAAAAGAAAGCCACCTAAGGCTACTATAAAACTGATAAAAATTGTGTAAGTCTTATTATTCATGCTTGTTTTTTGAATATTTAAAAAATAAAAATTAGTAAATTATTGATTGCATTGCACGTGGTTCAATCTCTATGAGGGTTTCACTATCGCCAACAATAAGTTTATAAGTTATTTTTAATGCTGTTTTATTCATGACAACTGTAACAATTTTACCATTTATATTTTGAAACGAGGTACTCTCAATTGCAGTTCTACTTGTTGTTGTACTTACTCGTAAAGCGCCCGGTTTTATAAATTTAGAAAAATGACCTATATAATAATAGGTGGGTGTATAGATTAATTCGCCCGTTTTTGTATTGGCATGAATTGGTGCAAAACAAAAGTTCTGAACGTGATTTGGTCCGCCTCTTTCATCCAATAAAATATTCCAATCTGTCCAGCCTACAACGCCACTATTAAAGTCATTGATCATTGAATTTCCATAGCGTTCTGCATTGGGCCAAAATTGTAATCTTTCTGTAGCAAAACTTTCTTGACACCCTTCTGTAAATAACATTTTTTTAGACGGAAAGGATTCATTTATATTTTTTAAATTGTCATATTTAGGCAAACCACCTGTCCAAGTTTCGTACCAGTGAAAACCAATACCCCAAGCATACTTTGAAGCCTCAGGATCTTCAAAAATAGTATTTGCTCTCTCTGAAATTAAATCTCTATTATGATCCCAAACAACAATTTTCTTATCTCCTAGTCCTGATTTCTCTAAAGTAGGACCTAAATAATCCTTCAAAAAATCACGCTCTTCAGCTGCCGTATAAATACAGGATTCCCATCGTTGAACTGCCATGGGTTCATTTTGAATCGTTAAGCCCCAAACAGGAATTCCTTCTTTTTCATATGCTTTTATAAATTTTGCATAATAATTAGCCCATGCTTGACGAAATTCTGGCAACAATTTTCCGCCTCGCAACATGCTCTTGTTACTTTTCATAAAAGCGGGTGGACTCCATGGACTGGCATAAAAGACTAAGTCTTCTTTTTTAATTAAAGCAATCGCTCTTTTGATAAAAGGAATTCTCTTTTCCTTGTCTTTTTCAATGGAAAATGTGGTTAGTTCAGCATCTCCTTCTTCAATATAAGTATGACTGCCCAGACCAAAATCGCTACTATGAATACTTGTTCTAATAATCGTATAGCCAATCCCCTCTTTCCCATATAAGGATTGCAACAATTTATTTTGTTGGCGATCATTTAATGTAGCAAATACTTCTGAGGAAGCGTCAGTAATAGCACCACCAATACCTAAATATTTTTGAAAAGTCTTTTTTGGATTCACAAAAACAGCAATTTCTGTCTCTAAGGGTTGTACCTTATTTTTAAATTTTTTTTCGCTAGTTTTGGTTAATCTTAAATCAGTATCCTTAGCTGTAGTATATATTTCAAGTGTTTTATTCTGATAGCTTTCTACAGAAGAAGCCCCTAGCGTTTCACTTTTTTTTTCATTTTTAATTTTAGCATCTGAGCAGGATGCAATTAAAAGAAAAAGCCCAATTATTTTATAATTCTTAAATTTCATAGTGTTACTCTTTTGCATATTTTAGATTCAAAATTTTAATATTCTACTAGCATTGACATTCCTACCTCAACAGGAATGACAAATCTATTTTTTATTTTCTAAATTCATGTTTTACCCAATCTACTTCCATGACCCATTCTCCTTCCATTGAAGCATCGGTAATTTTAGCAAAATTTAAAATAGCAAACATCTTTTCAGGGTAGGCATCGCCAAGTCCAATATTACGATATATTTCTTTATTATCCAATCTATAAACGAGATCACTATCTTCCCATTCTACAGAATACTCATGGTACTCATTTAAGGTCGCATCAAATCCGCTTCGGAAACTCATCCAATCACCTTTATTACATGCACCCAAGTTTTTTATTGCTCCTGTTGTAAAATGATTTTTTTGATGGTCTCCGTGGTGCTCAAAAATATCTATCTCACCAGAACCTTCCATAGGCCAACAAATATTTTCATCAGCTTCTTGAACTGGTGATTCGTTATTTTGTGCTCCAAGAATCCACCACGCAGGAAACATACTTGGTTTTCCGTTAACGCCCAATTTTAATCTTGCGGTCCACTTACCTTTGATAAATTCTTTTTTATTCTTTGATACAATACGACCGGCTACATATTGCGTTTCTGGATGTTGTTTTCCATTTTTATCTAAATTGTCACAAGGGCTAATCTTGCCAATATTTATAACTTTTAATTTCAATGAACCCTCACTAACTACTCTTGTTCCGAATTGACCATCGGGGACATAACAATGTGTTTCATTGTTCACCCAAATGCGTTGATCTTGCCAGTTATTAGTATCAAAAGTATCGAAATCATCTAGGAAATCTGTCTGCCAAATTGCTGATGTAATTTGATTATTATTCTCATTTTTAATATTTGAGATGAATAGGAAAACTAATATTAAGAGGCTACTTAAAATGAGAAAATATTTAATTTGTTTTTTTTTCAAAATTGTGATTTTATATTATTATATTAATTTACTTTAAATTGAAAGACTTGAGAGTCTGACTCATTTCCAAGTACGTCTGTTGTTAGAACTTTCCAGTAGTATACTCGCCCTGAACTGACCGTTACATTTAAACTATTTGTACTTGAATTTCCTACTTTGGTAACTGGTAAAATATTCATATCTAGCAAGACGGTATAAGAAGAAACATCATCATCAACATCAGTTGCTTCCCAGTGCAATGTAATAATTCCTTCATCAATACTTGAGCCTATTTTTGGGCTTATTGCTTCTGCCGGAAATGGGGGGTGACTTTCTTCTGGCAAACCTGCATTATAAAATTTCCAAACTTCACTGTCGGTTGTCTTAT
>CATITK010000065.1 GCA_949545755.1 Polaribacter sejongensis | reverse complement strand
TTCCTAAACCTGCTGCATCCACCCCAATATTTAAAAACTCATTGGAATAACTTCTAAATGCTTGTGCAGATAAAAAGAAAGGAATTAGCGCTATTAAAAATACTATTTTGTGTTTCAAAAGTTTTATATTTATCAATAACAAATATCTATAAACATACTAAAATAACTGTAGTTTTTTAAAGATATTGTTTACAATAAATTAATTTGAATATTTTCTCTGATAAACCGTTCAATTCGATCTTCCAACCAAGTGTTTTCTGATGGCTTTAAGGAGGTTATAAATCCAACATGACCTCCAAAATCTGGGCTTTCAAAAAAGAAATTATCAGAATTCTGTGCTTCTTCATAAGGAAAGCATGCTGCTGACAAAAAGGAATCGTCTTTTGCGTTTATAAGTAGGGTTGGTTTTCGAATTTTTGATAAATAAGGTTTAGAACTTGCTTTTATCCAATAATCTTTTGGGCTTTCAAAACCAAAAACAGGAACTGTGTAGAGCTGTTCTAAGTGTTTGAATTTTGTTGCTTTAAACAATTTGTCTTTGTCTAACTTGTATTCAGGAAATTTATGTGCCTTTTCTAATAGTTTGTTTTTCATCGTTTTAAAAAACAATTCTATGTATAATTTATTTTTTAACTTATCCATTTCTTTTTCTGCGGAAGTAATATCAATAGGAACAGAAATAGCAATGCCTCCTTTTATTTTTGATGAAATATTTTCTGACTGTTCCCCTAAATATTTTAGGGTTAAATTTCCTCCCAAACTAAAACCAATAATTATGATATTTTCGTATTCCTCTTTTTGTGAAAGATGATTTACGACAAAATCTACATCTTCTGTTTTTCCGCTGTGGTAGGTTCCTAAAAGTAAATTATCATCACCAGAACAACCTCTTAAGTTGAAACAAACAGTATCTAGGCCCATAGAATTTAGGTGTTTAGAAGTTGATGTCATATAACTAGATGCTGAACTCCCTTCTAAACCATGAATTAATAATGCCAAGTTTTTAGATCCCACTAAAGAGAAATCTAAATCTATAAAATCATGATCCCAAGTAGGAATTCTTTTGCGTAAATAACTACATGTATTTCTCATGAAAAGTGGTCGGTATAGGGTGTTGAAATGACTATTTCTGAAAGGTAAAGTTGGCGAGAAGTCTGATTTGAATACGGGCATTTGTTTGTTGAAAAGTTCTAAATTTAAAGGAATAAAAAAATGAAATTCATGAATTTACTATAAAGACAAGGATTTTACTATTTCTTACAAATATGATAAAAAAATAAGGAATTATGGAAACCACCAAATTTGATTTCTTATTTTAGCTCTTTAATTCAATAAAATAATGACTTTAAAAAGATACATTCCTAATTTATTAACCCTCGGCAATCTTTTTTGTGGCACCCTTGCTACTATTTTTGCTGTGCAGGGTGATTTTGCTTCCGTAGGATTATTTGTGGTAATTGGCATTGTATTTGATTTTTTTGATGGATTTGCAGCACGTTTATTAAATGTTTCAGGAGAATTAGGAAAACAATTAGATTCTTTGGCAGATATGGTCACTAGTGGTGTTGTTCCTGGAATCATTGTTTATCAATTATTTATTGAAAATAACTCAAACGTAGTTGCTACAAATACAGTAAATTATCTTCCTTTTTTAGGGCTATTTTTAACGTTGGGGGCTGGCTACAGATTGGCTAAATTTAACATAGACACAAGACAAACCGATTCATTTATTGGGATGCCAACGCCAGCGATGAGCTTGTTTGTGATTTCTTTGCCTTTAATCCAAGAATATTCAACGATTGAATTTGTACAAAATCTAATTGCCAATAATTATTTTTTAATAGCGATAACTTTATTATTAACCTATTTAATGAATGCAGAAATTTCTTTGTTTTCTTTAAAGTTTAAAACCTACTCGGTAAAGAATAATTTAATGAAGTATTTGTTTTTGGTACTTTCTACAGGGATGCTTGTTTTTTTGCAGTATCTTTCTATCCCACTAATAATCCTACTGTATGTTTTTTTATCGTTAATTCGTAATATTCGCAAAAAAACAACAAGTTAAAATTTCTTCTTTTTCAATTCAAAATCTTTTCCTAAGTATACTTTACGGACCATTTCATCTGCAGCTAATTCTTCAGGAGTTCCCTCTTTTAAAATCCCTCCATTGTACATTAAATATGTTCTATCTGTAATCGCTAAAGTTGCTTGTACATCATGATCGGTAATTAAAATACCGATATTTTTATTTTTTAATTGTGCAACAATACTTTGTATATCTTCTACAGCAATAGGATCTACACCAGCAAAAGGTTCATCCAGTAATATGAAATTTGGGTCAGATGCTAAGCAACGAGCAATTTCAGTTCTTCGTCTTTCTCCACCTGATAATAAATCTCCTCTGTTTTTACGAACATGACCAATATTAAACTCTTCAATTAAAGATTCTAATTTAATTTTTTGTGCTTTTTTTGATAAGTCGGTAAACTGCAAAACGGACATGATATTGTCTTCAACAGACAGTTTCCTGAAAATAGAGGCTTCTTGTGCTAAATAACCAATCCCTTTTTCTGCACGTTTGTACATTGCATCGTTAGTGATTTCTTCATCATTTAAGAAAATTTTACCATCATTTGGTTTTACCATACCAACAATCATATAGAAAGAAGTCGTTTTTCCAGCTCCATTTGGACCTAAAAGCCCAATAATTTCTCCTTGCTTTACTTCCAGTGATATTCCCTGTACTACCTTTCTACTACCGTATATTTTTTGAATGTTTTCTGCTCTTAAAATCATATTTCTTAAAATGTGTAATTGTATAAATATGGAATCGTATATTTTTTATGTAAAAGTAATAAATAACTTATTTTTTAGTGCTTTAAATTGGTGAGCCTCTTTACAATTTATTCATTTTTTTGTTGTTTTTTTATTACAATTTTTGAAACTTTAATACTTATTTCATACAAGAAAAGAATAGGAATTGCTACAATTATTTGGCTCGCAATATCTGGTGGCGTAATAATAGCTGCTATAATCAAGACAAGTACTAATGCGTGTTTCCTGTATTTTTTTAAAAAATCTGGAGTTACCAAGCCAATTTTCGTTAAAAAGAAAACCAAAACAGGCAATTCAAATAAAATTGAAACTCCTAGCAACATGTTCGTTACTAGTCCTATGTGAGAATCCATCGTAAAGCTATTCTCAATTAAATCTGTAATTTGATAATTGTACAAGAAATGGATAGAGA
Organism: Polaribacter sejongensis; assembly: GCA_949545755.1. Taxonomy (GTDB): domain Bacteria; phylum Bacteroidota; class Bacteroidia; order Flavobacteriales; family Flavobacteriaceae; genus Polaribacter; species Polaribacter sejongensis_A. The sequence continues at coordinate 1,416 of CATITK010000065.1, read as the reverse complement.
TTGGAGCAATTACATAAAAACTAAAAGCGATTCCACAGAAAAATAAGAAAGAAGCGACAAAGATAAAACCTCTTGATTTATTTACTTCTTTTTTAGTTAAGCCAGGAGCAATAAATCGCCAAATTTCCCATAAAAGATAGGGGAATGACAAAACAATACCTAATATTAATGAAGACCAAATAGAATTCATTAATTGTTGTGTTGGCTTTAAACTAATTAAATTATCTGTAAAAGCAACATCACAGAAACTACTATCAAAACCAAGAAAGGTGAAAAAATCACAAAAGAGTTGGTAGGTTATGAAATCTGGCTTTCTGTGTGCTAATAAAAAGTTTTCATAGACTTCTTTTTGAAATACAAATAATACGATTCCAACAATGAATATCGCAGCAGCACTTCTAACTAAATGCCATCTTAATTCCTCTAGATGACTTAAAAAGGACATCTCTTTTTGTTTTTCAGCCATTAAAATATTCCTTCTTTAATTAAATCGTGTAAATGCACTACACCCATATAATTATTTTCATGATCAACAACCAACATTTGTGTAATGCTGTTGTTTTCCATAGTATTTAAAGCATCTATTGCCATGGCATCTTCAGTGATTGTCTTAGGGCTTTTGCCCATAATGTCTCTTGCTTTAAATTGAGAAATCTCTGTAGTTTTAGTAAGCATCCTCCTAATATCACCGTCCGTAATAATACCTGACAATTTATTGTTTTTCATAACTGCTGTTACTCCTAATCTTTTTTCAGAAATTTCAACAATTACTTGAGCGATACTGTCTGTTTCATTTACTTTCGGAACTTGATTGTTTTCAACTAAATCAGCAACTCTTAAGTACAAACGTTTCCCAAGAGCACCTCCAGGATGATATTTTGCAAAATCTTTGCTTGTGAAACCTCTCAAATCTAATAAGCAAACAGCCAAAGCATCTCCTATAACTAATTGTGCTGTTGTACTTGTTGTAGGCGCTAAATTATTGGGACAAGCTTCTTTTTCAACATATGCATTTAAGGTGAAATCGGCATGTTCTCCTAAATAAGAATCAATATTTCCTGTAATTGCTACTATTTTGTTTCCATAATTTTTAATTAAGGGAACTAAAACTTTAATTTCCGGAGTGTTTCCGCTTTTAGAAATGCATATTACGACATCGTCTTTTTGAACATTTCCTAAATCTCCATGGATAGCATCCGCTGCATGCATAAAAATAGCAGGTGTTCCAGTAGAGTTAAAGGTTGCTACAATCTTAGTGGCAATATTTGCACTTTTACCAATACCAGTTACAATTACTCTTCCATTAGAATTAAAAATAAATTTAACCGCTTCTTCAAAGCTAACATCAATTAATTTAGCTAAATTAGCAATAGCATTACTTTCTGTTAAAATAGTTTCTTTTGCGGTATTTATAAT
>CATITK010000064.1 GCA_949545755.1 Polaribacter sejongensis | reverse complement strand
CAAAACTCTGCTTCTAATTCTTTTAAGTCGTATTCAACCTGAACCTCAAAAAACGCTAACATTTTAATATGTTTTGCTGTTAAAGCATCATATTTTTCTTTCCAGTTTTCTAATTCTAAATCTCCAACTCTCATCCCGTTTCTACCAGTTTTGTCCATGTATGTTGGACCAATCCCTTTCAATGTAGAACCAATTTTAGCTTTTCCTTTAGAAGTTTCTGATGCTGCATCTAACAATCTATGCGTAGGTAAAATTAAATGTGCTTTTCTAGAAATTAATAATTTAGAAGTATAATTGATATTGTGTTCATCAAGGTTTTCTAATTCTTTCTGAAAAATAACAGGGTCTATTACCACTCCATTACCAACTACATTTAAAGCTGTTTTATGAAATATTCCAGACGGAATTGTATGTAAAACATGCTTACGTCCATCAAAAATTAAAGTGTGTCCTGCGTTTGGACCACCTTGAAAACGTGCAATGATGTCATAGTTTGTGGTAAGTACGTCTACAATTTTACCTTTCCCTTCATCTCCCCATTGTAATCCTAGTAATAAATCTACAGCCATTATATAATTGTTAAATCTTTTAATTGTTTATTTCTTGTAAACGGTTATTAAAAACTACTTACTTTTTTTTTGTTCCGTAAAAATAAAGTGAATGATTATGAATATTAATATCAAAAACTTCTTCTATTGTTTTTTTTATAATTTGAATTCGTGGATCACAAAATTCTTTGACTTCTCCTGAGTCCGTAAAAATAACGTGGTCATGATTTTTATCAAAATAACTTTTCTCATATCGAGCCATCGATTGTCCATCAAACTGATGTTTTCTAACCAAACCACAATCTAAGAGTAAATCTATCGTATTATAAAGTGTCGCTCGACTCACTCTATAATTTTTGTTTTTCATTTTAATATAAAGTGATTCTATGTCAAAATGCTCAGCTGCCATATATATTTCTTGAAGTATAGCATAGCGTTCAGGAGTTTTCCGGTGCTTGTTTTCTTCTAAATAGGTAATGAAAACTTTTTTTACTATTTCTTGATTTTCAAGAGAATTACTCATTTATAAATGATTTTACAAAAAAACAAATTTACAGTTATTTCTGAATAAAAAAATACTTTTAATGAAATGATATTTACAAAGTATTAACACGTTCCACTTTTTTTATTCCTTCTAATCGATGGAGGCTTTTTACGAGCTTATTTAACTGTGAACTATTCTTAACACTGATCGAAATTTTTCCGTCAAAAACCCCTTCATCCCCCTTGAAATTTATACTGTGAATATAAACCCCCATATTATTAGAAATGATGCGCGTAACATTATTTGCCATTCCTTGGTTGTCTACTCCTGAAATTTGTAAAATTACTTTAAAATCTTGCTTTGTAGAATCAATCCATTTTGTTTGTATGATTCGATATGCATAGTTAGATTGTAATGAAATCGCATTGGGACAGTTCCTTTTGTGAATTTTTATTCCGTCGTTTATCGTCAAAAAACCAAAAACTTTATCACCAGGAATAGGATTACAGCAAACAGATAGTTTGTAGTCTAATTTTTCTTCATCCTTTCCAAAAACTAAGGCATCATACTTATTCGTGATTTCATCTGTTTCAGAGAACTCTTTTTCAGCAGTACTTTTTCGTAATTTTGTTTTAAAAAAATTTAAAATTTTACTATTACGTTGTGCAACAAAAGCTTTTAACAAGGTATTGTCTATTGCTCCGTTACCAATTCTGAAAAACAAATCAAAACTCGTTTTTAATTTAAAATAGTTCACAAGTTCATTTGTGGACCGCTCATTAAAAGGAATTTTTAAATGACGCATTTTACGAATTAGAATGGCTTTTCCTTCTTCAGAAATTAACTTTTCTTCTTCCTTTAATGCGGTTCTAATTTTTGCTTTTGCTCTGGCAGTAATTACAAAATCTAACCACCTAGAATTGGGTTTGTTGGCAGCAGTAGTGATAACCTCAATTTGGTCGCCACTTTTTAGTTGATGACTTAAAGGCATTAACTTTCCGTTTACTTTAACGCCTCTACACTTTAAGCCCACATCTGTATGTATTGAAAAAGCAAAGTCTAAGCCAGTTGCATCTTTTGGTAATGATTTTAAATCACCGTTCGGGGTAAAAACATAAATCTCTTTTAAATATAAATTTAGCTTGAAATTTTCAACAAAATCAACGGCGTTTAAAGTTTGAGTTTCTAGCGTTTCCTTTAATTTATTTAGCCAACTTTCTAATCCGTTGTCTTTAGTTTCTCCTTGCTTGTATTTAAAATGTGCTGCATAGCCTTTTTCTGCAATTTCATTCATTCTACTAGAACGAATTTGTACTTCTACCCACTGAGAATCAGGGCCTACAACCGTGATGTGCAATGCTTCATACCCTGTAGATTTAGGTTGCGAAATCCAATCTCTTAAACGGGTAGGGTTCGGTTTAAAGTAATCTGTTACAATGGTATAAATTTTCCAAGCATCAAACTTATCATCATTTGAATTTGGTTTGTAAATAATTCGAATTGCATATTTATCATAAACTTCATCAAAAGTTACATTCTGTTGGGTCATTTTTCTACGAATAGAATAGATCGATTTAAATCGACCTTTGATTTCATAATCGAATTTTTCTTTATCTAAGCCCGACTTTAAGGTGCTTTCAAATTGTTTTAAATAATTTTGTTGGTCTTCTTTGCTTTCTTTTATTTTACTTAGAATCCCATTATAAGCTTCAGGTTCTGTATATTTTAGGCCAAGATCTTCTAGGTCCGTTTTTATATTATATAAGCCTAGCCTGTGGGCTAATGGTGCATAGATATATAATGTCTCTGAGGCAATTTTAACTTGCTTGTCTGCAGGCATTGCATCCATGGTTTGCATATTATGAAGTCTGTCTGCAATTTTTATTAAAATAACTCTCACATCATCATTTAATGTTAACAGCATTTTTCTAAAGTTTTCTGCCTGTATAGAAGCATCTTGCTCTTTGTTTAAGCGCGATATTTTGGTCAAACCATTTACAATTTTTGCGATGGTTTCCCCAAAAATACGCTCCATGTCTTCGATGGTGTATTCAGTGTCTTCGACAACGTCATGAAGTAAGGCAGCAGCAATAGAAACAGCATTTAGACCAATTTCATAAGCAACAATTTTTGCGACTGCAATGGGATGGAAAATATACGGTTCGCCCGTTTTTCTTCGTTGTTTAGAATGAGCGTCTACAGCAATATCAAAGGCTTTTCTTATGAGACTTTTATCCTCTTTTGTCAGCACTTCGTAGGTGCCTTTTAGCAAATCTTTATAACGTTTTGCAATTTCTCTATTCTCTTCTTCTATCGTTGCTGTATATTCCAAATGTACGTCTCAAATTAAGTTTTAACTTAAAGTGAAATTAACAATAAGAATTTAAACAAACAAGTAATTAAGATGCTAAATTTTTCAAATGAAGGAGCTGCGAATTTTACAGCTACTTTTAAAATTAAAATACTTTCTTTATTAAATAATTAAAGCAATTCGTGTGAATGCTATGATTCTAAATTTTTAATTCTTTCTAACAAAGTTGGATGTGAGTAGTGTGCAAAAACAAACGCAGGATGTGGTGTTAAATTACTCAAACTATTTTTAGATAATTTTTTAAGGGAGGTAATCAAAGCCTTACTTTCAAAAGTGTCTTTTGCAAAATTATCTGCTTGGTATTCAAATTTTCGAGACATGATATTCATAAAGAGCCCTGTGATTCTAGAAATTGGTGAATATAAAATTCCAAAGGCAATTAACCCAATATGAAAACTCGGTATGGAAACTCCCAAAGCTTCCGACAACAGAGGAGAATTGATGAAAATGGATAAAACAAATAGTGTTAACCCTGTTAGTAGAATGGATGAAATGAGGTTAAAAACAATATGTTTTCTCTTATAATGTCCTACTTCATGTGCTAAAACAGCGACAATTTCATCTGTTTCTAAATCATTAATAAGGGTGTCGTATAAGGTGATTCTTTTCTGAGAGCCAAAACCAGAGAAATATGCATTTGCCTTTGTAGAACGTTTAGAACCATCAATGACAAAAATATTATTGATAGTAAAACCTACTTTTTCAGCATATTTTTCGATAGCAGTTTTTAAGACTCCCGCTTCTAAAGGACTTTGTTTATTAAATAGAGGAACAATTAGTTTTGCGTAAAACATATTCATCAATAAAGAAAACAGAGCAATCAAAATCCAAGCATATATCCAAAAATTTTCACCCGTTAGTTGATAAAACCAGATGATAAGTGCTAAAATTCCACCACCCAATAAAGCACTCATGAGTATTCCTTTGATTTTATCGGACCAAAATATTTTTTTTGTGGATTTGTTAAAACCAAATTTATCTTCAATTACAAAGGTACTATAATAGGAGAGCGGAATGGCTATGATTTCCGAGACAAGCAAGATTATTCCAAAGAAAATTAAAGCCATTAAAATAGGGTTTTCTGTATGGTTTCTAGCAATTGTATCTATGAAATTGAACCCATCCAAAAAAAAGAAAACCAATGTTAAAGTCGTTGAAAAAATGGAGGTTATCTTTGAAAATTTTGCTTTTGTCTTTTTGTATGCTTGCGATTTTTTGTATTCTTTTTTATCATAAACATCTTTTAATTT
>CATITK010000063.1 GCA_949545755.1 Polaribacter sejongensis | reverse complement strand
TTTCAATTGCAATCAAGCGATTTAAAAATGTATTGAATAAAATCAAGATATTTATAAACCCGTTTGAGCGAATCAAACGGGTTTTTTTAATTTTAAGCCCTATTTGCTCAGGCATTAAAAAAAAACAAAAATGAGTAATTTAAGAATTGCAGTACAAAAATCAGGAAGATTAAATGAAGATTCCATGCGCATTTTGAAAGATGTTGGGATTTCTATAGATAATGGAAAAGATCAGTTAAAAGCAGCTGCCAAAGGGTTTCCTGTAGAAGTTTTCTATTTAAGAAATGGCGATATTCCTCAATATTTAAAAGATGGTGTCGTAGATGCGGCTATCATTGGTGAAAATGTATTGATTGAAAAAGGCGATGATATCGAATTCATAGAACGTTTAGGCTTTTCTAAATGCAAAGTTTCTATCGCTGTGCCAAAAGAATCGAATGCAAATTCATTAAAAGATTTAAACGGAAAAAGAATTGCAACTTCCTATACAACAACCGTTAAAAAGTTTTTAAAAGCACAAAATATAGATGCACAATTACACGCGATTAGTGGTTCTGTCGAAATTGCACCAAGTATTGGTCTGGCAGACGGAATTTGTGACATTGTTTCTAGTGGTTCCACGCTTTTTAAAAATGGTTTGAAAGAGATTGAAGTCCTATTTAAATCGGAAGCAGTATTGGCGGTTTCTCCAAAAATTACGGAGGAAAGAATGGTGATTTTGAAGAAAATTCAATTTAGAATTCAATCGGTTTTAAAAGGAAGAAACTCTAAATATGTATTATTAAATGCTCCGAATGACAAATTAGATGCGATTTTAGATTTGTTGCCAGGGATGAGAAGTCCTACTGTATTGCCATTGGCAGAAGAAGGCTGGAGTTCTGTGCATACGGTCATTAATAAAAATCAATTTTGGAACATTATTGATACTTTAAAAGCAAATGGCGCCGAAGGTATTTTAGTGTGTCCTATTGAAAAAATGGTTCTTTAAGAGATTGTAATTCTCACATAGTTAGGAGTTTTACTCATTGAAAACGAGATGTTAAAATGAAAACAATAATAAATCCTTCCAAATCCGTTTGGACTCAAATTTTACAGCGACCGACTAAAACGGTTGATGAAATTGAAAGTAAGGTAATCCAAATTTTTGAGGATGTTCAAAAAAATGGAGATGTCGCTGTCAATAAATACACGAAGTTGTTTGATGGAGTTGCTTTGGAAAGTAACAAGGTTTCTCCAGAAGAAATAGAAGAAGCGCTTCCGCTAGTTTCAGACGCTTTAAAAGCAGCTATTCAGGTTGCAAAAGAAAATATCACCAAGTTTCATACGGCCCAAAAAACAGCAAAAGTTTTTGTTGAAACGGCAAAAGGAGTTTCTTGTTGGCAAGAAAAAAGACCGATTCAAAAAGTAGGTTTGTATATTCCTGGCGGAACAGCACCCTTATTTTCAACAGTTTTAATGTTGGCGATTCCTGCACAAATTGCAGGTTGTAAAGAGATTGTTTTGTGTTCTCCTCCAAATAAAGAAGGAAAACTTCCTGCTGCTATTTTGTATGCTGCCAATTTATGTGGTGTCACAAAAATCATAAAAGTTGGAGGCATTCAAGCCATTGCAGGCTATACTTTTGGAACAGCAGCAATTCCACAGGTGTATAAAATATTTGGTCCTGGAAATCAATTTGTAACGGTTGCAAAACAATTAGCAACAAAATATGGCGTTGCCATCGATATGCCTGCTGGTCCTAGTGAATTGTTAGTAGTAGCAGATACAAGTGCTAAGGCGAGTTATGTGGCATCCGATTTATTAAGTCAAGCAGAACACGGAGCAGACAGTCAAGTTATTTTGGTTTCAACGTCAAAAGAATTGATTCAAGAAGTTGAAATTGAAATAGAAAAACAGCTCTTAGAGTTGCCTAGAGCCGAGATTGCTCAAAAGGCAATTGATAATTCGAAGTCTATTTTTGTAGAAAATGACGAAATTGCGCTGGAATTAATTAACCAATATGGTCCTGAGCACTTTATCGTTTGTACACATAATAATGATTTTTATGTTGATCATATCGCAAATGCGGGTTCTGTTTTTATTGGAAATTATACGCCAGAAAGCGCCGGAGATTATGCCTCAGGAACGAATCATACATTACCAACAAACGGATTTTCTAAAGCTTATTCTGGGGTAAATTTAGATAGTTTTACCAAGAGTATTACCTTTCAAGAAATATCTAAAGAAGGTATTAAAACAATCGGGAAATCTATTGAATTGATGGCAGCATCAGAAGGATTAGAAGCACATAAAAATGCAGTATCAATTCGTTTAAAAGATTTAAAATAACATCTTAATTGGCAGACAGAGCTTGTCGGGTTTTTATATTATGAAAGCAAACTTTAACATCAACAGCGTAATTAGAGAAAATATTAAAGCGCTAAAACCGTATTCCTCCGCAAGGGATGAATATAAAGATGCCAACACACAAGAGATGATTTTCTTAGATGCGAATGAAAACCCTTTTGAAAATGGCGTAAATCGGTATCCAGATCCTCAACAACACAATGTGAAAGACTTACTGTCTGAGATTAAAGGGATTCCTAAAGAGAATATTTTATTGGGAAATGGGAGTGATGAAGTTTTGGATTTAATTTTTAGAGCTTTTTGTGAACCCAATCAAGATAATATAATCACATTGCCACCAACCTACGGAATGTATCGTGTTTTGGCAAATATAAATGCGATTGAAAATAGAACTCTAGTATTAAATGAGGATTTTCAGCCAAATGTAGATCAGATCTTAAAATTGGCAGACGCAAATAGTAAAATTTTATTTTTATGTTCGCCAAACAATCCTACAGGAAATAGTTTTACGATAGCTGCCGTTGAAGAATTATTGCTTAAATTTAACGGTTTGGTTGTTTTAGATGAAGCATATATCGATTTTTCTGATCAGAAAAGTTGGTTAGAGAAACTAGCAGAATTCCCCAATTTAATCATTTCACAAACGCTTTCAAAAGCTTATGGATTGGCAGGAATACGTTTAGGGATTTGTTATGCATCAAGAGAAATTATAGCGATTTTAAATACGATAAAACCTCCTTATAATGTAAATGAATTAACCCAACAAAGAGCCATTAGTAGATTGCAAAAAATGGATGAAATTCAGAATGAGGTGGCACAATTAATTAGTGAAAGAAAGCGCTTAAAAAAAGAGTTGGAATCTTGTGTCAGTTTTATAGAAAAAGTATATCCCTCAGATGGAAACTTTCTTTTATTAAAAGTGGATGATGCAACAAAACGCTATCAGCAGCTACTTGAATATGGAGTTGTAATACGAAATAGAACGACAGAACCATTATGTGAGAATTGCTTGCGTATAAGTGTCGGGATTTGTGAGGAAAATCAAACGCTAATAAGAGCTTTGAAGCGTATATCATGAACCTGATTTAGGATCTTTTGGGTAAGAAAAATTTTTCTGCTACAGGTTTTTTTGAAACTTTGCAGAAATCATGTAGATAATGAGATGCTGAAATAGTTTCGGCATGACAAAACTAAATTATGAGTAAAAAAGTATTATTTATAGACAGAGACGGTACATTGGTTTTGGAGCCGCCAGTAGATTATCAATTAGATAGTTTAGAAAAGTTAGAGTTTTATCCGAAAGTATTTCAATACATGGCAAAAATTGCTTCAGAATTGGATTACGAATTGGTAATGGTTACAAATCAAGACGGTTTAGGAACCGCTTCTTTTCCTGAAGACACTTTTTGGCCTGCGCATAATAAAATACTTTCTACCTTTGAAAAAGAAGGGGTTGTTTTTTCTGAAGTATTGATAGATCGCACTTTCCCAAAAGAAAATGCAGCAACAAGAAAACCAAGAACGGGCTTGTTAACCAAGTACTTTTCGGAAGCCTATGACTTGGAGAATTCTTATGTTTTAGGAGACCGAATTACAGACATGGAATTGGCGAAAAACCTAGGAGCAAAAGGAATTTATTTGTCTGAAAACACAGCATTAGGTGCTGATGAAATTGCTGCTTCAAAACAAGAAATTTCAGAGTTCATTGCTTTCACAAGCACGGATTGGTCTCAAATTTATGAATTTCTAAAGTTAGAAGATCGAGTTGTAGAAATTACTAGAAACACCAATGAAACGAACATTTATATCAAGCTAAATTTAGATGGTTCTGGTCAGAATGACATTCAGACGGGTTTGTCTTTTTTCGATCATATGTTAGACCAAATTGGAAGACACGGAAATATGGATCTAACTATAAAAGTAGCGGGTGATTTAGAGGTTGACGAACACCACACGATAGAAGATACAATGATTGCTTTTGGAGAGTTATTCAATAAAGCATTAGGAAGTAAATTAGGCATAGAACGTTATGGCTTTTGTTTGCCAATGGATGATTGTTTGGCACAAGTTGCAGTAGATTTTGGTGGTAGAAATTGGCTAGAATGGGATGCAACATTTAAGCGAGAAAAAATAGGAGACATGCCAACTGAGATGTTTTATCACTTGTTTAAATCATTTACAGATGGCGCAAAATGTAATTTAAATATAAAAGCAGAAGGAACTAACGAGCACCACAAAATAGAAGGTATTTTTAAAGCCTTTGCAAAAGCAATGAAAATGGCGGTAAAAAGAGATCCAAATAAGATGTTTTTGCCTTCTACAAAAGGAATGCTTTAAAATAGTTCTGAATTATAAATTTTAGTTTTAAGTGATTTCACTAAAACTAACAACAAAAAACTAATTATGAGAATCATAATTATTAATTATGGTGCTGGAAACATTAAAAGCATCCAATTTGCTTTCAAACGTTTGGGTGTTAATGCGGTTTTGTCAAATAATGTTGATGAAATAAAAGGAGCTGATAAGGTAATTTTCCCAGGAGTTGGAGAGGCAAGTTCTGCAATGAAAATGCTGAAAGAAAGTGGTTTAGACAAATTAATTCCTACTTTAAAGCAACCTGTTTTGGGTATTTGCTTAGGAATGCAGTTGATGTGCAACTCTTCTGAAGAAGGAAATACCAAAGGATTGGGTATTTTTAATGTCAATGTAAAACGTTTTTCGAATGCTGTAAAAGTTCCTCAAATGGGTTGGAATGTTGTTTCTGACTTAAAATCGGATTTGTTTACAGGGATCAAAGAAAAAGAATTTATGTATTTGGTGCATAGTTTTTATGCTGAAAATTGTGAGCAAGCAATTGCAATAACTGATTATGAAATTGACTATGCAGCAGCATTGCAAAAAGACAATTTTTATGGAGTGCAGTTTCATCCAGAAAAAAGTAGTTTAGCGGGAGCACAGTTGCTCCAGAATTTTTTAAATTTATAAAATAGATAACAAATAGTATGGCAAGAAAATTAATAAGTTCAGGTTCTTCCTTTGAAAAAGAAATGGGATATTCAAGAGCAGTTGTAGATGGTGATTGGGTGTTTGTTTCTGGAACTACCGGTTTTAATTATGAAACAATGACAATAGCAGCAGATGTTGTAAGTCAAACAGAACAATGTTTAAAAAATATAGAAGGTGTCTTAGAGCAGGCGGGGTCTAGCATGAGTAAAGTGGTACGGGTGACGTATATTTTACCAGATGCAAGTGAATTTGAACAATGTTGGCCAGTTTTGAAAAAATATTTAGGAGATGTAAGACCTGCAGCAACAATGTTTTCTGCTGGACTGTCTGATGAAAGAATGAAAATTGAAATTCAAGTTACCGCTTTAAACAAATAGTGATAACAGCTAAAAACCAAACACCAACAACGATTCAATGAGAATAATACCAGCAATCGATATTATTGACGGAAAATGTGTGCGTTTAACAAAGGGCGATTATAGCACAAAGAAAATTTATAATGAAAGTCCGTTAGAAGTTGCAAAAGAGTTTGAAGCTGCAGGTATTGAATATCTACATGTAGTGGATTTAGATGGTGCAAAGGCGAGTAAAATTATCAATCATAAGGTTTTAGAACAAATAGCATCTAAAACCAATTTAAAGATTGATTTTGGTGGAGGTTTAAAATCTGATAAAGATTTAGAAATTGCTTTTAATGCTGGTGCAAATCAAATTACTGGAGGGAGTATTGCTGTAAAGAACAGTGCGGTTTTCGAAAATTGGATTGAAAAATTTGGTGCACAAAAAATCATTTTAGGTGCTGATTTTTATCCTGATAATTCAGGTGGAAAAATCGCAACAAATGGCTGGCAAGAAGAAAGCGCTTTGGAGTTGATTCCGTTTATTAAAGGCTATCAGCAAAAAGGAATTCAGTACATAATTTGTACAGACATTTCTAAAGATGGTATGTTAGAAGGCCCTAGTTTTGATGTTTATAGCGAAGTATTAACAGCAGTAAACGATGTAAAATTAATTGCCTCTGGTGGGATTTCAACATTTGATGAATTACCAAAGCTAGCAGCAATCGGTTGTGAGGGTGTTATTATTGGAAAAGCGATTTATGAAAATAAAATCAGTTTGAAACAATTAGAAAAATTTATAGTTGCTGGTTTATAATTGTTTTTTTTGGTTATTATTTAACCATGGATAACAAAAATAACCAAGCACCAAGAACGAAGAAGAATGTTAACAAAAAGAATAATACCTTGCTTAGATATTAAGGACGGAAGGACCGTAAAAGGGGTCAATTTTGTGAATTTAATTGATGCAGGAGATCCCGTAGTTTTAGCGAAACAGTATGCTGATTTTGGTGCCGATGAATTGGTTTTTTTAGACATTTCAGCCACTTTAGAAGGCAGAAAAACAATGAGTGAAATGGTTTTAAAGGTCGCTGAGCAAGTAAATATACCCTTCACTGTTGGAGGTGGAATTTCTTCTGTAGAAGATGTAGATGTGCTGTTGAAATGTGGTGCCGATAAGGTTTCTATAAACTCATCAGCAATAAAAAGACCCGAATTGGTGAATGAATTGGCTGACAAATTTGGAAGTCAATGTGTGGTGGTTGCTATTGATGCAAAGCAAATTGATGGGGAATGGATTGTACATTTGGCTGGGGGAACGATTCCTACTAAATTAAATTTATTTGACTGGGCAAAAGAAGTAGAAAAAAGGGGAGCAGGAGAAATTTTGTTCACTTCGATGAATAATGATGGTACAAAAGCAGGTTTTGCAAACGAAGCATTGGCAAAATTATCAGTAACATTAAATATTCCTATTATTGCTTCTGGTGGCGCAGGAACTGTACAACATTTTGTGGATACTTTTCAAATAGGAAAATCCGATGCAGCTTTGGCAGCAAGTGTTTTTCATTTTGGAGAAATCCCAATTTTAGCATTAAAACAAGAATTAAAAAGGAATCATATTCCAGTAAGAATATAACTATTTGTTGTGCGTTTAAAGTTGTTGGTCATTCGTACCAATAACTAACAATTAATAGTCAACAGTCAATAACCAAAATTATGAAAATAGATTTCAATAAAAATAATGACGGATTAGTGCCAGCAATCATTCAGGATGCAACAACAAAGAATGTTTTGATGTTGGGATATATGAATGAAGAAGCATTTAGAAAGACAGAAGAAACAAAATTAGTAACTTTCTTTTCTAGAACAAAAAAACGTTTGTGGACAAAAGGGGAAGAAAGCGGAAATGTATTGCATTTAGTGGATATAAAACTTGATTGTGATAACGATAGCTTATTAATTTCTGTAAGCCCTAATGGACCTACATGTCATAAAGGTTCAGATACCTGTTGGAATGAGGATAATAGCCAGAAATATGGCTTCTTTTCTACTTTGGAAGAAACCATTACGGAAAGAATTGCAAATAAAGATACCCAAAAATCCTATGTAGCTTCGTTGTTTGCGAAAGGAATCAACAAAGTGGCTCAAAAAGTAGGTGAGGAGGCAGTAGAAACGGTTATTGAAGCTTTGGATGATAACGATGAATTGTTTTTATATGAATCTGCTGATTTATTGTTTCATTATTTACTCTTGTTGCAAGCCAAAGGTTTTACGCTAAAGGACATTGAGGCTGAATTAAAAGGAAGGCAGAAATAAGACTAACTTTCTTTGCAAGAATATCAAATATTGTTTTGAGTAGTATAAAAACCAATGCGAAAAGTAATTCATTTGATATGGTTACGAATTCAAAAAAAAACTCATACGTTACTGCCTATGAGTTTTTTTTATTAAAATCCTTGTTAAAGATCAAAAGACAGTTTTAAATATCTGCCATCTTTGATTGTAAAAAAAATACTACTTGAGAAACTCAAAAATACGAATAGTCCTTTCTTTAATTGCTGTTTACCTTATTTGGGGATCTACTTATCTCTTCAATAAAGTTGCAGTTACAGAGTTGCCACCGTTTTTCTTAGCTTCTATACGTTTTTTAACGGCGGGTGTAATTATGATTGTAGCAGCAGCTCTTTTAAAGATGAAATTATCAATAACTAAAAAACAACTGTTAAATACGGCTATTGTATCTTTCTTTTTCTTGGTATATGGGAACAGTGTTTTCGTTTGGGCTCTTCAGTATGTTGATAGTGGTTTTAGTTCACTAATTGCTTCTGTACAGCCTTTATTTGTATTGATTTTAATGAGAATTGTAGATCATAAGCCAATGCAAAAAAAATCAATAATTGGAATTTTTTTAGGTATTCTGGGAATGTATCTACTAGTCAGTCAACAAGAATATTCTTCTTCAGAAAACAGTCTTTTAGGAATTATAGTTATGCTAACCTGTGTTTTAAGTTGGAGCTACGGAAGCGTTTTTGTAGCGAAAGCAACATTGCCTAAAAATTTCTTCGTAAGTACTGGTTATCAGATGATTATTGGTGGTGTTTTTCAAGTAATTATTAGTGTTTCATTACAAGAAACCTGGTCTTCACCATTGAATTGGAGCCCTAATGTTCAGTTAACGATGTTGTTATTAATTATTTTGGGCGGCATCATCGCTTTTACTGCTTTTAATTATTTACTAAAAGTAGTGTCCACAGAAAAAGTTGCCACTTCAGCCTTTGTAAACCCTGTTATTGCTTTGTTTATGGGATGGTATTTCTTAGAAGAATATTTAACAGTTCAATCTATAATCGCTTCGGTAATTTTATTAACAGGAGTTTATTTTATTACAGCCCGCAAAAGAGTTTCGTAAGGTGATTATCCATTTTTAGAAAATTTGTTCAAACTGTTTTTAGTTTCTGAATAGTTCTTTATATCTTTCACAATAAATTAACGTCATTGAAAACTGTCACCATTCTCTACTGTATTTTAGCTTTGCTATTGAGTCTTTCAGTAGCATTTTTCCAGTATTATTATAAAGAAAAACAGCAAACTAAAATTAGTATGTTGCTCTTTTTTTTGAAGACAACAAGTCTTTTCTTGCTGATTTTATTGGTAATTAACCCTGTAATAAAAAAAACAGAAATTCAAAATAGAAAACCTGTTTTAGCTCTTTTAGCTGATGCTTCAAAATCCATTACTTTCTTTAAAGAAGAGAATAACATTCAAAATTTCTTACAAGAAATTAAAAAGGATAAAAGCATTCAGGAAAAATTTGACCTTCAAGAATTTACTTTTGGGAGTGAATTAAACCCTTTAGATTCAATTTCTTTTACGGATAATGAAACCAATATCTCAGAAGCTATTGTTACCATAAATGAACTGTATCAGAATAAAATTGCGCCAATAATTCTACTCACAGACGGAAACCAAACGGTTGGGAACGATTATGAGTTTATTACTTCTCAGCAAGCAATTTATCCAATTGTTTTTGGCGACACAATTGCATATAAAGATATAAAAATTAGTCAGTTAAATGTGAATACTTACAGTTATATAAAAAACAAGTTTCCTGTTGAAGTTTTGCTGAATTATGAAGGGAAGGGAAGGGTTGCTTCTCAGTTTTCAATAACTAAAAATGGAAAAACTGTTTTTACCAAGCGCTTACAGTTTTCGCCAACAAATAATTCTAAAACAATCACCACAAATTTAACTTCAAACACAGAAGGATTGCAATATTATGCCGCGTCCATTAGTGAAGTTAAAGGAGAGAAAAACATAAAAAACAATACCAAGAACTTCTCTGTGGAGGTTATAAATGAACAAACAAAAGTATTAATTTTAGCTTCCGTAATGCACCCAGACATAGGGGCTTTAAAAAAGGCAATAGAAACGAATAAACAACGTTCTGTTAGTGTTTATTTAGTTAATGATTTTAAACAAGAAATAAATGATTTTCAATTAGTTATACTATATCAGCCAAACAATAGCTTTAAAATATTTTTAGATGATATTAAAAGGAATAATAAAAATTATTTTTTGATTTCTGGTGTAAATACAGCGTGGGATTTTATTAATAAACAGCAACTTGGAATTACAAAAAAGACCATCAATCAAACTGAAAATTATACTCCTGCTTTTAATACTTCATTTTTAACTTTTTTACAAAAAGACATTGGTTTTAATCAGTTCCCTCCGTTGAAAGATAAATTTGGTGAAGTGCTTCTTTCTAAAGAATTTCAAACAGTATTATTTCAAAATATAAATGGATTAGAAACTCAGCAACCTTTGTTAGCCCTTTTTGAAAACAATAATCAGAAATCAGGGGTTTTATTTGGAGAAGGTATCTGGAAATGGAGAGCGGCAAGCTTTTTAAATTCAAATTCCTTTCAAGACTTTGATGGATTCACGGGGAATTTAGTACAATACTTAGCATCTAATAAAAAGAGAAGCCGTTTGTCAGTTTCAGCAGCCCGATTATATCCTGCAAATTCAATAATTAATATTTCGGCATTTTATACGGATAAAAACTACAAATTTGACTCACGGGCTTCTCTAGAAATTCATATTATCAATACGAAAACAAAAAAAGTTACAAAAATTCCTTTTTCATTAATGAATAATTCGTATCAATCTGAAATTGAAAACCTTAGTACTGGAGAGTACCAGTATAAAGTTTCCGTAATTGGACAAAACATTCATAAATCCGGAAAATTTAAAATAAAAGAATATCAAATAGAGGAACTATTCACCAATGCAAATTCTAAAAAACTCCTGAAATTATCAGAAAAAGCCGGAGGAAAACTTTATTTTAAAAATGAAATTACTTCCTTAAAAAATGCACTTATAGAAAATAAATCGTTTTATACCTCACAGAAATCAATAGTTAAAGAGCAGTATTTAATCGATTGGAAATTGATCTTATTTATGATTGTTGGATTGCTTACAATTGAATGGTTTGTGAGAAAATATTATGGTAAGATTTAAAATATAAATGCGTTTTTAAAAGTTTATAATTTTATTTTATTTCAAATTATTATAATAATATTTCATAAAAGACTTCAACTCAATAAACCTTCCTTCACAACTAAAATTATGTTGCTATAGATTGTTATTGATAAAGTTATATCGTAAATTTGATGGAATTTTAAAACAAAAAATTTTATGAGCAATCAACAATTAGATATTAAGTTCCCCAAGGGTGGAATTTTATTAATAATAATCGCAGTTATAGCAATTATTTTATTTTCAAAAGCGACAGTGACTATAAAATCTGGTCAAGCAGGAGTTTTGTATAAAACTTTTGGAGGCGGTGTTGTAACGGATGAAGGAGCCTTAGGAGAGGGATTTAATGTTGTAGCTCCTTGGAATAAAGTTTTTATTTATGAAGTAAGGCAACAAGAAATTTTTGAAAAAATGCAAGTATTATCTTCTAATGGATTAGAAATCCAATTGGAAGCTTCTGCATGGTTTCAGCCGCAATCAGATAAAATAGGTAATTTACATCAAGAAAAAGGAGAAAACTATATCTCTAGAGTAATACAACCTGCAATTAGGTCTGCAGCAAGAAGTGTTGTTGGACGTTACACTCCAGAACAATTGTATTCTAGTAAAAGAGATGTAATTCAAACAGAAATTTTTGTTGAAACTAAGAAAATATTAGACAAACAATATATTCAATTGAATGAAATTTTAGTGAGAGATGTTACTTTGCCAACCACAATTAAAACAGCAATTGAACGTAAATTGAAGCAAGAACAAGAATCTTTAGAATATGAATTTAGATTAGTTACAGCAAAAAAAGAAGCTGAAAAGCAAATCATTGAAGCACAAGGTAAAGCAGATGCGAATCGAATTTTAAGCGCTTCTTTAACTGATAAAATATTACAAGACAAAGGGATTGAGGCAACGATTCAGTTATCTCAATCTTCAAATAGTAAGGTTGTTATTATTGGTTCTGGTAAAGCCGGAATGCCAATTATTTTAGGAAATCAGTAAGAAGTAAATGTTCAATAACTTTCTGTTCCTCACTACCTAGAGAGATTTACGGATATGACAATTTTGAACAAAATTCAATGCAATGTATTGAGTAAACTCCTTTCAATTAAAAATCCAGCTTTTTAGCTGGATTTTTACTTTACTGGTATTCCTTCTTTAAAATAACGTTCGGAATTTTATCCAAAAGTTATAGTAAGTCATCAAATGATCAAATTGGTATCAGGAAAACAACTGACAAGGCAACGAATCTTTTCAGAAGCAGGCAGGAAGAAAAATTAATAATATTGGACTGATCTTGTCGAAGTGTAAGTCAAAAATATTTGACAGGACCCTGATAATTTAATACGATGTTCTAATAACCAAAGGCAGGTTATTAATTCTTTACAGGGATCTTATTGCGTTCAATCTTTCCTTTCTTCAATGCTTTATAATTTTCATAGCAGTCAAGAATCGCTTCGATCATTTGTAAGTCAGATGCTTTTTTAATAAAGTATTCAGAATAATTACAGTCTATTAGTAATTCTGTGAGTTCTTGTCTGTCCATTTGTAAATATTCCATCATTACTTCCCGATCAAACTTCCCTGCTAACATTTTTCGTAAATTGTCTTCATTTTTCAGTTTTTTTAATTTTTTTAACCGCTTTGGCTTTTTTCCAAAAAGGTTATATAAGAAATCAACAGGCTGAAATAAAGCAGCAATAGGAGAGGAGAAGTCTTTTCCTTTCGGTTTTCCAACTTCATAAGTTTGTGGCAGTCCATTAATTTTAATGCGTGTAAATCGATCTTTTGGAACTTGTTTTATGTCAATTTCTAAAACCCCAATAAGTTTTGTAGATTTTATGACAACTTCTCTAATTTGTTGTGGTTTTTCGTACAAAGCAATCAATAATTCGTTTCCTTTTAATAAATCGTTTGTAATTTTTAATTTGATAGAGGCATAGCCTAAGTAGGATACTAAAATGGTGTCATTGGTTTTTGTTGGAATTTCAAAAAAACCACGATCATTTGTAATGGTACCTTGAACTGTATTTAGGTTTAGTATATGAGCAGCACTCAAAGCCTTTTTACTTTCAGCATGAATAATTTGCCCTTTTAAATTTTTAACACGTAGGGTGTCGTTCTGAGAAAACATACTTATAGATACAAATAAGCACAAAATAAAGAATCGTCTTTGCATATGCAATATTAGTAATAAAAGTGTTTAGAAAGGTTAATTATTTGTGAAACCATGTTCTTTTTTTAACAAGGTGCTCTTCCTTAGAAAGAAAAAATAAAAAGTGCGCACGAGAAGATTCGAACTTCCACTTTCTTGCGAAAACAGCCCCCTCAAGGCTGCGCGTCTACCAATTTCGCCACGTGCGCATTTGTATAAAAAAAAATGTTAAGCGATAGCTTAACATTTTTAGTGACCGGGCTGGGGCTCGAACCCAGGACCCTCTCCTTAAAAGGGAGATGCTCTACCAACTGAGCTACCAGGTCATTTTTGTAAACCGAGTGCAAATATACTATCAATCATTGGAATTATTGGCATTAATTTGAGAATTTTTTATAGATATTTGCATAAAATTAGAAATCAATGAAAATAGTATTATTAGGGTATATGGCGTCAGGAAAATCAAGTATTGGTAAACTACTTTCTAAAAAGTTGTCAATGAAGTTTTTAGATTTAGACGACTATATTATTGCTCAAGAAAAAATGGCAATTTCTAAAATATTTGAAGAAAAAGGGGAGGTATATTTTAGGGTGATTGAACATAAATATTTGAAAGAAATTATTGATAAAGAAGAAGATTTTATTCTTGCTTTAGGTGGAGGCACTCCTTGTTATGGTAATAATATGCAAGAAGTAAACACAGGAAATACGGTGTCTATTTATTTAGAGGGAACTACTGCAACAATGATTGAGAGATTAATCAGGAAAAAAAGTAAGCGCCCTTTAATTGCTTCTTTAGGTGATGATAAAATTCCTGAATTTGTAGCAAAACATCTTTTCGAGAGACGTCCTTTTTATGAACAGGCAAAAACCAAGATAAAAATAGATGGTAAAAAGAAAAAGGAAGTGGCAGAAGAGCTAGAAAAGCGACTAAATTAAATAAGCAATCGCTTCTTTTTCTGAAAATTCTACTTGAATATGTTCTTTGATAGAAGTTGATAAAGAAATTCCTTTAAAATCAGCTTTTACAGGATATTTTTTATGATTTCTATTCACTAAAACAGCTGTTTTGAACTTTTTTAAGGGAACCTCTAAAAAATGTTTTATTCCATAGATTAGAGTAGTTCCAGAGCTTAAAACATCATCAACCAAAACTAATGACTTGTTTTGATAGTCTTCCACTTTTAAAGAAGTAGTAATCGATTTTAAAGGTTTTTTTTTATCAATGACAACCTCACAAATTGTTACTTTTAAGGTGGATATTTCCTGTAAAACTTCCACTAATTTTTCAGCAAAAACGAAACCATTCCCTACAATTCCTGCAAGAATTACCTCCTTCTCTGAACTATTTGTTTCGTAAATTTGATATGCAATTCTTCTGACTTTTTGAGAAATTTGCAATTGATTTAGTATAATACTGCCGGATGTTGTCATATCTCTTCTGTTGTATCTTCTTGATAATTATCGATGTCTCTTCTGTCTTTTTTTGTTGGTCTACCCGCTCCCTTTAGTCTGTAATAATCTTTTGCAAATTTTAAAAGATTTGTCTTTTCAAAGGCCTCTTTTGGGGTAATATCTTTTCTATAAAGATCTACTAATTTTGCACCAACTCTACTTTCTGGTAAATCTAAAACTTTTATTTGATAATTGATTTGATTTTTTCTAACTAAAATTAACTCACTACCATATACTTCTTTAGACGGTTTTATGCTGTTGTTATCGATCTTAACTTGTCCTTTTTTACAAGCTGTCGTTGCTATACTTCTTGTTTTAAAAACCCGAATACACCACAAATATTTATCAATTCTCATAAAAATAGTTAAAATAGTTCGTTTTGTCTTTTTACAAAGGTATAAAAATGGTAGATTACGCCCTCAAAATTTAATATAAATGAATAAAATAAAAAATATTTTCACTTTTGTAATTTTCACACTTCTAATTTACTCATGTGGAGATGATGATAACAACTTAACAAATACGAATCCTTTTGCAGACGTTAATTATGCGGATTTGGCCGTATCAGATAATAATTCTATTGAGTCTTTTTTAAAAACGCATTATTATGATGCTACTATAGATGACATCAATTTAATAGCATCTAATGAACCTTCCATTTTTGATGATGAAAAACTAATCAAAATGGAAATTACAGAAAATGAAATTGATTATAAACTGTATGTCTATAAAATTGAAAGAGAAGAAGGTGAACCAGACCCTTTGTTAAATAAAGAGTTTCCTACCTTTGTAGATTCTGTTTTTGTTAATTATACAGGCATACAGTTAATGAATAGTGATATTGATTCTGATCCTTTTGACAGCGGTTCACAAGTATGGTTACCGAGTACCATTATTGGTTTTGCAAAAGGAATTACAAATATTCAAGGCGGTGAGAATATAACAAATAATGGTCCAATTACCTATAAAGATACAGGAAAAGCAATCTTTTTCATACCTAGTGGTTTGGCATACCCTTCTATTAATTTTCGATTTGGCATAGACAATCCTGCAAGTCTTCCTTATGATTTAACGTTAGTTTTTAAAGTAGAATTGTTAGACTTTGTAAAAAATACGGATCATGATAATGATGGAACCCCTTCTATTAATGAGGATAAGAACGAAGATGGAGACCCTAGAAATGATTTTAGTGACTCAAATAATCCGACTATACCGGATTACTTAAACCCTAGTATATCAGATTCTTTCAATTCTACTATTAAGTAGTCACGCTCTTTATAAACCAAAAAAGCGCCACTAAATTTAGTGGCGCTTTTTTGGTTTATAGTATTGTACTTTCTGAAATAGTCTTTAGGCATATAAAATGAAAAAGACACCCAATAAAATACCGAAAAGAGGAATCAATTTTTTACGTTTGTTTTGCTCTTTAAAAATAAGTCCACCCACCACCACAGCAATTAGTAACTGGCTTCTTTTTATTGCGGATAAAAGCATAATTAAAGCTTCTGGATCTTCTAGTGCTTTAAAATAAAAATAATCTGCTGTTTGTAATAAAACCCCAACTGCTGGTATAGACCACCTCCATTTAAAAGCTTTTCTTTTTGCTTTGTAGGGAAACCAGTTATAGGATAAAATGAGGAGTAAAATGAGTACGGTGTAAAAACAAAACCAAAACTGTAATGTTTGCGGATTTAAGCTCAACTTTTGAATTAAAAACTTATCATATAAACCACTTGAAGCTCCTAAAAAAGTAGCACCAATTATGGCAAAAACCCATTTATTTCGTTTAAAATTGATGCCTTCTTTTTTACCAATTTTAGAATATAATACGACCGATAATATGATTAAAAAAAAACCAATCCATTGCAAAAAAGTAGGTTTTTCTTGGTACAAAAAAATAGCGCCTATAAATGTAAAAAAGGGGCCCGTAGAACGAATTGGGGTAACAATTGTTATCGGTAAATGTTTTAATGCTTGGTAGGCTAATACCCAAGAAGAAGCCATTATTAAAGACTTTATAAATATAAAGCCATGAATTTTCCATGAAACAGGTGTAATGTAAAAACCAATTTCTATCATCCATTCAGGATACCAAATTGTTCCTAAATAAAAGGGTAGGATCAGTAAAAATCCAGCAGAAATAGTACCAAGTAACACCGGAAAAACTTCATTGTCCTGTACGGCGTGTTTTTTACATAAATTGTGCAATCCTAAAAATAAAGCTGATAAAAGTCCTAAGTACATCCACATAATGCGCGCGAAGATAGTAGAATCAAAAAAAACGGAGGCCTTAAATGATTGATAATATTTACTTTTTTTTAGTCCAAAAAATCATTTAGATTTTTAAAATAAAAAGTAAATTTACTTTGAAATAATTTCCAACACCAACTCCTTAGTCAATGGCCTACCATTTGCTGTTTTTTTTATGTTTTCAAAAGTGAAAATAAAATCGCAGCCATCTTTATAATTAGTACAACCATAGGCAGTTTTCCCTCTTAAAATAGTCCCGTTTTCACATTTAGGGCAACTAATTTTTTCAGTATCAGTAGGAGTCGTTTTCGACGCATTAGTTTCATCATTAAGGACAGCATCCCTCAATCGTTCTTTTTCCGTAATGATGTTTTGTTTTTTTTCTAATTTTAAGCCAAAATCAGCATCAAACCTCAATAATCCTTCCAGAATGCCTGAAGTTGTTTTAAAACCTTTTAAATTGGTTGTACAACCTTTGTCAATCAGTCTTAATAATTGATTTTCAGAAACTTTTTTTCCATAAATTTCAAATGGAATCTTTAAATCACAATTATTTTTATATTCAGAGCATCCATAGGCAGAAGACCCTTTTAGAATCCTTCCTTTTTTACATTTTGGACACGTTTTTCCAGCGAGCTGTTTTTTTGATGTGGTTTTTGGCTTTGAATTAGTCGATTGCTTCGTTCCACTCGCAATAAGATTATTGTTCGATGATATTCTTTTTTTAGAAGTATTTGAACGGACCTCATAAACCAATTCATCTACCATTTTTTTCATATTACTGATGAAAGTTCCTGCGTTAAATTCACCGCGTTCTATTTCTTTTAAACGTTTCTCCCAGCGTCCAGTTAGTTCCGCTGATTTTAATAATTCATTATCAATAATATTAATTAAATCAATTCCTGTTTGCGTGGGTAGTACTAATTTCTTTTTACGCTCAATATATTTTCTACGGAACAATGTTTCAATAATGCTTGCCCTGGTTGAAGGTCTTCCAATGCCGTTTTCTTTCATTAGCTCGCGCAAATCATCATCATCAACTTGCTTTCCAGCAGTTTCCATGGCACGCAGCAAACTTGCTTCAGAAAAATTTCTTGGGGGTTTTGTTTCTTTTTCTAAAAACGAAGGTTCGTGTTTTCCTTTTTCACCACTCTCAAACGAGGGCAATGTCAATTGTTCGTTTAATTCTTTTTTAAGTTTGCTTTCTTCAGTTTCAAAAGCAACACGCCAACCTTTTGTAATAATTTCTTTTCCTGTTGTTTTAAAGGGTACTTCAGCAGCTTTACCAATTACGGAAGTATTAGAAACATCAGAATCTGGGTAAAAAACACCAATAAATCTTCTGGTGATAATATCATATACTTGTTGCTGATTGTATTGCAAATTTCCCTGAATTCCAGTAGGGATTATTGCATGGTGATCGGTTACTTTTTTATCATCAAAAACACGTTTCGATTTCTTTATTTTACTACCTAGAAGCGGTTGTGTCAATTCACTATAAGCTGATAACTTAGTCAGAATACCTGCAATTTTTGGATAGACATCATTTGGCAAAAAAGTAGTATCAACCCTTGGATAAGTAACTACTTTCATTTCATATAACTTCTGCACCATTTTTAAGGTTTCATCCGCAGAAAAACCGAATTTATTATTACAATACACTTGTAACCCTGTTAAATCAAACAGTTTAGGCGCATATTCTTTTCCTTTCTTTTTGCTAACAGCCACAATTTCAAAGTCAGACTCCTTTACTTTATTCGACAAAATTTGTCCGTCTTCTTGCTTTAGAAAACGTCCATCTTCATAATTAAAAAGTGTATCTCTATAGGTTGTTTGTAATTCCCAGTAGGGTTGTGGTTTAAAATCTCGGATTTCCTTAAAACGATTTACCAGCATAGCTAGGGTAGGAGTTTGTACTCTGCCAACTGACAAAACTTGTTTGTAGCCACCAAATTTTACGGTATATAAACGCGTTGCATTCAAGCCTAAAAGCCAATCTCCAATAGCTCTAGAAAAGCCTGCGTAATATAGATTATCGTAATTTCCTGAAGGTTTTAAATTCTTAAATCCTTCTTTTATGGCTTCTTCCGTTAGCGAGGAAATCCATAAACGTTGTACTTTTCCTTTATAATTGCATTGGTTAATTACCCAACGCTGAATCAGTTCTCCTTCTGTTCCTGCATCTCCACAGTTGATAACAACGGTTGCTTTTTCGAATAAAGATTTTACAATACCAAATTGCTTTTTAATCCCAGCATCGCCTGTAACTTTTGTATCAAAACGTTCTGGCAGCATAGGGAGGTTATTCAAATCCCAACTTTTCCAATGTGGTTTGTAATCTTTAGGTTCTAAAAGTGTACATAAATGCCCAAAAGTGTAAGTAACAGCATACCCATTGCCTTCATAAAAGCCATCACGCTTGGTGTTGGCTCCTAAAATAGCAGCAATTTCTCTAGCAACACTTGGCTTTTCTGCAATACAGACTTTCATGAGGTGTTTTTGTGAGTTCGAAAATAAGAAAATATTTGATAAATCATTCGCTAACTTATTAGAATTCGGTCTTGTGTCAAAAATGGTACGTATTTCTATTTATTGCTTATCGTTTTTACATTGTACAGGTATTTGGTTTCCACTTTTTTCATAAAGATAAGAAAACGATTTTTTTATTTCACCAAAGCCAATTGTATCCGCTTTCTTTCCACATCAACTTCTAAAACTTTTACAAGAATTTTTTGTTGTAAAGTAACAATTGCATTGACATCTTTTACAAAAGTATCGGATAAGTTAGAAACATGAATTAAACCACTTTCTTTAATTCCTATATCAACAAAACAACCAAAATTGGTAATATTATTTACAATTCCAGGGAGCAATTGACCCTTTCTTAAATCAGATACACTTTTGATATTTTTATCAAAAGAAAACACTTTTGCAGTTGCTCTTGGGTCTAGGCCTGGTTTTTCTAATTCTTTAACAATGTCTTGTAACGTTGGCAAACCAATTGTTGAAGAGGTATATTTTTCTAAAGAAATTTTCTGAAGAATTTCTTTATTTCCAATAAATTCAGAAACATTCTTCTTTAAATCTTTTACCATTTCAGTAACCAACCCATAACTTTCTGGGTGAACTCCAGAATCATCTAACGGGTTTTTACCATTCTTGATTCGTAAAAAACCGGCAGCTTGTTCAAAAGCTTTCCCTCCTAAACGAGGTATTTTTTTTATGGTAGTTCTTGATAAAAAAGAACCCTTTTCATTTCTATAATTTACAATGTTTTTAGCTAATTTAGGACCAATTCCAGAGACGTAACTCAATAAAGGTTCACTTGCCGTATTGATGTTTACTCCAATCGTATTTACGCAACTTTCGACAACGGTGTCTAAAGATTTTTTTAATTTGGTTTGGTCTACATCATGCTGGTATTGTCCGACCCCAATCGATTTTGCTTCAATTTTCACCAATTCTGCCAAAGGATCTTGCAATCTTCGTCCAATAGAAATAGCGCCACGGACGGTAACATCGTGATTTGGAAATTCATCTCTTGCAATTTTTGACGCAGAATAAATAGAAGCGCCCGCTTCACTTACGACAAACACCTCAACGGTCTTTTTGAATTGAACTTTTTTAATCAGTTGTGCTGTTTCTCTGGAAGCAGTTCCGTTACCAATTGCAATGGCTTCAATTTTATGAGCATTTGCCAAAAAACTAATTTTCTTGATCGCTTCTATGGTCTGATTTTGTGGTCCATGTGGATAAATAGTTTCATTATGTTCTAATTCTCCTTGTTCATTTAAACAGACAATTTTACAGCCAGTCCTAAAACCAGGATCGATTGCTAAGACTCTTTTTTCGCCCAAAGGAGCGCCCAAAAGTAATTGTTGTAGGTTTTTAGAAAACACCAATATTGCAGCTTCATCTGCTTTTTCCTTAGCAATTGAAAGCGCTTCATTTGATAGTGCTGGAAATAATAATCGTTTAAAAGTATCTTTAATCGCTAATTCAATTTGTGGAGTACATTCGTTTTGAGTACGAATAATACTATCCTCCATTTTTTGAAGCATTTTATCTGAATCAATGCCTATTTTTACACGAAGTAAACCTTGATCCTCTGCTCTTAAAATGGCTAATAGTCTATGAGAAGGGATTTTATTTAACGATTCTTCCCAGTCAAAATAGTCTTTAAATTTTTGCGCTTTTTCAGTATCCTTTTTTAATTTGATTACTTTGGAAGAAATGGTTGAAAAACGTGCTAATTCTCGCCGAATAGTATTTCGAATATCTGTGCGTTCATTGATCCATTCTGCAATTATAAAACGGCTACCTTCTAAAGCATTTTCATAGGTTTCCACTTCCTTGGAAGTAAATTTTGAAGCCGTAAGTTCCAAATCATTTATTCGCTGACTCATGATCATTTTTGCCAACGGTTCTAAACCTTGTAAACGTGCAGTTTCTGCTTTGGTTTTTCGTTTTTTCTTGTACGGTAAATACAAATCTTCTAGAGCAATTAAATCTTTCGTATTGGTCACTTTTTTTGACAATTCACTCGTTAAAACATTTTGTCCTTTTAGGGCTTTTAAAATTGCTTTTTTACGTTTTTCTAAGACTTCAAATATTTCTTTGAATTTAACAATAGTACCAATTTCTACTTCATCCAAATTACCTGTTCTTTCTTTTCTATATCTCGATATAAATGGAATTGTGCATTCTTCATTTAATAAAGAGATGGTGTTTTCAATAGATTTTGAAGAAAGCTGTGTTTGCTCAGTTACGTAGGAAAGTAATTGCATTTTTTTGATTGAATTTATAGGGTAAATTTAACTAAAAAATCCATTAAAAAAGAAAAGTTATTTTTTCTATTTTAATGGATTTTATGGTGTCAATAAAGTGTACTTATGATGAAACTTTATCTTTGATTTTAATTTTTTCAAAATTCACAATTTCTTGATTGTGAAGAATATCTTCAATCGTCTGTCTTTTTCGGATTAGGTAATCTTTCCCTTGGTAAATCATAACTTCTGAAGGTATATATCTGGAATTGTAGTTGGATGCCATTGAAAAGCAATACGCTCCAGCATTGTGAAAACACAATACATCTTCTTCAGAAATTTCTGCAATTCTTCTGTTGGAAGCAAACGTGTCTGTTTCACAAATATAACCCACCACAGAGTAATAACGGTCTCTTCCTTCCGGATTAGAAATATTAGTAATATGATGATATGAATCATACATCATTGGTCTTACCAAATGATTAAAACCAGAATCTACATGTGCAAAAACAGTAGACGTTGTTTGTTTTACAACATTTACTTTTGCAAGAAAAGAACCTGCTTCAGAAACCAAAAATTTACCAGGCTCAAACATTAAAGTAATGTCTTTTCCGTAGGTTACACAAAATTCATTGAACCTTTCTGATAATTGCAACCCTAATTGTTCAATGTCAGTAGAGATATCTCCTTCCTTATAAGGAACTTTAAATCCACTTCCAAAATCAATAAAATCGATATTGTCAAATTGTTTCGCAACATCAAACAAGATATCTGATGCCCTTAAAAAAGTGTCGATATCTAAAATATCAGAACCAGTATGCATGTGAATTCCATTAATATTCATGCCTGTATTCTCTACAACACGCTTTATGTGTGGTACCTGATGAATTGAAATTCCAAATTTAGAATCGATATGACCTACAGAAATTTTAGAATTTCCACCTGCCATAATATGTGGATTGATACGCACACAAACAGGGATTCCTGGATGTTTTTGTCCAAACTGTTCTAAAATAGAAAGATTATCAATGTTAATTTGAACACCTAACTTTGCTACTTCTTCAATTTCTTTTAAAGAAACTCCGTTCGGTGTATAGATGATTTTCTTAGGATCAATTCCTGTTGTCAAGCACAATTGTACTTCTTGAAAAGAAACCGTGTCTAAACCCGCATCTAAATTTTTAAAAAATTTTAAAATATTGATGTTGGAAAGTGCTTTTACAGCATAATTTAACTTCAAATTTTTAACGCTACTAAAAGCATTTGTTAAGCGGTTGTATTGCGATTCAATTTTATCGGTATCATAAACATATAAAGGACTTCCGTATTTCTTTGCTAAGGCTGTAAGTTGTGTTGTCTCCACTTTGATTTGTTTTATTTCAGTGGTCAAAAGTACTAAAATTGTTGCGTAAATAATTACTTGATGAAAAATATAACATATTGTTTTTTTTTGTGTTTTTTTACACTTAAAAAACGCCCAGAACTTTTGGTTCCTTTCTTATGATTTTGAGCACAATCTCCTTAAATAATTAGGATAAATGATTGAATAACGAGTAGCTAATCCACTCTGAAAAAAATAGTTGAAACTATGTTGATAACTAATTTAGAAAGCCATTTTATTTTTATCTGTTAAATATTAATTTAGCACGTACTTCAAACTTAATAGTACCAAGTTATTTATGAATCAAGAAACAAAATATACCGAAGATAATATCAGGTCTTTAGATTGGAAAGAGCATATTAGAATGCGTCCAGGAATGTACATTGGTAAATTAGGCGATGGTTCTTCTGCAGATGATGGAATCTATATTTTGGTAAAAGAAGTTCTTGATAATTCCATTGATGAATATGTGATGGGTGCTGGAAAAACGATTGAAATTTCGATTCAAGGAACTAAAGTTACCGTGCGCGATTATGGGCGTGGAATTCCTTTAGGAAAAGTAGTCGACGTGGTTTCTAAAATGAATACGGGAGGTAAATATGATTCAAAAGCATTTAAAAAATCGGTAGGTTTAAATGGGGTTGGTACAAAAGCAGTGAATGCACTTTCTTCTTTTTTTAGAGTAGAATCTTCACGTGATGGAAAATCTGCTTCAGCAGAATTCAGCCAAGGAAATTTAGAAAATCAAGAATTTTTAGAGGAGAGTTCTCGAAGAAAAGGAACGAAAGTTTCTTTTATTCCTGATGAAACTATCTTTAAGAAATATATGTATAGAAACGAATATGTTTCTAAAATGTTGAAGAACTATGTGTATTTAAACCCCGGTTTAACAATTGTTTTCAACGGAGAAAAATTCTTTTCAGAAAACGGATTAAAAGATTTATTGGAAGATAATAACAATTTAGAAGATATGTTATATCCAATAATCCACTTAAAGGGAGATGATATCGAAGTTGCTATTACGCACAGTAAAACCCAATATTCAGAAGAATATCATTCGTTTGTAAACGGGCAGCATACAACACAAGGGGGAACACATCAATCTTCATTTAGAGAAGCTATTGTAAAAACAATTCGCGAGTTTTATGGGAAGAATTTTGAAGCTTCAGATATTCGTAAATCTATTATTTCTGCCATTGCAATAAAAGTAATGGAACCCGTTTTTGAAAGTCAGACAAAAACAAAGTTGGGTTCTACAGATATGGGGGGCGATTTACCAACCGTTAGAACGTACATTAACGATTTTGTAAAAACACAATTAGATAATTATTTACATAAAAACACAGCAGTTGCAGACAAGCTTCAAAAGAAAATAGTACAGGCAGAAAAAGAGCGTAAGGAGCTTTCAGGAATTCGAAAACTAGCAAAAGATAGAGCTAAAAAATCGAGTTTACACAATAAGAAATTACGCGATTGTAGAATTCATTTAGGAGATATTAAAAAGGATAATTATTTAGAATCTACTTTGTTTATAACAGAGGGAGACTCTGCTTCTGGATCTATTACGAAATCTCGAAATGTGAATACACAAGCGGTTTTTAGCTTAAAAGGAAAGCCTTTAAATTCTTATGGATTAAGTAAAAAAATTGTGTACGAAAATGAAGAATTCAACCTTTTGCAAGCAGCATTAAATATAGAAGATGGTTTAGCCGATTTACGGTACAATAATATTGTAATTGCTACTGATGCAGATGTAGATGGAATGCACATTCGTTTGTTATTAATTACTTTTTTCTTGCAATTCTTTCCAGAATTAATCAAAGAAGGACATTTATATATTTTAGAAACTCCTTTGTTTAGAGTTCGTAATAAGAAACAAACTTTCTATTGCTATTCTGATGAAGAAAAAAGAGACGCTATTCAAAAATTAAAAGGAAAACCAGAGATAACCCGATTTAAAGGTTTAGGAGAAATTTCTCCCAATGAATTTGTCCATTTTATTGGTGATGATATCCGTTTAGATCCTGTAATGTTAGACAAAGAAATGTCTATAGAACAAATGTTACAGTTCTACATGGGAAAGAATACGCCAGATAGACAAAAGTTTATTATTGAAAATTTGAAAGTGGAGTTGGATACAATAGAAGAGGAACTTTAGAGTATGAAAAAATTGAGAAATATACTTTCAATAATTGCTGCTATTTTAATTGTGATCAACATGTTTGAATTTAATTATAACAATTTAAGCTGGAAAGAAGAATAAGTAGAATGAGTGAAGAAATAAACGAAAACGAACACGAAGAAGAATTAGTAAATCAAGAAAATCAATCAGATAATCTTGAGAATCAAACAGATTCTGTAGAAACCATTACTAAAGTTACAGGAATGTACAAAGAGTGGTTTTTAGATTATGCTTCGTATGTGATTTTAGAAAGAGCAGTTCCTTCTTTAGAAGATGGTTTAAAGCCAGTACAACGTAGAATAATGCATTCTATGAAAGACTTAGATGATGGTCGTTACAATAAAGTAGCGAACAT
>CATITK010000062.1 GCA_949545755.1 Polaribacter sejongensis | reverse complement strand
TCCAAAAAAGAGGTTTAATGTTAATTAACCAACTATCGGTTTGATATACGATTTTGCGGAATTTACTTCTATAAAAACTTAATGGTAATCCCCAAGCCACAAAAAGTATAAACCAAATATTTTTAATTATAAAATCCATTATCATTTATTTTTTTGGGAACCACGGAAAAAAGGAATTTGTTTTTTGAATGTAATCGCTATATTGAGGTTTTGACTCTTTTAAAGTTTTTTCAAGTAAGCGCACACCTGATATTTTAATAATCAATAAAGTCATTATAATAGCACCTATTATTTGCCAGTAACTGCCTGCTGCAACGCTAAAAATAGCATATGCCCACCAAACAGCTGAGTCGCCAAAATAATTTGGATGCCTTGTGTATTTCCAAAACCCTGTTTTTAAGACCTTTCCATTGTTTTTTAAATTATTTTTAAAACGTGCTAATTGAAAATCTCCACCAGCTTCAAAAGTAAAACCAATAAGCCATACTACAATTCCTATATAATCCAGTGCATTGAGGGTTCCATTACTTGTACTTGAATTAATCCCCAAAAGAGGTAAAGAAACAATCATAATCAAGGCTCCTTGTAATAAAAATGTTTGGAAAAAACTAAACCACCAATAGCGTTTTGAGCCATAATTTTTTCGGAACTCCTGATATCTAAAATCTTCTCCTTTGCCAATGTTTCTAAATGCAAGATAAATTGCAAGCCTAAGGCCCCAAATACTCACTAAAGTTAAAATCAATATTTTTCTAGCATTTAATTCTCCTGACATAAATACGTAAAACGTATTAACAAGCACAAACCCTAAACCCCAAAAAATGTCTACAATACTTACATTTTTTATAAAAACACTCCAAATCCATAATAGAGTTACAAAAGCTAAAATGATTAAGGCGGCTTGAGAAAATAGTGTTATCATAGGTTATTGGTTGGTCATAATGAAGCACAACGTGTTCGTGTATGGTTAGTTGCGTGTTTAAGCAACCAATTTAGTAAATATAAACCGAATAGAAAATCCGAGAGGATTTTCGCAAGTAGACTCTTACCAATTAATTAATTATTCACAGTATTGGCAACTGGCTTTATTTTTTTCGGTTCAATTTTAAATACTTGTTCTTTTAATTGCTCTAAAATCCCACATTTTTTTTAAATAAAAAAACCCAACAGCAATATGTTATATACGGTGTTGGCCAACGTTTCTTTATTTTTTTAGTTTATTCTATCTGTAAATTTGGTTTATATATATTATTCTTTTCACAAAATAATCATTCGTATTAATATTGTTTTTCAATATATAGTAAGACATTATAGGAGGTAGCATTGGTGTAGCTGTTATTTTAATATGTTCTAAATAGAAATTTATAAAATTTGATTTATTAGAGATTTTTTCCAATGCTTTTATATAAGAACCTATCAGATTAATTTTAACTCTTTTTTTGTCTTGTTTAGAAAGAGTTAGTGTTTTACTTATGTCACCACTTTGTGTCATATTATAAATAACTTCATTGTTTGGATTCAAGCATTTATATCTTGTTTCTATCACATCTATTTCTTTTCTCAAAAAAAAAGTTCTTTTTTTTATCCAAATCGAGTCAGGGACACAATATATGTTTAATTTCAACTTACTTTCAACAAATGTTTTTCTTTTATCTATTGAATGATCTTTTGAATAATTATCTTTTAAAAATTCCTTGTAAGAATTTTCAGTTGTTAGATTTGGGTATTCTTTTTTCAATGTTTTTGTTTCAAAATTCTCAATTAGGGAATTCAAAGTTTCAGCATTTTCTTTTCCTAAAGTTTTGTCAAACGTAGTTTGTTGTGAGTAAATAGAAAGAGTAATGAATATAAATAAAATAAATACTACTTTTTTCATCGTTCAGTTTTTTTTATGTTTAATAACTATTAAAAGTTAAAATTAATGTTTTGTTACAATTTTTTCGGAAAACTTGGATTCAATGAATGCCAACGTTGAGTATATGTAATGTAGTGCAGTAAATTAGCACTTTTGTTTCAGGTTGGTAATTATTTAAATATAAATATTTCTTCTGTAAACGCCAAATTTTATATTTAGCGAGCTTCATTAATATGCACAGATCTTTTGGTTTAATATGAATTGCCTATGTTTTTTATACATTGTTGTAAAACGTTCAGATACAATGATTACTTACAAAACTTTAATATGAAGCTATACAATTATAGCATTGGAAATCTTAACTGTTTTTTTAAAATGAAAAGTTTAAACTAGCAAAGGCGAAATGGAGTTGAATAAAATTATACCTATTAGTTCCGTCTGCACCACCTTCAAGTAGCCGATAACCGATGTTCCCTTGCAGATTTTTAGTAAAATTATATTTTCCAGATAAGGAAAGGTCAATTGCTCTACCTTTACTTGCAACTATACCTTCTCCTAAAAATTCAACACCCATTTTTTGAGAAATAGCCCAATTCGCTAAAACGTTTGCTAGAGGCACAAAACCAATACTAAAATTTTCGCTTAACAGTTCATTATTCTTCAAAGAGGTTCCTGCATCTCTAATTTTTGCAGAAAAGCCAATACCAAATTTAAATTTGTTGTTACTTATGATTCTTCGATTATAGGTAAAGCGATAAGAGTTAAACTTATAAACAACTTCTAATGGTAGGTTCGCTATAAAATTTTTTCCATCAAAAAGGATATCCCTCTCTATTATTCCATTTACTAAAATTTTTAAAGGTGCATAAAGAATTGAAAAGTGGTGTTTATCATTTAATAAAAACCCAACACGAAGTCTAAAAAATG
>CATITK010000061.1 GCA_949545755.1 Polaribacter sejongensis | reverse complement strand
TATACCTTCAGCAATAAATAATTTATGCTTTTGTCTATACTTTTTTTGAGATAAACTTGTTATTAATTTAAATTGATTTTTTGAGATACTCATTAATTGATTCTAAATAGAAATAAACCGTTGAAAAATACTATTTTTGAATTTAATAGCGCTACAAAATTAATGAAAAAACTTTCTTTATCCTTTTTATTCTTACTCATTTTAATATCATGTAATTCTACAAAGCATGTTGCCGATGATAAACACATGCTGACACATAATTACCTCTTTGTTGATAGCCTTAAAAACAAAAGCATTGATTTAGAAAAATACCTTCTACAAAAACCAAATCCAAGGTTTTTAAATTTACCGCTAACTGTGTATCTTCACAATATAGGAAATCCAAAGAAACCAAAAACACCTTCTGAATGGGGTGAAAAAAATTATCGGTCTTATAATTTTATTAAAAATATTTTTTTAGAAAAACAAAGTATTGGATATGCAAATGCTTTTATTGGTTTAAATAATTGGTTTTTAAACTATCAAGAACCTGTGATTCTTAGCGAAAGAAAAATCAAAAAAACCCAAAATAATTTATTAACTTATTATAAAAATCAAGGTTTTTTTAAATCAAAAGTAACCTCAAAAATCAACAGCGATTCCATTAAAAAAAAAGCGACAGTATCCTATCATATTACAAAAGGAAAACCAACTCTTTTAGATACGATAAATCTTAAAATAGACGCGCCTATTTTAAAGACTATTTATAAAAATTCCGACACTTTTTCATTACTGAAAACCGGAGACCAATACAATGATAAAACCTTTAGAAAAGAAGCGAGTAGAGTAATAAAACTCTTTAGAAACAATGGTGTTTTTCACTTTACAGAAACTGCCTTAGGTTTTTATGTAGACTCGACCCGAACAGATTATAAAACAAATGTAGATTTTTTAGTCTCTAGTAATTGGATAGAAGAAAAAAAAGGAGCTTATCTAAATACCCCTTTTAAAGTCCATAAAGTTACTAAGGTAAATGTCATAACTGATTATTCCTTTACAAAGAAAGGAGCACCTTTATTAGATACCATAAATTATAATGGCATTCATTTTTTAGCGCATGACAAAATAAAATACAACCCTAAATATTTATCTCAATCTATTTTTATAAAACCAAATGGGATCTATAAAGATACGTTAAGAAACTTAACTAGAAATCATTTAAAATCTCTTAAAAATTTTAAGTCAACCAATATAAAGTTTGATTTAATTCCGGGAACTGACAATGAACTAAAAATGGATGTTTTTTTAACTCCTATTGAAAAATACACCCTTGGTTTTGAAACAGAAGCAACGCATTCAAATATTAGGAATATTGGTATTTCTGGTAAACTTTCTATAACTGATAGGAATGTTTTTAAAGGCGCAGAATTATTTAAATTTTCTGTTTTGGGCTCTTGGTTTAATTCCAACAATGGTCCTGGCTGGGAAATTGGTACTGATGCATCTTTAGAAATACCAAGATTTCTTGCTCCTTTTGGGCTCAGCAAATTAGTCCCCAAAAAGATGTCTCCAAAAACATTGTTTTCAGTTGGTACCAGTTTTCAAAAAAACATAGGTTTAGATAGACAAGCCTTTACTTTTTTATATGATTACAAATGGCAGTTTAATCAAAAAAAAACAATTCAATTAGAAATTTTCAACACGCAGTACATTCAAAATTTAAACATCAATAGTTATTTTAAAATCTACAGTTCTGAATTTTCAAACCTTAACAATGTCGCCAAAATATATGATGCTATAAATGAGAATTCCCCAGCACCAAAAAACTATCCACTTTCGCAGGATTTAAATGATCAAGTTGGTAGGGCGATTAACTTTATAAATAAAGTTTCAAATGATCGAGATTTTCAAGCTACAAATTCCAGAGAATACAATATGGCACTGAATATCTTAAATAGATACAATATTGTAACCTCAGATTTTTTAATTCCAACGCTTGCACTTTCATATACTTACAATAGTCAAACAAATTTCAATGACAATAATTTTTCTTTTTTTAAGGCAAGAATTGCGAATTCTGGAAATATTTTAGGACTGTTTTCTAATTCTAAAAATGCAAATAATAAAAAAACGTTTGCTAAAATACCCCTTGCTCAATATTTCAAAACAGACATTGAATATAAACAATTTTGGAATGTTAGCTCCAATTCTGTTTTTGGATTTAGAACATTTCTAGGCGCTATTGTTGCTTATGAAAACTCAGATATTCCGTTTACAAAAAGTTACTTTGCTGGAGGTTCTAACGATATTAGAGCCTGGCAAACCTATGAATTAGGTCCTGGAAGTAGAAATACTGGTTTAGAATTTAATATTGGAAGTCTTAAATTTCTGACGAGTGCAGAATACAGGTTTGGAGTTATTGGCAAACTAAAAGGCGCCGTATTTATAGATGCTGGAAACATTTGGGATATTACAGGTCCTGACTTTGTAGATAAAGAAGCTAGATTTAGTGATTTTTCCTCCTTAAAAAACATTGCGGTTGGCTCTGGTTTTGGAGCAAGGTTAGACTTTAGTTTTTTAATCTTACGTTTAGATGTTGGCTTTAAAACATACGAACCTTATTTAATAGGCGATAAATGGTTTAAAAACTACAGGTTCGAAAATGCTGTTTACAACATCGGAATCAACTACCCCTTCTAGAACGATCAAAAACCTATAACGTTTTCGTTATTTTATGTATTCGCTACAACCTATTTTAGTACTTTTGGAGGAATTTAATGATTAAATAAAACAAACATGAGTCATAGTATAAAGCCAGGTGTTGCAACTGGAACAGAAGTTCAAGATATTTTTAATCTTGCAAAAGAAAAAGGATTTGCTATACCGGCAGTAAACGTTGTTGGATCTAACACAATTAATGGAGTTTTAGAAACTGCAAAAGATTTAAATGCTCCAGTAATTATTCAATTTTCTAATGGTGGTGCACAATTCAATGCAGGTAAAGGATTGTCTAATGAAGGAGAAAAAGCTGCAATTGCAGGTGCTGTTGCTGGTGCAAAACACATTCATGAATTAGCTGTTGCATATGGAGTTCCTGTTATTTTACATACAGACCATGCTGCAAAAAAATTATTACCTTGGATTGATGGTTTATTAGACGCTTCAGAAAAACATTTTGAAGAAACTGGTAAATCTCTTTATAGCTCTCATATGATTGATTTATCTGAAGAGCCTTTAGAAGAAAACATAGAAATCTGTAAAACATATTTAGCTCGTATGAGTAAAATAGGTATGACCTTAGAAATTG
The DNA here is from genome assembly GCA_949545755.1 of Polaribacter sejongensis. Taxonomy (GTDB): domain Bacteria; phylum Bacteroidota; class Bacteroidia; order Flavobacteriales; family Flavobacteriaceae; genus Polaribacter; species Polaribacter sejongensis_A. The sequence goes on along the minus strand of CATITK010000061.1, from coordinate 851 downwards.
AATTGGGAATTACAGGTGGTGAAGAAGACGGTGTCGATAACTCTGATGTAGATGTATCTAAATTATACACACAACCAGAAGAAGTTGCTTATGCTTATGAAGAGTTATTAAAGGTTTCTCCTCAATTTACAATTGCTGCAGCTTTTGGAAATGTTCATGGTGTTTACAAACCAGGAAATGTAAAATTAACTCCAAAAATCTTAAAAAATTCTCAGGAATTTATTACAAAAAAGTATGGTGTTGAAGAAAATCATATTGATTTTGTATTTCATGGAGGTTCTGGTTCTACAGTAGAAGAAATTAGAGAAGCAATTGGTTATGGGGTTATCAAAATGAATATTGATACTGATTTACAATTCGCTTTCACAGAAGGAATTAGAGATTACATGCAAGGAAACGCTGCTTATTTAGCAACTCAAATAGGTAATCCTGATGGAGCAGATCAACCAAACAAGAAACATTACGACCCAAGAAAATGGTTACGTGAAGGTGAACTTACTTTTAAAGCAAGGTTAAAACAAGCTTTTACAGACTTAAATAATGTAAATACATTATAAAATTTCTCTTTAAAAATAATTAAAAAGCACTGTGATTAAAATCAGAGTGCTTTTTTTTATGACTTTAGTCATCAAAAAGGATACTTTACAGAAAAAACTTTTACATTTGTATTTCTATTTTTTTTTAGAAACAACAAAAAACACAACAACTAGTATGGCTTGGTTTAAAAGAACGGATAAAGGAATACAGACTTCTACAGAAGATAAGAAAGACACTCCAAAAGGTTTATGGTACAAAACTCCTAGTGGAAAAATAATAGATACAGAAGAATTAAAAAGAAACTTATATGTCAG
>CATITK010000060.1 GCA_949545755.1 Polaribacter sejongensis | reverse complement strand
GTAGAAACAGACATGACTATTTTCTTTAGAAAACTAAGTGATTTTACGGATACAGAATCTAGCTTACAATTGATAGAAAAAGCATTTTATGACTTCGAAAATATTTCTAATGAAGTGAAAGATACTTGGAGTTTATGGTTTAAAAAATATGCGAATAGACTTCAGAAAGAATTAATATCATCAAAAGAAAGAAAACAAAAAATGGATGCTGTAAACCCTAAGTATGTGCTAAGAAACTACATGTCTCAAATGGCAATTGACGAGGCAGATAAAGGAAATTACACTTTAATTGATGAATTATTTCAACTCTTAAAAAAACCATATGAAACACAACCAGAGCAAGAAAAATGGTTTTCAAAAAGACCAGAATGGGCAAGAAATAAAATAGGATGTTCTATGTTATCTTGTAGTTCTTAAAATAAAAAAAATGAAATTAGGATTAGGAACTGCCGCATTAGGAAGACCCCAATATATAAATATTCGTACAAAAAATATCCAAAAGACCGATCTTGCTACCTTTCGAAAGCATAGTTTTTCCGTCTTAGAAGAAGCATATGCTTTAGGTTTGCGTTATTTTGATACGGCTCCTGGCTATGGCCTCGCAGAAGCGTTGATATTAGAATGGTTACAAACAAAAAATGACCCCACCATTGAAATTGCTACAAAATGGGGCTATACCTATACCGCAAACTTTGACAAAAACGCTATTATTCACGAAGTGAAAGAACACAGTTTAGCAAAATTAAATGCACAATGGGATTTTTCTAAACAACTACTCCCCTATTTAAAAGTATATCAAATTCATTCGGCAACTATAGAAACTGGGGTTTTAGAAAATTTCAAAGTTTTAGAACGATTGGCTTCACTAAAAAAAGAACATAATTTAAAAATAGGATTGACTACAACAGGTGCAAATCAAGCAGAGGTAATTAAAAAAGCATTAAACATAACGGTTGATGGTGCTTCTCTATTTGATTTATTTCAAGTAACTTATAATTTCTTAGATCAAAGTATACTAAAGGTTTCAGAAGAACTAATACAAGAAAATAAATCAATTGTAATTAAAGAAGCTTTGGCAAATGGTAGGGTTTTTAGAAACGAATCCTATCCACATTATAATAAAATGTATGAAGTTTTAGAAGGTATATCAAAAAAGCACAACGTTGGCGTAGATGCAATTTCATTGAAATATTGCGAACAAACCGTACCTAATAGTATTGTTTTAAGCGGAGCGAGCACCAACGCACAGTTAAAACAAAATTTACAATTGAATACTTTTTCACTCTCTAATAATGAAATTGAACTCCTAAATTCATTTAAAATAACTCCAGAGTTTTATTGGAAAGAACGCAAACAATTAATTTGGAACTAGCTTTATTAATAACACACTTTAACCAGTAAAGTCTCTAGTATTATTCCGACTACTTAAAAAAACAAACAATTATGAGCCTAATACAAAGTTTAAAAAAATATTTTACCGCAAAAGATACCGGAAATACAAACGAAAATGCACCGGAAGGAATTTGTCCAAATTGTTGGGGTAAACAAGAATGGGAAGGAGATTTCTACAAGCTAAATAAAGGAAGTAAATTGGTCGGAAATGACCAAACTTATAATAGTTTTATTAAAAAAATTGTAGAGAGTAATATCAGTGGAATGGTTATAAATAAAGATAACTATGAATGTGAAACTTGTAAAATAAATCATAAATAAGAATGTAAAAAATCTTACATTTAAATAAATTATTTTCATCAATGATTCATGAACTCAAAGAAATTATTAAGCAGGCTGTAATCAATCAACAAAAAGGATTGAAAAACGTGCTAGCAACTGTAGTTTTTCTAGAAGGTTCTTCTTATAGAAAGCCTGGAGTTAGAATGTTAATTTCTGAAGATTTGAGTTCTGTTGGTGCCGTTAGTGGTGGCTGTGTAGAGAAAGAAATTATACATAGAGCAACTACGGTTTTTAGAGACAACAAGCCCAAAGTAATTACATACGATGGTAGATATAAGTTAGGTTGTGAAGGTATTTTATATATTTTAATCGAGCCTTTTTTTGTTACTAACCAATTTATATCTGCTTTTTCTGAAGCAAATTCTAAAAGAGAGTCTTTACAATTAACCAGTTATTTCAAAAAAGAAAATGAAGTTTTTGGTGAATTTGGTACAAGTGTAACTTTTAAAAATAAGCAACAATTTGCATTTACAAAAACAGTTATAACCAAAAGTGATGTTGCTGTTTATAACCAGGTATTACAACCTGCTTTTAAATTAATTATTATTGGGGGCGAGCACGATGCGGTTAAATTATGCAAAATAGCAGCTACATTAGGCTGGGAAGTTGAGATAATTACTTCTACAAAAGACAGTAAACAACTTACTGATTTCCCAGGAGCAAAT
>CATITK010000059.1 GCA_949545755.1 Polaribacter sejongensis | reverse complement strand
GTAACCTTACTTCGATCACTAGAAAATCCATTTTCATAAATCTGAGTTCTATAGACACTTGCTGCCTCACCCAAACCATCTAAAACCGTTTTTCTTTCTGAATCTGAAACACTCCCAGATAGAATCTTTTTATTTTGGTTGAAAGTGGCTACTACTTCCGTAAAGAATGTTGCCAATTCTGCAGAAATTTCCACTTCTTCTGTTGCCGATTTTAAAACTACTTTTTCAAAGAATTTTATAAAACGGTTTAAATAGTTAAGTGTAACCATAGAAACACCGTTCCCAACTAGCGCATTATTCGCATCATTCCATTCCGGACGCTGCGTATTCATCCAAATACCACCTTCAGGAATAAAGTTGGATACTTTAGCGAGCACAGTTGCCAATAATTTTTCTATTAAGTTTACTTTATATATAAAGAAATTTTCATCTCTTAACAAAGCGCCATCAGCTCCTAATTCTTCTTTCTTTTGATGAATTTTTGCATCTAAATCATGGTCAAATTCAATCGTATCTTTAGGGTTTTCAAGTATGCTCTTATAATCTTTTATTTTGTAAGGCACATTTGCATACACAAAAATGTCTTCAGAAAATCTTTTTTCCAATTGATTTGGAAAATGATTTTCTATAAATTCTAAGAATTTTAATAAGTAAATTATTTGATGATCTCCCCAATAGCCAATGTATGACCAAGGATCATTTTCTTCAATAATTTCCCAATCAAAACCATCTTTTGTAACTCGGTAAGGATTGTAACCATCAAAAGTTGTTGCGTTCAAAAACTTATGAATCATGCTTTCAATAAAAGCAGGATAGGAATGTGCTAATGTTTCCCAATTCTGGAAAATATCACGCCAGTTTCCTTCATAATCTAAAATTTTAGAACCATCTATTTCATTTTTTGTATTGATAGAAAACTTGTTCCAAGGTCTACTTGGATCTCCATGTCTTCTACTAAACTTTAGTGGTAAGTATTCGAAACAAAGTCTTTTAAAGTTTTGATCTTCATCTTTCTCTGCAATTTCAAGAATTGTATTTAGCTTAAAGATGTCTGGCAAATCATGTAACAATGCCTCTTTTTTCTTGATAACTTTTTTATTCGCCTTTCCGATGTATTTTATAAAATCTTCTTTTTCAATCTTATAATCATCATCAAAAGTTCCACCTCTCATTAAATTGAAAAGCGTGTTTGCAAAGTGTCTGGTACTAATTAAGGAATCGTTTGTAACCTGAACACCATCAGCAGCTCCTGTTAAGGCAATTAAGTTTTTTGTTCCTAATTCAATATCCTCTTGAATTTCTTTCGATAAATTTTCATTACCCGTAATTGCTTTCGAAATTCTTTGAATATCTCCTATTGTTTGATTGACATTCGCAATAAAATGCCACTCTTTGGTTTCGTTTGCTGCTAAATTTAAATCAGCACTAATAAAATAAGCACCTTTTTCTGCCTTCACATCAATTTCTTGATGAAGCGCTTTTCCTTTTCTAAAATTATCTAATTGTAGTGATGATAATAAATAAGTTGGGGTTTCAAAACCTAAAGACCAAACGATGTTTGCCTTTAAAGCTTCACTTGGCTCTGCTTTATCAACAATAATAGCGCTTAAGGCATAAATACCTAAACCCGATTTTGTTTGTAATTCACTCTTTTTGTACGCGTCTACTAAATTACTTCTCGAATTTTGTAAATCGGTTTCAACGTCTGAAGGGATAATATTTTGTAAACCATCTAAAAATGTAACTTGTACATTTTCTGAAGAAGTATTAATTAAGGTTGATTTTTTTACGAAGCCAAAAACATCAGAAGAACTCCATTGATATCTAAATGTGATACCTAGGTCTTCATTAATTTCTTCAAAAATAACTTTGTTACCAAAACTGTTCTTGTATAAGTTTTGTTTCACTTGATACAAACCAATTTGTCTTTGAGAAAAAGGTTCCCATAAGTAAGTATTTCCATTTTTTAAAACCTGAAAAATAGATTTACTACCCGTGATATCTGCAGACTCTGTTATTTTATCGTCTGTATAGTAAGGAAAAAGAGAGTATTCACTATTCTTTCTACCCGCAGTCAGCCCTCCGTTACTAGAAATAAACATCCAGTGGTTAGAGTCGGAGACAATACTCATAAAGAAAGGTCTCATTTCATTACTATTCTCAATTTTGTAATAGATTTCATTCTCAAAATTGATCATTTCACCCGTAACTTCTTGCGTTTGAAAATCTGCCTTGTTTTTTCCTAAAAAAATAGTCTTTTCTGTCATTAAAATTAGCCTTCTATGAACTCCCTACAATTGTTTTAAAGAGGTTCGTTATTTAAATTTGGTTGAATACTTTTTACATATTCGGTTTGGTTACTTTTTTGATCTTCTTGGTAAGAAGAAACTCACTTTTTTTTATTATTTTTAGAAGTCTCTACAAATTCAAGACCTCTAAAAAAACACTCTTAACAAAGCCACTACATTTATTTTTAAGAGGTCTTTATTAATAAATAGCTTGAGTAAGCTGTTTGCCTACCCAAGCTATATAATATTATAAAACCTTAATTATTGAGCTTTTATTACTACATTATCGATATTCACTGAAGCATTACTGTTTACCAATTCCGCTAAAAATGAAACTCCTCCTGCTACTTCATTTGCGTTTCCTGGAGTTGTAAAAGTATAGGATTTAGACTCCCAAGTTGTTGAAGAAATACTAGCTGTATTATCAGTAAGAACATGCTGTGTTGCAGGTACCTCTCCACCATTTTCTCCTTCAGAAAAAGCAAATGCCTTGAAAACACCACCTTCTCCAAAAGCTCCTGATGCTTTGATATCAAAAGTAACGACATAAGTCGTATTTGGTTCAATAGTACCAACACCAAGTCTTTCTTGTTTTATCGCTGGGTTTTTTCCAGTGGCAGATTGAATTTTAGCAGATCTAGAACCACCGTTATTGATCGTTTCTGAGATTGATACTGTACCTCCATTCGCAATTAATTGCCAGTCACAGTCACATGCTTCAAAATTTCCGTTATATAATAATTCTCCGGATGGAGGATCAGGACACACAGTGGTATCTGCACATCCATCACCACCACCAATCGTATTAGAAGTACCAGTTCCACCACCGACACCAGTTGTTCTTTCAAAAAGTTTTAAATCATCAAAGTAATAGGTGTTCGTATTTGCTGAACTTAAATCAAAAATTAATACAATTCTATCATATTTATTATCCTCGTTTGTACTAAAG